>NZ_AYOY01000175.1 GCF_000508185.1 Sphingobium sp. C100 | reverse complement strand
GGGGGGGAGGACACCCCCGCGTTCGATCGGCAACAGGCGCGTCGCTCTCTGGAGCGGCGCGCCTGTTCGTCAGCTTGGCTTGATCGGCGCCAGCATGGCATTTTTCCAGTCGGGTCCGCAATCCGTGTCGCGTCCCATCGTCCAGTTGGCCTGCAATCGCACCAGCGGATTGGGCGCACACCAGATTTCCCCCGACTCGCTCAGCCCGGTCACCCAGATGAGATTATGTTCCTGGCCATAATCGATGACGGCGAAGGCATGGCCCTTGCCCTTGCCGATGATGTCGACGGGGATAGGCGGGTCGAGCTGGGTGAAGGACATGGGACGTGCTCCGGCATGGGGTGCCGGAGAGAATGCGGAGCGAGGACCTGGGTTCCCTAATCCTCCCCGCGCGAAGCGGGGGGAGGGGGACCGTCCGCAGGACGGTGGAGGGGAGATGCGCAACGATCAAGGATGTGCCGCGTCACGCTGTCGATGTCGCCCAGCACATCGAGGGCCTTAAACCTCAGAACTGACAGGCCTTGGCTCCGTAGCCATGCCTCCCGCCGCTCATCATGGGCGATCTGCACGGCAAAATCATGGCTGCTGCCATCCACCTCGATCGCCAGCCGTGCGGACGCACAGTAGAAATCCAGTATATAAGGTCCGGCCGGATGCTGTCGCCGGAACTTGAAGCCGCCCGGTCGCATGCGCATCCACTGCCATAAGGCCAGTTCAGGGGGAGACAGCGTGCGCCGCAATTCACGTGCTTTCACGACTGTTTGTCTGCGTGGCGGCATAGTTGCTTCCCCTCCACCATTTGCTATGCAAATGGTCCCCCTCCCCACGCTGCGCGCGGGGAGGATCATGGGCGATTAATCGTCTTTTCCATATGCAATGCAAAAGCGGCGAAGGGGCTGAAAGCTCATGCGCCTTCCAGCAGCTTTTCCTTCTTGATCTTCTCCTGCCACACCAGCGGGGCGAGGTGGTGGACATTCTGGCCTTCGCTGTCGACCGCGACGGTCACGGGCATATCCTCGACCGTGAACTCGTAGATCGCCTCCATGCCCAGGTCTTCAAAGCCGACCACCCTGGCTTCCTTGATCGCGCGGGCGACCAGATAGGCCGCGCCGCCGACCGCCATCAGATAGGCGCTCTTGTGCCGGGCGATGGCATCGGTGGCGGCCGCGCCGCGCTCGGCCTTGCCGACGCAGGCGGCCAGACCCTGTTCCAGCATCATGTCCATGAAGCCGTCCATGCGCGTCGCGGTCGTGGGGCCGGCCGGGCCGACCACTTCGTCGCGCACCGGGTCGACCGGGCCGACATAGTAAATGACCCGGCCCTTGAAATCGACCGGCAGGCTTTCGCCACGGCCAAGCATGTCCTTGATCCGCTTGTGCGCGGCGTCGCGCCCGGTCAGCATCTTGCCGTTGAGGAGCAGCCGGTCGCCATGTTTCCAGCTTTGCACCATAGCGGGCGTCAGCGTGTCGAGATCGACGCGGATCGCTTCCTTGCTCGGCTTCCAGTCGACCTGCGGCCATTCGCTCAGCTTAGGCGCTTCCAGATAGGCCGGGCCCGATCCGTCCAGCGTGAAATGCGCGTGGCGGGTGGCGGCGCAATTGGGGATCATCGCCACCGGCTTGCCCGCCGCATGGCAGGGATAATCGTAAATCTTGACGTCGAGGATGGTCGAAAGCCCGCCCAGCCCCTGCGCGCCGATGCCCAGCGCATTGACCTTGTCGAAAATCTCGATCCGCATCCGCTCGATATCATTCTGCGGGCCACGGGCTTTCAGTTCGCCCATGTCGATCGGGTCCATCAGGCTTTCCTTGGCCAGCGCCACCGCCTTTTCCGCCGTGCCGCCGATGCCGATGCCCAACATACCGGGCGGGCACCAGCCCGCGCCCATCTGCGGGATCATGTCCAGCACCCAGTCGACGATGGAATCGCTGGGGTTCATCATCTTGAACTTGGTCTTGTTCTCGCTGCCGCCGCCCTTGGCCGCGACATCGACGATCACCTTGTCGCCCGGCACCAATTCGACGTTCAGCACACAGGGCGTGTTGTCCTTGGTGTTCTGGCGCGCGAAAGCGGGGTCGCGCAGGATCGATGCGCGCAGCCGGTTTTCCGGGTTCAGATAGGCGCGACGCACACCGTCATCGACGACATCCTGCATCGACCGGCTGTTGTCGTCGAGGCGGCAGTCCATGCCCCATTTGATGAAGACATTGACGATGCCGGTGTCCTGACAGATCGGGCGATGCCCCTCCGCGCACATGCGGCTGTTGGTCAGGATCTGGGCGATGGCGTCCTTGGCCGCCGGATTGGCTTCCGCCTCATAGGCTTTGCCCAGCGCGCGGATATAATCCATCGGATGATAATAGCTGATGAACTGAAGCGCGTCGGCGACGCTCTCGATCAGATCGGCGGTCTTGATGACGGTCATCTTGCCAAAGTCCCTATCTTATGCGGCCTGCCCTGCACGGCCTGTCCCTGCACCGGCGCGGCTATACGCATTGGGGGCGTCAAGTCCAGCAGCCGCAGCGTGCCGCCGCCCGTGATTCGGAACCCGCGCCTGCTGTCGCCCGGGGGGTGACGAGTCATCATTTTGTCACGGAAAAGTCACCTCTGCGGCGGCGCGCACATTTGCGTGGCAAGCCAAATTTATTTTTCTTTTGCTTTTCACCCCCTTGCCTTTTTCCGGGGCAAGGAATGATCGCGCGTCGCTGCTCCGCACCACTTTTAAACGGAGGTGAATCGAATCGGATCGGCGGTGAACAGAGTCCCTGAACCGTCATTTACCCTCTTGCGTCAAAAACCCGCTGTGGCACTATCCCTTGTATCGGGTTAACGGGGGTTCCCCAACAGATTGTGATTGCGCTATCGGGAGCCTATCCCATGGAAGGGCATTTTTGCCCCCGCGATCTACTCGGTTGGGCCCATTTCCGTGCTCGTGCGGATTGGTTCATGCTAGGATGCGCGCTTCATTGCGCCCAGCTTGACCGAATCGAACGGAACAGGAACATTGGGGACTCGTGATGGATTTTCGGGATAGCGGACAGGCAGGTACGGGCGACGTGGCGATGGTGATGGACGAAGTGTTGGAAGCAGTGACAGAAACGAACAAGCCGGCGCCCGCCAAGGCGGCCGAGCCGCTTTCTTCTTCCACCGTGCTGGCGCGACGATTCCCGGTGACGACCGATGCGACGCGCGATGCGCTGCTGACGGAATTCGGCAAGGAGACGCTGAACGACCGCTATCTGCTGCCCGGCGAAAGCTATCAGGATCTCTTCGCCCGTGTCGCGGCCGCCTATGCCGACGATGCCGATCATGCCCAGCGCGTCTATGACTATATCTCGCGCCTCTGGTTCATGCCCGCGACGCCCGTGCTGTCGAACGGCGGCACCGGACGCGGCCTGCCGATCAGCTGCTATCTGAACAGCGTCGACGACAGCCTGGAAGGCATCGTCAACACCTGGAACGAGAATGTCTGGCTCGCCTCGCGCGGGGGCGGCATCGGCACCTATTGGGGCAATGTGCGCGGCATTGGCGAGCCGGTCGGCCTCAATGGCAAGACCAGCGGCATCATCCCCTTCGTCCGGGTGATGGACAGCCTGACCCTGGCGATCAGCCAAGGCAGCCTGCGCCGCGGTTCGGCCGCCTGCTATCTCGACATCTCCCACCCGGAGATCGAGGAGTTCCTCGAAATCCGCAAGACCAGCGGCGATTTCAACCGCAAGGCGCTCAACCTGCATCATGGCGTGTTGCTGACCGACGAGTTCATGGAAGCGGTGCGCGACGGCGCTGAGTTCGCCCTGCGCAGCCCCAAGGACCAGTCGGTGCGCGGCAGCGTCAACGCCCGCGCCCTGTTCCAGAAGCTGGTCGAGGTGCGGCTGGCGACGGGCGAGCCCTATATCGTGTTCAACGACACCGTGAACCGGATGATGCCAAAGCATCACCGGGAACTGGGGCTCAAGGTCTCGACCTCGAACCTCTGCTCGGAAATCACCCTGCCGACGGGTCGCGACCATCTCGGCAATGACCGCACCGCCGTGTGCTGCCTGTCTTCGATGAACCTGGAAACCTGGGACGAATGGAAGGATCATCCAACCTTCGCCGAGGATATCATGCGCTTCCTCGACAATGTGTTGCAGGACTATATCGACCGCGCGCCGCCGGAAATGGCGCGCGCCAAATATAGCGCGATGCGCGAACGCTCGGTCGGGCTTGGCGTCATGGGCTTTCACAGCTTCCTCCAGGCGCGCAACATTCCGTTCGAAGGCGCGATGGCCAAGTCGTGGAACCTGCGCATCTTCAAGCATATCAACGCCAAGGTGAACGAAGCGTCGATGTTGCTGGCGCAGGAGCGCGGGCCGTGCCCCGACGCCGCCGACCAGGGCGTGATGGAGCGGTTCAGTTGCAAGATGGCGATCGCGCCGACCGCGTCGATCAGCATCATCTGCGGCGGCACGTCGGCCTGTATCGAGCCGATCCCGGCGAACATCTACACCCACAAGACGCTGTCGGGCAGCTTCGCGGTGAAGAATCCCTATCTGGAAAAGTTGCTGGTCGAAAAGTCCAAGGATTCGAGCGCGGTGTGGAACTCCATCCTGGAAAAGGGCGGCAGCGTCCAGCATCTGGACTTCCTGTCCCCGGAAGAAAAGGACACGTTCAAGACCAGCTTCGAAATCGACCAGCGCTGGCTGCTTGAACTGGCGGCCGATCGCACGCCCTATATCGACCAGGCGCAGTCGCTGAACCTGTTCATCCCGGCAGATGTGGAAAAATGGGATCTGCTCATGCTCCACTTCCGCGCCTGGGAACTGGGCATCAAGTCGCTTTACTATCTGCGATCCAAATCGGTCCAGCGCGCGGGCTTCGCGGGCGGCGTGGAAGCCGACAACACGATCGACGCCCCCAGGTTCGAAATCGAGAGCACCGACTATGACGAGTGCCTGGCCTGCCAGTAAAGGTTTGAAGCCGGGCGCGACGGCATCGGCCGCCGCGCCCGTCGCTTCATTCCGTCGTTTCGAACGTCACCGCGTTTGCCGCGGTGGCCGACAGGCGCACCGTGTCGCCCTCGACCTCGGCCACCAGGCCGCCGTCGATGAAATGATGTTTGGCGCCCTCGCCGTCCTGCGTCTGTGGACTGTCGACCTTGGTCAGCTTGATGCGCCCGCCATCGACATGGTCGACGGTGCCGACATGCACGCCGTCCGCGCCGACGACGTTCATATGTTCCTTCACGTTGCTGAGGTCAGCCATCTGCAATCTCCTGTGCCTGGGGTGGCAGCGGCTCAACGCATGAAACCCGATCCGGTCCCGCGGCGCGCTCGCCGCTCGACCCAAAAATTGCAAATTCAAGTTCAAGGATAACGTCCATGTCCCTTCTTCAAGCCTCCAAAGTCTACAAGCCCTTCGAATATCCCTGGGCCTATGAGTTCTGGAAGCGCCAGCAGCAGCTGCACTGGCTGCCCGAAGAAGTGCCGCTGGGCGAGGATTGCCGCGACTGGGCGCAGAAGCTGAGCGACCATGAGCGCAACCTGCTGACCCAGATTTTCCGCTTCTTCACCCAGGCGGATGTCGAGGTGCAGGATTGCTACCACGAAAAATATGGCCGCGTGTTCAAACCGACCGAAGTCAAGATGATGCTGACCGCGTTCAGCAACATGGAAACGGTCCATATCGCCGCCTATTCGCACCTGCTCGACACGATCGGGATGCCGGAAAGCGAATATAGCGCCTTCATGCAATATAAGGAAATGAAGGACAAACATGATTATCTTCAGCAGTTCGGCGTCGATACGGACGAGGATATTGCCAAGACGCTGGCGATGTTCGGCGGCTTTACCGAAGGGCTTCAGCTCTTCGCCAGCTTCGCCATGCTGATGAACTTCCCGCGCTTCAACAAGATGAAGGGGATGGGCCAGATCGTCAGCTGGTCGGTCCGCGACGAAACGCTGCATTGCGAGGGCATCATCCGCCTGTTCCACGCCTTCGTGAAGGAACGCGACTGCATGACGCCGTCGGTCAGGGACGACATCATGGACATGTGCCAGAAGACCGTCCGCATCGAGGACGCCTTCATCGACCTGGTGTTCGAAATGGGGCCGGTGCCCGGCATGACGCCCAAGGACATCAAGAAATATGTCCGCTACATCGCCGACTGGCGCCTGGGGCAGCTTGGCTTCAAGCCCATCTACATGATCGACGAGCATCCGCTCCCCTGGCTCACCCCGCTGCTGAACGGCGTGGAGCACGCCAATTTCTTCGAAACCCGCTCGACCGAATATTCCAAGGCGGCGACGCGCGGCCAGTGGAACGACGTATGGGACGCCTTCGACCGCCGCCAGAAGATCAAGGGCAGCGACGCGGCCAATGCCGAGGATGACGGCCCGGACATGTTCAAGGCGGCGGGGATCGCGGCAGAGTAAGGAAGGCTTGGCGGTGACACTCGAAGATGCTCTTAAGGTTGTCGGCGCCAGCCATGTCATCGCCGCCGTGGATTGGATCGACAATCAATGCACGGCGGAAGATTTTTGCAATTTATACCGTCGAACGGGGCGGAAGCCTCCCCGACATCGCTATGTGGAGTATGAAGGTCGACGTTATCCAGCCAAAGCCTTTGGTTATCTGGTTTTGCAAATTGCGGGTAACACTGTTCAGACAGACAGCGACCTTACCGTCAACATGGTCACTGGACCCTTGAAGAAGTTTGGTGTCAAAGCAGCTCGGTGATTTGGGGGCATAGCCGAAATGCCGGATTACGTCCCTATTACTCGGCATGATCGTCTGAATCCGATCTCAATGATTAGGATCACTCGTCCCGCCGGCTGGTCCTGCTCAGCTTGACCTCATATTCAATGATGGCAGCATAGGGCGGTGGTCCGTGCCGGGCTGATCGCACAACGCCATATCGACCGTGCCACTCGCCGATCCCGCCTATTTTGGTCGGGCCTTCAATGACGCTCGGCGTTGGCATGGTCCAATGGCCCCGAACTTCCGCCCGGGGCGCCGCAGCAGGCATATTGCGAAAGGCCTCCGACTGATCGAAACGCCTCCATAACGGACCCAATTCCCGCCAAAATGGCGCGACCCCGCGCTATGCAGGGCGCATGTCCGATCGACCCGTCACCCGCCACGCCTATATCTGCCATATTTGCGGCAGCGACCATGTCACGCGCGACGCCTGGGCGGTGTGGGATGTGGCGACGCAGGACTGGGTGATCGAAACCCTGTTCGACCATGCCCATTGTCATCATTGCCTTGGCCCGACCCGGATCGAGCAGGTGGTGCTGACCAGCCCCATGACCTTTGCCGCGCCACATGTCGATGATCGCCCCCGGCGGGAGTGACCTTTCCTTAACCCTGTGCGCCTATCGATGGCGCCCATGTTGTTCGGTGTCCGCCTCCGCTCGCTTTTCACCAGCCGCTGGTTCGCCCTGCTCTGGGCGGTGCTGGTGATCCTGACCGCGATCCAGATAGTCGGCCCCGGCCAGGATCAGCCGGCCGATGACGCGGGTGGTGCCAAGCCGGCCACAGCATCCACCGCCACGGCCGACGCCGTCATCAACAACAACCGCGATACTCTCGCCAACCTGTTCTGACGGCTGCGCGCGGTGCTTCTTGGCCGCCGTCCATCGCCATAGGCGCGCCGTTGGCGATCGCCCCCCGTCGGCGCGCTATATGCGCCAGCAGGTCGCCATCCGCGTAAATGCAGGAAAGCGGCGAGGGGCGACGCGGCCGTGTCCGCCGCCCGCGCGCCCTGTCCGGCCGGTGAACGGGCGGTTTTGTTCCGTTCATGCAACATTGCTTATACCCACGGGTTCTAGGACCATGACATTCATTGAGGGAAGGAACCTCGACCCATGACTCCCCTGTTCAAACGCGCGCTGGCCGCCATGTCGCTCGGCGCCATGACCCTGAGCGGCATTGCCGCCACTCCGGCGCTGGCCCAGCACAGCCGCGACGCCCGCGAATATCGCAAGGATGTGCGCCATGCCCAACGGGACCGCGCGAAGGATCGCCGCGAAGCGCAGCGCGATCGTAGCAAGGACCGGCGCGAGGCGCAGCGCGACCGCCGCCACAATGTGCGCGGAGCCAGCCGCAACCGCCGTGACACTTATCGCCGTCCCGGCCGCGTCGTCTATCGCTACGACTATAACCGGCCCGATCCGCGCTATGGCCGTTATTACCGGCCTGACCGCTATTATCGCTCCGGCTATGCGCCGATCCGGGTCGACCGGCGCACCCGCATCTATCGCGGCTATGACGACCGTTATTATTGCCGCCGGTCGGACGGCACCACCGGCCTGATCGTCGGCGCGGCGCTGGGCGGCCTGCTCGGCAGCCAGATCGACCGTGGCCAGTCCAATGTGGCGGGCATCCTGATCGGCGGCGGCGCGGGCGCGCTGCTGGGGCGGGAAATCGATCGCGGTAGCCTGAACTGCCGCTAAGCCGGGCGGGAGGGGCGGAGCGCCCCTCCTGTCAGCACCAGGGATGGCGCGCGCCGTCCCAGTTGCGGGCAAGGCCCTGGGCGACCAGCATGGCGCCGATCGACTCGCCCCCGCGCGTCACCACCCGCAGGGCGCGGCCGTAACGGTCGGTATCACGATCGACCGCCTCCAGCGAGAAGGGGCCGGCATTCATCAGCGACTGGAGCCGCGCCGTCGCCTGCGCGCCCAACGCGCCCTCCGCCGCGCAGCGCGGTCCATGGGTTTCGGGCGTGTCGATGTCGGCGATGCGATATTTCCGCCCTCCGAACCAGAATGTGTCGCCATCCACCACGCAGTTGGTCCCGCCGCCGCTGTGGCAGAAGGTGAATTGGGCGGACAGGCTGTCGGCGGGCCGGCTTTGCGGTGCGTTGATCGTTGGCCAGTCGAATTGTCGCACCCAGTCCGGCCCATACCAGCCAAGCAGCAGCCCCAGGCACAGCATATAGACCAGCGCCGGCCCGCTGACCCCCTCCGGCCGTCGCGCGCGCGCCGGTTTGAACCGCAGCGCGCCGCCGCCTTGCCGCATATTGGCGAGCCATGCCTGTTGCGCGCGATCCTTATGGGACGGCCGTCGCCGTCTGGTTTCCCGTCCTGCCATTCCGCCGATCTAACGCGCCATCGGCAAACAGTTGGTTAAACCCGCTCCAGCTTCTCACCGATCCGGCGGCGTCCCGTCTTTGACCGGGATCAATGCCAGGGTCGCGCGGCCTGCCATGCTGGAACGGACCATCCGAAACGGAGCCGAACCATGACCGCCGCCGCCAGCCCCTATCTGCGTATCGGCGGCGAACCAGTCGTCCGCGCCATCGTCGATCGCTTCTATGACCTGCTCGAAACGGACCCGGTCTATGCCGATCTGCGCGCGCTCCATGCCGCTGATCTCGCGCCGGTGCGTCATGGTCTCACCCTGTTCCTGTCGGGCTGGCTCGGCGGACCGCGCGCCTGGTTCGATCGTGGTCAGTGCGTCATGTCGCTGCATCGCGCCTTTCCGATCACGCCGGCGCTCGCGGATCAATGGGCCACGGCCATGACCTGCGCCATCGCCGGCGATGACGATATGGACCCGGCCATCGGCGACGCCATGGCGCAGGCGCTTGGCCATATGGCGCGGGGCATGATCAATTTCGGGCTGGAGGGCGGCGCGGCCGCCTGACGGGGAAAGGCTTCAGGGCAACCCGTCCTCCTCATCCGCATCCTCGGTGTCGCCCAGCACATCTTCTTCATCGTCCATCTGCGGCTCGCCGGTAAAGGCGTCCATGTCGATCCGGCCCGACTGGTCCATCGCGTTCATCTTTTCGACCAGATCCTCGGTATCGTCGGGGATGATCTGCGCGGGGTTGGGCCGCCCGCCGCGCTCGCTGTCTTCGCTGAGGTCGACCGTGCGCGTGGCCGCGTCGGCGGCGACATCCTGCGCCTGGCTGCCGGCTTCGGCCTGCTCGCTATTGTCTTCCCGTTCACGGTCGGGCAGTTCATGGTCGGGGGTAGGGCGCGTCATTGCGTCTCTCCTTGGCTGCAATGGATGATCCCCCTCAACGGGCCGGCGCGGCGGCTGTTCCGGCAAAAGCGCTGGACAGGGGGGCGATGAGGGCGCAAAGGCGCACGCGATCCCTTTCGCAGTGCAACAGGAATCCTCATGCCCCGCCAGCTTATTTCCTCCGGTTCGCCCTTTGAGGCGCAGGTCGGCTATTCGCGCGCCGTCGTCCAGGGCGACTGGTGCTTCGTCGCCGGCACCACCGGCACCGACCCGGAGACGAAGATCATGCCCGAGGGCGTGGCGGAGCAGGGTCGCAACGCGCTCAAGGTGATCGGCGCCGCGCTGGAGCAGGCGGGTTTCTCGTTCGCCGATGTGGTCCGCGTCACTTATTACATAACCGACCCGGCCTATTGGGACGATCTGGGCGAAGCGACGGCGCCCGTTTTCGGCGACATTCGTCCGACCGCAAGCTGCGTCGTGGTCGGCCTCATCAAGCCGGAAATGAAGATCGAAATCGAAGTCACCGCCTTCAAAGGGTAACTTCAGAAGGCAACAGGGGCTAGCACCATGATAACCATGTACGGCATCAAGAATTGCGACACGATCAAGAAGGCCCGCAACTGGCTGGACAATGAACGCGTCGCCTATGGCTTCCACGACTATAAGGTGTCGGGCGTGGACAAGGAACGGCTGGAGGAATGGGTGATGGAGCATGGCTGGGAAACCATCCTCAACCGCTCCGGCACCACCTTCAAGGCGCTGGATGCGGGCGACAAGGCGCATATCGACGCTGACAAGGCGATCCTGTTGATGATGGCCAACCCCTCGATGATCAAGCGCCCGATCCTGGACACCGGCAAGGGCACGATCATCGGCTTCAAGGCCACGACCTATGAAAATGCGCTGCAAGGCGTGAAGGCGTGATCGGGCGGGGGCTGCTGCGCATCGGGACGATCCTGCTCATGAGCCTCACCCCCCTTGCCGTCGCGCCTTCCGCGCTGGCGGCCGAACCGATCCTGATCGCCCATCGCGGCGCCAGCGGCGAACGGCCCGAACATACGCTTGCCGCTTATGAGCGGGCGATCGACCAGGGCGCCGATTATATCGAGCCTGATCTGGTGCTGACCAAGGACGGCGTCCTGGTCGCGCGCCATGAAAATGAGATTGGCGGCACGACGGACGTTGCCAGCCATCCCGAATTTGCCGATCGCAAGACGACCAAGACCATCGACGGGGTCGAGATGGCGGGCTGGTTCACAGAGGATTTCACGCTCGCCGAACTGCGCACGCTGCGCGCCCGTGAGCGACTGCCCGACGTGCGGCCGGCCAACAAGCGCTTCGACGGCCTGTATCAGATCCCGACCTTCGAGGAGATATTGAAGCTGGTCCGCGCCAAGGAGGCGGAGACCGGCCGGCGCATCGGCCTCTATCCCGAAACCAAGCATCCCAGCTATTTCGCCGGCATCGGCCTGCCCCAACAGGCGCCCCTGCTCGAACTGCTGAGCCGCTTTGGCTATATGACCGCGGCGGACCCGGTCTTCATCCAGTCCTTCGAAGTCGGCAACCTCAAGGCGCTGCGCGCCGCCACGCGGCTGCGCCTCATCCAGCTTGTCGATGCCGAGGGCGGTCCGGCGGACCTGCCGGGCACGACCTATGACGAGATGCTGAGCGTGCAGGGGCTGGGCGACATTGCCAGCTATGCCGACGGCATCGGCCCGTCGGCCGCGCTCGTGCTGGCGCCGGAGGGAGCGACGGCGCTGGTCGGGCGCGCCCATGATGCGGGCTTGCAGGTCCATGTCTGGACGCTGCGGATGGAGAATATTTTCCTGCCCGCCCAATATCAGCGGTCGGACGATCCGGAAGGGCGCGGCGATTTTGCCGGCTATGTCAGCGCCATCGTGCGCACGGGCGTCGACGGCATCTTCAGCGACTTCCCGGCCCAGGCACGCGCGGCGATGACGCCAGCCCCCTAGGGCGCGCGGGCAATTTCAGGGCTGGAACGGATGGAGAGCGGAATGGCGGCTTTTCTGGACCCTTGGTCGTCACCTTAGCGAAGGCTGGGGTCTCAGTGGGTCTGGCGCGTCGTTGCCTGAGATCCCAGCTTTCGCTGGGATGACGAAATTGGGTCGGGCCCGCCATATTGTTCGTCATGCTGCAATTCCCGCTCAAGGCCGGGGTGACGGTGAAGTTTGACGGCGCGCGCGGTCTTCTGCGGATGATCTTGGCCCGTCCCCATGCCCTAAGCGCTTGTCAAACGACCGGCGCACGCGAATAACGGAGCCATGCTGTCCCAGAAGACCCGTTATGCCATCCGCGCGCTCCAGCATCTCGCCGATCGTTATCGCCAGGGTCCGGTTCCCCTGAACGAGATCGCGACGCGGCAGAATATCCCGGCCAAGTTCCTGACCGTCATCCTGTCCGAACTGTCGCGCGAAGGGCTGGTGGCGACCCAGCGGGGCAGGGACGGGGGTTATTGGCTGGCGCTGGCGCCGGTCGATGTCAGCTATGGCGACATTGTCCGCCTGACCCGCGGGTCGCTGGCGCTCACCCCCTGCGCCAGCCGCTTCGCGCATGAAAGCTGCACCAACTGCCTGCCCGAATCCGAATGTCGATTGCACCGGATCATGCTGCGCGTGCGTGATGAGACGGCAAAGGTGCTGGACGGCATCAGCCTCGCCGAACCGATCCCGCTGGGCGCCGACTGAACCCTTGCGCCGAGCGCGCGGCTTCGCCACATCGGGGGCATGACCATGCCGCCGCTCAAAGCCGTCCTCATTCCCGTCACGCCGCTCCAGCAGAATTGCACCCTGTTCTGGTGCACCCACACCATGCGCGGCGCCTTCGTCGATCCGGGCGGCGACCTGCCCGTGTTGAAGAAGGCGGCGGCCGATCATGGGGTGAGCATCGAAAAGCTGCTGGTGACGCATGGCCATATCGACCATTGCGGGCAGGCGGGCGTGCTGGCCCGCGACCTGGGCGTGCCGATCGAAGGGCCGCATGAGGATGACCGCTTCTGGATCGAACGCCTGGCCGACGACGGCAAGCGCTGGAACGTGCCGGGCGAAAGTTTCGAGCCGGATCGCTGGCTGGTGGATGGCGAGCAGGTGACGGTCGGCGACCTGACACTCGACGTCCTGCATTGCCCCGGTCATACGCCCGGCCATGTCGTCTTCCATCATGCGCCCAGCAAGCTCGCCATCGTCGGCGACGTGTTGTTCCAGGGTGCGATCGGCCGCACTGATTTCCCGCGCGGCAATCATCAGGATCTGATCGACGCGATCACCGGCAAGCTGTGGCCGCTGGGTGGCGAAACGGCTTTCGTGCCCGGCCATGGCCCGATGAGCAATTTCGCCCATGAGCGCCGCACCAATCCCTTCGTCGCCGATTCGGTGCTGGCGCGGTGAGGCCAGTCTAGACCTGCGCCGCCAGGGCAGGGGGTGCGGGCAGGGCGCGGGTCGCATGATAGGCGGTCATCAGCGCCATGATCGCCAGCGCGACCATGATGATCCATGTGAGCAGCGCGCCTGCGCCGCGCCAGAGCGTGGGATTGTCGGCATCCATGCCGAACGCATGGGCGACGCGGGCCAGCACATAGAGGAGCGCTGCGATCCACAACCACAGCGACGCGCCGATCGCCAGTTCGATCAGCGCGCACAGGATCAGCACGATCGGCGTATATTCGATGAAATTGGCCTGCGCCCGCATCCGCCGCGCGAGCAACCCATGGCCGGCATCGCCGTGGAGGATCTTGTCCTTGATGCGGAACCGGGCGCAGCGAATCCCCAGCCACAGGTTGAGCAGCGCGCAGGCCGCGGCGAAGGTCAGCGTGATCGGCAACAACATGGCTTTATCCCCTTTATTTGCGCCCGGCACCCTAAGCTGCCCGGCCGCAGGGGCAAGGAAGGACTTGCGCGTCCGACAAAAAGCGCTATAGGCGCAGGGCTTCGCGATCATCCGGGCCGCATGGGTCTGCGGCGCCGTTGGCGTCCGTGTCTCTTCGGAAACCGGCCAGTCGCACAACCAGATCAATATACGGAACAAGGTGCCGACATGGCTGTCCCCAAGCGGAAAACTTCTCCCTCCCGTCGCGGTATGCGCCGCAGCCACGACTCGCTGCGCGTCGAGGCCTTCCAGGAATGCTCGAACTGCGGTGAACTCAAGCGCCCGCACAATCTGTGCGATGCTTGCGGTCACTATAACGGCCGCGAAATCGTCGCCGTCGGGGCGTAAGTCGTTCCTCTACTCCGCAAAGGGGTGACCTGACAGTGTCCAGCCAGCCGCGAATCGCAATCGACGCGATGGGCGGGGATGAAGGCGTGCGCGTGATGATGGCAGGGGTCGCTTTGGCCCGCCGTCGCCATGACGGGTTGCGCTTCGCCCTGTTTGGCGACGAAACGCGGATCAAGGCGGCGCTTGACCGTCACCCCAATTTGCGGGCCGCGTCGGAAGTCGTGCATTCCGCTACGGTCGTCGATGGCGCCGACAAGCCGAGCGTGGCGATCCGCAAGAAGAGCAGTTCCATGGCGATGGCCATCGCTGCCGTGAAGGCGGGCGAGGCCGGCGCAGCCGTGTCCGCCGGCAATACCGGCGCGCTGATGGCTATGGCGAAGCTCGCGCTGCGCACCATGCCGGGCGTCGATCGTCCGGCGCTGGCGGCGATGCTGCCGACTTTGGGCGACAATGACGCCATCATGCTGGACCTGGGCGCCAACACCGAATGCAACGCCCGCAATCTGGTGCAGTTTGCGGTGATGGGCGCGGCCTATGCGCGGATCGCGTTCGATATCGAGCGTCCGCGCGTCCGTTTGCTCAACATCGGAACGGAAGAGTTGAAAGGCACGGACGAGATCCGCGACGCCGCCGCGGTGCTGCGGGCCGCCGGCAATCTCCCGATCCGGTTCGAGGGCTTCACCGAAGGCGACAAAATCTCCCGCGGCGACACCGACGTCATCGTGTGCGACGGCTTTTCCGGCAATGTCGCGCTCAAGACGGCCGAAGGCACCGCGCGCTTCGTCACGGATGTTCTGCGCAAGGCCTTTACCAGCTCGATCCGGTCGAAAATCGGTTTCCTGATTTCCAAGCCGGCGATGCATCTGCTCAAGCATCATCTTGATCCCAACAATCATAATGGCGCCGTTTTCCTCGGCCTCAATGGCGTCGTGGTGAAAAGCCACGGCAGCGCGGACGAAAAGGGCGTGGCCAATGCCGTCCATGTCGCGGCGCGTCTGCTCGAAGAAGATATCACCCGCCGCATCGCCGCCGACATGGCGGGGGTGGAAGAGATGGGTTCCGTCGCATCGAAGCTGGAGCAGCCCGTCAAGTGATCCGTCGTTCAATTCTCCTGGGGACAGGGTCCGCCTTGCCCGCGCGCGTCGTCACCAATGCGGAACTGGCGCAAAGCGTCGATACGAGCGACGAATGGATCGTCGAGCGCACCGGCATCCGCACCCGGCATATTGCGGGCGAGGGCGAAACCACCGCGACGCTGGCGACCGATGCCGCCCGCGCGGCCCTGGACGCGGCGGGGCTGGAGCCGCAGGATATCGACCTTATCATCCTGGCGACGGCGACCCCCGACCAGACCTTCCCCGCCGCCGCGACCAAGGTGCAGGCGGCGCTGGGCATCAACGACTGCGTCGCCTTCGACGTGGCGGCCGTCTGTTCCGGCTTCCTCTACGCTGTGACGGTCGCCGACAGCATGATCCGGTCGGGCGCCGCCAATCGCGCGCTGGTGATCGGGTCGGAGACTTTCAGCCGCATTCTCGACTGGCAGGACCGCGCGACCTGCGTCCTGTTCGGCGATGGCGCCGGAGCGATCGTGCTGGGCGCGGAAGAAAGCGCGGATGGCGCGCGCGGCATATTGGCGGCGAAGCTCCATGCCGATGGGCGCTATAACCAGCTTCTCTATGTCGATGGCGGCCCATCGACGACGCAGACGGTCGGCAAGCTGCGCATGAAGGGGCAGGAAGTGTTCCGCCATGCGGTGGTCAACCTCGCCTCGGTTCTGACCGAGGTGATGGCGATGGCTGGCTTCGTTCCCGCCGATATCGACTGGCTGGTGCCGCATCAGGCCAATGCCCGCATCCTGGACGCGACGGCGCGCAAGCTCAAGCTGCCGGCTGAACGGGTCGTGATGACGGTCGATCGCCATGCCAATACGTCGGCCGCGTCGGTGCCGCTGGCGCTGGATGTCGCCATGCGCGACGGGCGCATCAAGTCGGGCGATCTGGTCGTGCTGGAGGCCATGGGCGGCGGCTTCACCTGGGGAGCCTGCGTCCTGCGGCTGTGATTCCTTGGTCTCGCTTGCCGAATCACCGCGAATCAGTCAGATTTGCCTCTGGCCATCGGGGGGTGGCCGTAGAAATCGGCTGAGAGGGGACGAAGATGAGCGACACTGGCACGTTGACGCGCGCGGATCTTGCGGAAAGCCTCAATCGGCATGTCGGCCTGTCGCGAGCCGAGGCGGCGGCGTTGGTCGAATCCATCCTCGACCATATGTCTGACGCTCTGGAACGGGGCGAGAATGTGAAGATTTCCAGCTTCGGCACCTTCGTTCTGCGCGACAAGACGCAGCGCATGGGGCGCAATCCCAAGACCGGGGTCGAAGTGCCGATCGAGCCGCGTCGGGTGCTGACCTTTCGCGCCAGCCAGACGATGCGCGACCGGGTCGCCTGAACTGCGCTATTATTCGCCGCTTTTCCGTTGCGACCGTCCTTTGGGGCAGTTGACGTTACCGGGCTGATCAGTGCAACATTCCGGTCATGAAAAAAGCGGAGGGGGCATTTCTCACCATTAGCGAGCTGGCCGGAGAGCTTGGCCTGCCCCAACATATATTGCGCTACTGGGAAACGCGCTTTCCTCAGTTGCGGCCGCTCCAACGATCGGGCAACCGCCGATATTACCGGCCGGGGGATGTGCTGCTGGCGCGACGCATCCACCATCTCCTGCATGTCGAGGGCTTTACCGTGAAGGGCGCGCAGAAGGCGCTGGCGGATGGCGATGGCGCGCTGCCGCCCGCGCCTGCTTGCCCACCGGCCGATGATGTGCTGACCCGCCTGGAGGGCGTGCGCACTGCCCTGGCGAGGGCGCTCAAAGTCTGAGGCAGGGACCGCGCTTGCGTTGCGCAAGCCGCTCTACAATGTCCGCGCGAAGACCAGGTCGCGGAACGGCACGTCCCCGACCATGAAGGTCATTTCCCCGATTTGGACAAAGTCATGCCGCGCGTAAAAGCGCCGCGCGCGATCATTCTGGGGGTAGACGGCGAGCAATAATCGTTGGGCGTCGCGTTTGCGCGCCGCTTCCTCCACCAGCGCCATCAGCCGGTCGCCATGGCCGCCCCCCTGCCAGCCATGCAACAGATAGATGCGTTTCAACTCCAGATCGCGATCCGCATCGACAGGCACCGGCAGGTCGGGCGGCGTCAGCATCGCATAGCCGACCGGCGCGCCGAGCGGCGTTTCCCCGAGCAGGATCGTCTGCGCCGGATCGCCGAGCGCGGCCTGATAATAGGTTTCGCCATGCGCGATGCGGACATGGGCCAACAGGGCCGGACCAGGATGGTCATGCGCGAAGCTGGCCAGGAAGGTGGCGCTGCCCAGGATCGACAGCGCAGCCGCGTCCCCGGCGTCGGCGTGGCGCCAGACGATCGGTGTCATGCCGGTCCGATCAGCGCGAACCCGGCCCCAGCGCCGGGTCCAGGTCGCGCGGGCGGGTGAAGCTTTGCAGCGTCGCGACAGCGGGCCGCGCTTCGGCCCAGCGGTCGATCGCCAGGTCCATGACGGCGAGGCTGGCGGTCGGGAACTTGACCTCCACATCCTCGCGCAGCGGGCTCGCGCCGTCATCGGGGACCAGGTCCAGGATCAATTCCTCGAAACCGGGATTATGCCCCGCCATCAGCACCATGTCCGTATCGTCCGGCAGGTCGCGCACGACGTCGAGGAGCGTGGCCGAGGAGGCGAGATAGATGCGCCGGTCCCAATGGGGGTCCAGCGTCCGGCCATAGTCCGAAAAAAAAGCGTCCAGCGTCTGCACCACGCGCGCGGCGGGGGAGGCGACCAACCGGTCGAACTGCATATTTTCCTTGGCGGCGAATTGCCCCATCAGCCGGGCCGCCTTTTCCCCGCGGCGATTGAGCGGGCGGTCGAAGTCGCGCGCCACCGGGTCGTCCCAGTCCGATTTGGCGTGTCGCAACAGGGTCAGCCGCTTCATTGTCTCTCCTGTCGGGGCAAGCCGGATTCGTCTCCCTGATGCCCGATGCTGCGGCTTTCGCCAAGGGTTTCGCTGCTGGTCCGGGCGCTGACGGCGATGATCGCTTCATCCAGCGTCAGCCGGCGGACGGGTGTGCCGGGGGGGAAGGCGCTCAGCAGCCGGCTTGGCATGGCGGCGGACAGGATGACGAAACTCCCCTTGTCCTCGGCCCTGCGGATGAGCCGGCCGAAGGCCTGGGCCAGCCGCGCGCGGATCAGCCGGTCATCATAGGCGTTGCCCCCTCCGGCCAGACGCCGGGCCGCGTGCAGCACGGATGGCTTGGACCAGGGCACGCCCTCCATGACGACAAGCCGCAGCGAATGGCCCGGCACATCGACGCCATCCCTCAACGCATCGGTGCCCAGCAGCGAAGCGCGGGGATCGTCGCGGAAGATGTCGACCAGCGTGCCGGTATCCATCGGATCGACATGCTGGGCGTAGAGCGGCAGGCTGCCCCGCGCCAGCCGGTCGGCGATGCGGGCATGAACCGCGCGCAACCGCCGGATCGCGGTGAACAGGCCCAGCGTGCCGCCGCCCGCCGCTTCGATCAGCCGGGCATAGGCGCCGGACAGGGCGGCGATGTCGCCGCGTTTGATGTCGGTGACGATCAGCACCTCCGCCCGACCGGGATAGTCGAACGGGCTGCTTGCCTCGAACCGATCCGTGCCGTGCGGCAGGTGGACCGCGCCGCTGCGCTTTTCGGCATTGTCCCATTCGCCGCCGCCCTTGAGCGTGGCCGACGTGATGAGCACGCCCTGCGCCGGCTTCAACACGGTTTCGGCCAGCGGACGGGTGGGGTCGAGCCAGTGGCGATGGATGCCGATATCATATTCCCGCCCCTCGATCCGGTCGACGGTCATCCAGTCGACAAAATCGGGATCGGCCGGGCCGCCGATCCGGGCCAGCAGCGCCAGCCAGGCGGCGATCAGGTCGCGACGCCAGCCAAGCGACGCCACCGCGCCCTCGATCCGCGCGCGCGCCGCGCCGTCCAGCCAGTCGGGCGCATCCTCGATCACCGCCTCCAGCCGCCGCGCCAGGCGGACCAGCGGCTTGATGAGCGCGTCGAGCGCCAGCGCCGCCTCCTGCGCCGCTTCGACCAGCGCGCCGTCCGGTTCGGCCAGCTCGGTTTCCAGACCATAGCCCGCATCGGCTTCCCCGGCGTCGGCGGCGCGGGTATAGACCGCGCCCCGGACGGCGGCGAGCAGCGCTTCGAGCGGGCCGAACGGTTCGCCCGCCACCACGCGCTTCAACCATTCGTCGGCAGGCAGGGCCTGCGCCGCGTCAACCGCCGCGCGGATCGCCTGCCCGCCTTCCTCGTCATAGCTGGCAAGGTCGGACAGGCGCGCGGCAAGGCCCCTGCGGCGCCCGCGCGATCCGCCTTCCGGCCCCATGATCCAGCGGCGCAGCTCTATCGCCTCCTGCCCCGACAGCGCGACCGAGAAGGTCGAATCGGCGGCGTCGAACAGATGATGCCCCTCATCGAAGATGATGCGCTGCGGCCGCTGGCCGGTTTCCCGACCGCGCGCGGCGTTGATCATCACCAGAGCATGGTTGGCGATGACGATGTCCGCGTCGGCCGATGCCCTGGCGGACCGTTCGATGAAGCATTTGCGATAATGGGGACAGCCGGCATAGATGCACTCGCCCCGCCGGTCGGTCAGGGCGGTGGAGCCGTTGCGGCGGAACAAGGTCGGCAACCAGCCAGGCAGGTCGCCCCCGACCATGTCGCCATCCTTGCTGAAGGCGGCCCAGCGCGCCACCAGTTGCGCCAATATCGCGGCGCGGCCGGAAAAGCCGCCCTGCAACGCATCCTCCAGGTTGAGCAGGCAGAGATAATTTTCCCGCCCCTTGCGCACCACCACCCGCCGCGCGGCGACCGCCGGATCGGGAAAGAGGCGCAGCGATTCGCGATCGAGCTGGCGTTGCAGCGCCTTGGTATAGGTGGACACCCACACGGTGCCCTGCGCTTCCCCGGCCCAGAGCGAGGCGGGCGCGAGATAGCCCAGCGTCTTGCCGATGCCGGTGCCCGCTTCGGCCAGTAGCATATTGGGCTGGTCGCGATGGCGCCGGGGCAGGAAGGTCGCGGCGGCCGCGGCGGCATAGGCGCGCTGGCCGGGGCGCGGTTCCGCGCTCGCGCCGGTCAGCGCATCGAGCCGGGCCAGCACCTGCTCTTCGGGCAAGGTGAGGGTGCGTGGGACGGGGCGGGGTTGCGCCTCCTCCCATTCGGGCAGTTTGGAGAACAGCCAGCGTTCCGCCTCGCGCGGGCGGGCGATGCGCGGCGCCACCAGCGGCGACCAGGGCCAGCGCAGCCGGTGCAAAGCCTGCGCCGCGGTCCAGCCGCCTTCGCGCTCGCGCCAGTCCGACGCTTCGAGCCGGGCGAGCAGCAATGCCGCGCCCTGTTGCAACAGCGCCGGTATCTCGCCTTCCTGGGCGGGGGGCGGCAGGTCCAGCGCTTCGGCCAGTCCCTTGGGCGTGGGCACCAGGAAGCGGGCGGGGTGCAGGAAGGCCCAGAGTTCGAGCAGGTCCAGGCCATTGAGTTCGGGATAGCCCAGCCGCTGCCCGGTCAGTGGCGCATTGAGCAGCAGCACCGGCGTTTCGGCGGCGCGCGATATTGCCTGTCCCTTGGCCAGCGCGTGGGTGCGGCCGTCTTCGCGCAGCCAGATACCGCCATGGCTGGCATGGAGCGCGGGTAGAGAGGCGGGATCGATCACCTGGCCGGTCTAGGCGAACCGGAACAAAAGGAAAACCTGTTTCAGCCGATCCGGCGGCCGAAACCGCCCGTCATCACCTGCATCCGTGGCTGGAACGCCACCGGGGTCCGCTTTGCCGCGCGCGCAAGCTCGAGCTGCTCGTAGAGCGGCCCATCGTTCAGTTCATAGGGGAAGCGGATGCCCATCCGGTCCTCTTCGGACCAGCGCACCGTGCCGAAGGTGACATGACCATCCAGGTCGAGCTGGCAGGAACTGCCCGCCGGCAGGGTGCAGCCCATGACCTGCGCGCCACCTTCGCTCAGATCGACGATCGTGCCTTCCTGACTGTCGAGCACGGTCGTGACGACGATGGAGATGTCGACCGCTATGCGCTCACGGCTGCGCTGTATGTGCATATCGCCTCCCATGGCGTCCGATTATCCACGAACAGCGTTAACGAAATCTAAATATGAGAACGATTCTTAACGCGCTTTTGCCACCAATTAGCGTTTCCTTTCGCGCATGTCCGGGGGTAGGGGCTTTGGCGTTATGACCGTTTCCGATATTCTTCGCTCCGCCGCGCAGGCGGCCAAGGCCTGGCCCTATGAGGAAGCCCGCAAGCTCCTGAAGCGCTATCCCGATGGCGCCCCAGGGAAAGGGCATATTCTGTTCGAAACCGGCTATGGCCCCTCGGGCCTGCCGCATATCGGCACCTTCAACGAAGTGCTGCGCACGACGATGGTGCGCAACGCCTATCATGCGCTGTCGGACATCCCGACCCGGCTGGTGGCGTTCAGCGATGATATGGACGGCCTGCGCAAGGTGCCGGATAACGTGCCCAACCAGGCGATGCTGACGCAGCATCTAGGCAAGCCGTTGACGCAGGTGCCGGACCCCTTCGAAAAATTTGAAAGCTTCGCGCATCATAACAATGCGATGCTGCGGGAATTTCTCGACCGGTTCGGCTTCGACTATGAATTCGTTTCGGCAACCGAACGCTACCGCGCCGGCGCCTTTGACGACGCGCTTCGCCAGGTGCTGCGCCGTTATCAGGCGATCATGGACGTCATGCTGCCGACCCTGCGCAAGGAGCGGCAGGCCACCTATTCGCCAGTGCTGCCCATCAGTCCGAAAAGCGGCATCGTCCTTCAGGTGCCGGTCGAAGTGATCGACGCCGAAGCCGGGCTGGTCCGGTTCGAGGATGATGGCGACATGATCGAACAGTCGATCCTGTCGGGCGGCGCCAAGCTGCAATGGAAGGTCGACTGGGCGATGCGCTGGTATGCGCTGGGCGTCGATTATGAAATGGCGGGCAAGGATCTGATCGATTCGGTCACCCAGTCGTCGAAAATTTGCCGTGCGCTGGGCGCCCGCCCGCCCGAGGGCTTCAATTACGAGATGTTCCTCGACGAAAAGGGCGAGAAAATCTCCAAGTCCAAGGGCAATGGGCTCAGCCTCGAACAATGGCTGACCTATGGCCCGCAGGAAAGCCTCGCCTTCTACGCTTATCGCGAACCCAAGAAGGCGAAGCAGCTTCACATGGGCGTAATCCCGCGCGCGGTCGATGAATATTGGCAGTTTCGCGGCAATTATCCCAAGCAAACGATAGAGCAGCAACTCGGCAATCCGGTCCATCATGTCCATGACGGCTCGCTGCCGCAGGGCGAATTGCCCGTGACATTCGGATTGCTGCTCAATCTGGTCGGCGTGATGGGCGATGCCAGCCGCGAACAGGTGTGGGGCTATCTCCAAAATTATGTGCCGGGCGCCAGTGCGGAGACCTATCCCGAACTCGATGCGCTGATCGGCCACGCGCTCGCCTATCATCGCGATTTCGTCGCGCCGACGCTTCAGCGCCGGGCGCCGCTGGCGAATGAGGCGGCGGCGCTGCGCAGGCTGGACGCGGAACTGGCGCTTTTGCCAGCCGACGCCTCGGCGGAGGATATCCAGAATATCGTCTATGCCATCGGCAAGGAGGAAGCCTTTGGCTTCGCGGAACTGCGCGATTGGTTCAAGGCGCTCTATCAAACACTGCTGGGCGCCGATCAAGGGCCGCGCATGGGCAGCTTCATTGCCCTTTATGGCATTGAAAACAGCCGCAAGCTGATCGCCGAAGCGCTGGCTGCCTGAACCATCGACGTGCGCGCGAAAAAAATGGGAACAATTGGGCCGGAACCGCGTTTGCGAAATTGGTCCACCCCCCTTTCGGACTGATGATGCGCCTCGCGCATCATCGGCCGCGTGCGCCTGGCGACAGGCGGCGCGGCCAAGGGCGGCGAACCGCATGACAGAACGGCCCCGATCGCAGGATCGGGGCCGTAGTCATTTGGCTATTCGCCAGCTTACCAGAAAAAGCCGCGATGCACCTGGACCACGCGGCCGGTGCGGACGTTCACCAGCAGCACGTCATTATAGTGGCGGACCCAGCGCAGGTTCGCGCCCGGACGGGGCAGGCGATAGCGATAGGGATCGGTGATATAATAGCGCGAGCTGTAATAGACCGGCCGCAGCTGCGCCCCGCTGTTCCACGCGGTGTAGCGGAACGGCGCGCGCCAGTTGCCGCGGCGATAGACGTCGCGATGGCTGCGTCGATAATCGCGCCAGTCCTCGCGCGCTTCCTGGCGGGCGTCGCGCACATCGCGCCGTTGTTCCTGGACGTCACGGCGCGTGCCGTTACGCTTGGCCTGTTGCAGGTCGCGCTTTTCCTCGCGCAACTGGCGCTCGCTGCGACGCGCTTCGCCATAGGATTGGGCCGATGCGACACTCGGCGCCACGGTAGCGGCCAACAGGCCCAATATGATCAGTTTACGCATCTTTCTCGTCTCCCGTTGGGCTTGGCGTCGGACCGCTGGCGGATCGCCCGGGTTCCTGCGCCGTGAGGAGAGATATGAGCCTCGGCGGCTGAACGGCTTGCGAATGATGCAGTCAGATTCCAGTCATTTATGTCGCCAATTGTATCAGCCGGATCAGCCCCAGGGATTTTCCCGAAACCATTTGGTGACGACATATTTCGTGCCCCGCTCGACCGGCCGGGCGGCGTGGAGGCTGAAGCGGCTGGGAGCGCCGTCCCGCATCATGTTGTTCCAGATCAGGATCATGCCCTCGACCGGGGGCACCATGAATTCGCATTGCGGGAAATGAGTCTCGCCCCCCGCTTCGACGGCCGAAAGATAAATCATCGCGGTCCAGGTGCGCTGCCCGCCGCTGGCGCGCATCTGCGGCCAATAGCTGGCCGTGACGGGGAAATAATCGCAATGCACCTTATATTCCTGCCCTGCCGTATAGCGCTGACCCTGCAATGTCTCGCCATGGGCGGCGGGCAGGCCGGTCAGGGCGCAGATCCGGTCGGTCACCGCTTCGACCAGCGGGTTCCAGGGGCTCAGATTGCCGCTGTGGCTGGTGCGATATTCGGCATTGGCGCTGCCGGAAAACAGCGACGATGGCTTCGCGCTGGCGTCGATCAGCGCGCGCAGGCCGGCGCATTCCTCGGCGCTGAGGAAGTCCTGACGACCGTAAATGTCCAGATGCGGCGAATCGATGCGGCTCACCATCGGATTGCGGTCCAGGCGGGCGCGGACGGCGTCGCCGATCCGCGCGCGGGCGGGCGAGGCGATGCCGCCATCGTCGGTCGTGTCAGTCATGACCTTCTCCTGCCACAGCCGGGGCGCGGATGAAAAGACCCCGGCGCGTCGCCGCACCGGGGTCAGGACTCCTGAAGGCCAGTTCAGGAAGCTGTCAGATCACCAGAAGAAATTATGGATCACATCGACGACATAGCCGTCGCGGATGTCGACCAGCAGCGCGTCGTCATAATAGCGCACCCAGCGCAGCGTGCCGTAGGCAGGGGGCAGCCGATATTGATAGGGATCATTGATCCAGTAGCTGTTCGAATAGAACAGGCTGTTGAGGACAATGCCCACCGAATAGCGGCGATAGCCATAGGCCCAGCCGCGTGGCGCATAATAGCGGCCGACCCGATACCGGTCGCCATAGCGGTTGCGATAGCTGGACCAGTCATAACGCCGGTCCTGGCGCCAGCCATTGTCCCAACGCCGCTGGTTGCTCCAGCGGGTCCGGTCGTCATAACGGCGGTTGTCGCTGCGCGCCCGGTTGCCGGTCCAGCGCTGCTCGTTTCCGCGATTGTCGCGCCAATCGCGGCGGTCATTCTGGCGGTCGTTCCGCCAGTCCTGCCGATCATTGCGCGCATCCTGCCGCCCGTCGCGCCGGTCATCGCGGCCCTGCTGTCGATCGTCGCGGCGGTCGGCCCGCTGATCGTTCCGCCCGTCCTGGCGTTGCGCCCGGCGGTCGCGCGCGCCCTGCTCGACCGCGCGGTTGGCCGGCAGATTAGGGTCGCCACGCCAACGGGAATCGGGGCGGGGCGGAGCCATCTGTCCGGCCGGGCGTTGCGCCTGCCGCTGCTGCGCGCGCTGCCCGCGGGCCTCTTCATTGCGGGGTTGCGCCATGCGGTTGCCGCGCGACACCACCACATTGCCGTCGCCACGCGCGGCGCGTTCGCCACGACTGCCGCGATCCTGACCGGCCTGCGCATAGGCAGGCGAAATGCCAGCCAATGCCGTCACACTCATCAACCCCGCCAACATGATTTTCTTCAACATGGTTCGGACTTTCTTGGAACAGGGGCGGAAGCCCCCTGATGCTGGACTTATGGGCGAGTCGGGGTGTCGCATCGCTGAACCTGCCAGTCAGCGATATGAAAGAATCGGGCGGTGCAATAGGGCGATGGACGCCTGTTCTTCTCGACGGCATCTGGCGCGCCGGCAGGGCGTCACATCCCGACTTCTGAAATGTCTAATTCAGATCAAAGTATTGTTTGTGCAATCCCATTAGGACTGCCGAGTGATAAAATCTTCCGATGCCGGCCGCACCCGTCAGGCCCTGCGCGATGCAACGATGCAAGGGCATCAACGGGTGGACGCTCTTTTCGCGGATTTCGCGCTGGATTCGGAAGGAGGCTACAGGGCTTTTCTGACCGCGCATGGTCGCGCGCTGTCGGCGCTGGAACCGGCGGCGCGGCCAAATCGCCCGCGCCTGCCGCTGTTGGCGCAGGATTTGGCGGCGTTGGGCGCGACATTGCCCCAACCCCTGCCGCTGCGCGCTGCGATGGGCGAGGGTTATCGCTGGGGCCTGCTTTACGCGCTGGAAGGCTCGCGGTTGGGCGGTGCGGTGCTCGCGCGTCAGGTCGGTCGGGGGCTACCGCACAGCTATTTGTCGGCGATTCATGAAAAAGGGGAGTGGTTGGCCTTCCAGCGCGCGCTGGAGAGCGCCGCGGCGGAAGGCGGCGAAGGCTGGCTGGAGGACGCCGTGCAGGGCGCTCTGGCCGCCTTCGCCCTCTTTGCCGCGGCCGGCGCCGAACAGAAGATCCCGGCCCATGGCTGATGCGCCCACCGACGGAATCGACTATGCGGTCGATCTCAGCAATTGCGATCGCGAGCCGATCCATGTGCTGAGCAAAATTCAGCCCTTCGGCTTTCTGGTCGCGCTGACGGCCGACTGGCTGGTCGCGCGCGTATCGACGAACAGCGCCGACTATATCGGTCTGTCGCCCGACCAGATGCTTGGCCGGCCGATCACCGAGATTTTCTCGAGCGACGCTCTTCACGCGCTGCGCAATCGCATCACGCTGTTGCGCGGTCCCGATTCGGTCGAGCGCCTCTTTTCCCTCGCCCTGATGGAAGGCGGCCCGGCTTTCGACGTCGCCGTGCATTTTTCAGGCGCGACCGTCGTGGTCGAGGCGGAACCGGCCAGCCATGACGAAATGGAGGCCAGCAGCACCGTCCGGTCGATGGTGTCGCGGCTGGCGCAGGTTGATGGCATGGCCGCCTTCCTGCGCGATGGCGCGCGGCAAGTGCGGGCCTTGACCGGTTTCGACCGGGTCATGGTTTATCGTTTTGCGCAGGGCGGCGATGGCGAAGTGGTCGCCGAAGCCTTGCGGTCGGGGATAGAGAGTTTCTTCGGGCTTCATTATCCCGCATCGGACATTCCGGCCCAGGCGCGTGCGCTCTACATGCGCAACATTTTCCGCATCATCGCCGATGTGGGCGCGGAGCCGGTGCCGGTGGTGCCACCGCTCGATCCCACGGGCGCGGCGCTCGACATGTCGCTGTGCCTGACGCGGGCGGTGTCGCCGATCCATATCGAATATCTGCGCAACATGGGCGTGGGGGCGTCGCTTTCCATCTCGATCATCGTGGAGGGGCGGCTGTGGGGGTTGTTTGCCTGCCATCATTATGAGTCGCGCCTGCCCACCTTCGCGCAGCGCAGCGCCGCCGAATTGTTCGGCCAGATATTCTCGATGATGCTCGAAAGTCGCGAGCGCGCCGAAACCGCGGCCTATGAAGGCAAGGCGCGGCTGGTCGCAGATCGCCTGCTGGCGGCTGTGGCGCAGGATCATGACCTGCTCACCAATGCGCGCTGGCTGGGGGATATCATCTTCGACACGATTCCCGCCGACGGTGTTGGCGTCTATATCGACGGTCAGATGACCGTGTCGGGCCTGACGCCTGACCAGCCCGCCTTCGCCGCCATCGTCGCGATGCTGAACCGGGTCGCTGCCGGTCAGGTCTACACGACCGATAATCTGTCGCGCCTGCTGCCCGACGCGGCCGCCTATGCCGATCGCGCGGCGGGCCTGCTCGCCATCCCGTTGTCGCGCCGGCCGCGCGATTATGTGGTGCTGTTCAGGGCCGAGCAACTGCGCTCGGTACGCTGGGCCGGCAAGCAGGACAAACATATCGAATATGGCCCCAACGGGCCGCGTCTTACCCCGCGAAAGAGCTTCGAGGAATGGTCGGAACTGGTGAAGGGCGTGGCATTGCCCTTCACCCCCGCCGAATTGCGGGTGGCCGAAGCCTTGCGCACTGCGTTGCTGGAGGTGATCCTGCGCCTGTCGGATTCTGCCGATGCGGAGCGGCAGCGGGCGCACGAAAAGCAGGAACTGCTGATCGCCGAACTCAACCATCGGGTGCGCAACATCCTCTCGTTGATCCGCGGCCTCCTGTCGCAGACGCGCGACAGCGCCCGGTCGGTCGATGAATTTATCGGCACGCTGGAAAGCCGCGTCCATGCGCTTGCCCGCGCGCATGACCAGATCACCGCCGATCGCTGGAGTCCGGCGCGCCTCATCGACCTGATCGAGGTGGAAGCGGGCGCCTATCTGGGCGAACGAAGCGATCGCGTTCAGCTCAACGGCCCCAATGTGCTGCTGACGCCAGGCTGTTTCACCGTGCTGGCGCTGGTGATCCATGAAATGCTGACCAACGCCGCCAAATATGGCGCCTTGTCGGACCATGGTTCGGTGTCGATCGACTGGCGGATCGACGAGGACGGCAGCCTGCTGCTGGACTGGACGGAAAGCGGCGGCCC
>NZ_AYOY01000174.1 GCF_000508185.1 Sphingobium sp. C100 | reverse complement strand
GGCGGCCCGCTGGTCGATCAGATATTGCACGCGATGGAGCAGGCCGCCAGCAAGGGTGCGGCCTATAGCCGCTATGGCTCCGATCGCCTGAAACAGGCCTATATCTATGGCGCGCTCGACATGTCGCCGACCATATTGACACGCAGCTTCGGTTTTGGCTGGAACGTGGGCGGGTGGTTGCTCTTCTCCTTCCTCCAGCGCGCGGGCGCCGAAACGGTGGAGCGGATGCGCCAGCGGGTGCGCGACAATCTCACCACCATCTTCGCCAGTCGTTACCAGGCGCGCATTTCGCTCCAGGACGCGCTGACGCGGGAGGCGGTGCTCAACTATAATGCCCGGCGCACGGGAGAGAAATATCTGATCGTGCCAAACTGATCCGTCGGCGCTGCCGCTGGCGATAGGCTTCCCTTGAATTGTGGCCTTGCCCAATAAGACATCGCCCCGGATCGGGGGTGTCATGCAGGCTTCATACTCCCTTCCTACCGGGGTCGAAAGGGAGTTCCATCATGCACATCCGTTCGCTGGCGCTTGCCGCCATCAGCCTTTCTGCTTTCGCAACCGCCACCGCACAGGCCCAGACGCCCGATGGCGACGCGGATACGACGATCATCGTTACGGCACAGCTGCGCGAACAGGATGCGATCGACGTGCCGATGGCGCTGAGCGTGGTCGGGTCGCAGCAGCTCGACCGGTTCGGCCTCTATGAATTCGACTCGCTCTCGCGCTTCGTGCCCGGCTTCGTGGTGCAGAATCAGTCGCCCAACAATCCCGGCTTCGTGATGCGCGGCATCACGTCGGACAGCGGCACCGCGACCAACGAACCGCGCGTCTCGGTTTTCCAGGACGGCGTATCCATTTCCAAATCGCGCGGCTCCTACGTCGAACTGTTCGACGTCGAGCGAGTCGAGATCGCCAAGGGGCCGCAATCGACGCTTTATGGCCGCGGCGCTTTGATCGGAGCGGTCAACATCGTCCAGAACAAGGCGAAGCTGGACAGTTTCGAAGCGTCGGGCCGCGCCTCCTACGGCAATTATGACAGCTGGCTGGGCGAAGCGATGGTCAACGCGCCGATCGGCGAGGGCATGGCGATCCGACTGGCAGGCCGTATCCGCAAGCGCGACGGCTATGTCGAAAATCTGTTGGGCGGCGGCGACTTCAACTCGGTCGACACCAAGGCGGTCCGGGGCAGCTTCCACGGAGAGAAGGGCGACCTCAGCTTCGACCTGATCGGCAATTATCAAAAGGACAGCCCGAATGGCACCGCCTTCAAGTCGATCGCCTACAACCCGACCGATCCGACTACCGGCGCTGTAATCGGCGATCGCGGCCGCAATAGCGGTGCGGCGCTCGCAGCGGGGGCGGGTTTCGAGGGCGGCAAGGATCTGGGCCTCGACCGGCAAGTGTGGGGCGTGACCGGCATTGCCAAGTTGCAGCTGAATGACAGCTTCAGCCTCACCTCCACCACCGCCTTCCGTCGCTTCGACGCACTCGAAATCTTCGATGCCGACGGCATCTCACTGCCGATGCTGACCGCCGCGGAAGATGCGCGGGGCGAACAGACCAGCCAGGAATTCCGCCTGACCTATGAGGAAGGTCCGATCACCGCTTTCCTGGGCGCCAGCTACTTCCACGAAAAGGGCACGCAGCGCGTGCCGACCCAGTTCGATGAACGCGCCACGCTGGCTCGACTCGCTGGCGCGCTGAACGGCGGCGGCGCGATCCCCGGCCGACCCGCGACCGACCCGGTCCCTGCTGCGCTCCTTGCCAGCCCGGCCTTCACCGGCGCGTTGCTGCAAGGGGTGGCGAATGCCTATGGCGTCGCCCTGTCGAGCGAACAGGCGCAGGCGATCGGCGCCAACCTGAAATCCAGCCATCTGGAAAGCACCACCAACGGATCGCGCACCCGCGCCTTCGACTTGTTCGGCGATGTGACGATCCGCCTGTCCGACCAGTTCGAAATTGGCGGCGGTCTGCGCTACACGCATGATGACAAGCGCAGCACGTTCGTCTCGTCGGTGGAGAATGGCCGCTCGATCCTGGGTGGCTTCATAGGCGCGCTGAGCCAGCCCGAAGCGGTGCGGACCGCGCTGCTTCAGGCGCTTGCCGTTCCAGGTGCGGCCAGCATTCCGCCGTCGGCCGCCTATCCGGTGCCGCTCTTTGGCCTTGGCGCGCAGCCCACGGCCGGCAATGGGGGCGAGGACAGCGACACCCTGTCCAACGGCGGCTTTTCCTGGCGCCTGACCGCGCGCTACAAGCCGAGCGCGGACGCCAGCCTCTACGCCACCTATGCGCGCGGCCGCCGTCCCCAGATTCTCGCTGCCAGCGCGCCATCTGCGCCGCTGGGCGCGACGCGCTTTTCGGTGCTGGATTCCGAAACCGTCGATAGTTTCGAGGTCGGCGCGAAGACCGCGCTGATGAACCGCACCCTGTTCATCGACGGCGCGGCCTTCTTCTACCAATATGATAATTTCCAGACGACGGTGCAGCAGGGCACCCAATTCGTCCTGACCAATGCCGGCAAGGCGGAAAGCTATGGTTTTGAAGGCCAGCTCCGCTGGGTGCCGAACGACATGCTCACCCTGTTCGCGACCTATGCCTATAACCATAGCCGGTTCAAGACGGGGGTTCGCGACGGAAATCATTTCCGCCTGTCACCCGACCATAGCGCGTCGTTCGGCGCGGAGGCGTCGCTGCCCGTCGGCCCCGGCCGGATCATCTTCACGCCCAGCGTCACCTGGCAGTCGGAAATCTTCTTCGACGACGATAATGACCGGACGGACTTGCAACAGCCGCCCGCCGCGTTGGTCGCGGACAATATTCTGGACGAATTGCAGGGCAGCTATGCGCTGGTCAATGCACGGCTGGGCTATGAAGCGCCGGGCGGCGCCTGGCGGATCGAGGGCTTCATCGAGAACGCCTTTGACAAGAAATATATCATGGATGCGGGCAATACCGGCGACAGCCTGGGGATGCCGACCTTCATCGCTGGTGCTCCCCGCTTCTACGGCGTGTCCGCCAGCTTCCGCTTCGGCGGTGCGAAGTGAGCGGCGCCATGATGAAGCTCAACCGCCGCGTCGCCATCGGCCTGATCGGATCGGGCGCGGTTCTGCCCGGCATCGGCGGGGCGGCGACGACATCGCCCGCCGCCAGCTTCGTGCATGGCGTAGCGAGTGGCGATCCCACGATGCGCGGCGCCATATTGTGGACGCGGGTCACCCCGGCCGATCTGACTGCGGCCGACGCGATCTCGCTGCGCTGGCATGTCGCCGAAAGCGCGGATGGCAAGCCGGTGGAGAGCGGTTCGGCGCAGGCCCGCGCCGCGCGCGACTTCACCGTCAAGGTCGAACCGCGCCGCCTGAAAGCAGGGGCGGACTATCATTATTGGTTCGAACTGGCGGACGGCACCCGATCGCCGACCGGCCGTTTCCGCACCTTGCCCAAGGGCGCGGCAGCCGACGCCGTGCTCGCGGTCGTGTCGTGCCAGCTTTATCCCGGCGGCTTCTTTACCGCCTATGACTCGATCGGATCGCTCGAACGGATCGACGCGGTGGTGCATCTGGGCGACTATATCTATGAATATGGCGCCGACGGCTATGGCGCGGACATCGGACAGAAGATTGGCCGGACCGTCGAACCGGCGCACGAAATCGTGTCGCTGGCCGATTATCGGACCCGTCACGCCCAGTATAAGCGCGATTCCGGCTTGCAGGCCGTCCATGCGCGCGCGGCCTTCATTTGCGTCTGGGACGATCATGAAACCGCCAATGACAGCTGGATCGGCGGCGCCGAAAATCACCAGCCGGCGACCGAAGGTGATTGGGCCAAGCGCAAGGCCGCGGCGATGCAGGCCTATTTCGAATGGATGCCGATCCGCGATCCGCAAGGGGATGATCCTTGGGAGGCGATTAACCGTCGCTTCGATTTCGGCGACCTGGCGACATTGTTGATGGTCGAAACACGCCTTCTGGCGCGCAGCGAGCAGGCTGGGTTCAAGGGCGAAACGCCCGGCCGGTCCGAGGTTGAAGCCGTATTGGCGGAACGCAACCGGCCGGACCGAGAGATGCTGGGCGAACCGCAGCGGGCCTGGCTGGAGCGGGAACTGACCGCATCGGTCAAGGCGGGCACGCCCTGGCAGATTTTGGGTAATCAGGTGGTGATGGCGCGGGTCAATGGCCCCGACCTTGCCCGGCTGTTCGGCGCCGAAAAGGCGTCGGCCATGGTGGCGACGCTGGAGCCAAAGGTGCGGGCGCAGGTGGAAATGGCGCAGGCGGGGTATCGCGCCGGCCTGCCTTTCAACCTCGACGCGTGGGACGGCTATCCCGCCGCGCGCGAGCGGCTGTATGAGAGCGTCCGCCGGTCAGGTGCGCATCCGCTGGTGCTGGCGGGCGACAGCCATGCCTTCTGGGCCAATCAACTGGCGGATCGGGACGGCAACGCCATCGGCGTCGAGTTCGGCACATCGTCCATCAGCAGCCCCTCGGTCGGCGATGCGCTGCCGCAGGTGCCGCTGGGCTCGCTGCTGGAGCAGGCAAGCCCGGAAGTGCACTTCTGCGATCAGCGCGCCAAGGGCTATATTCTGCTAACGCTGACGCCCGATACGGCGATGGGCGATTATGTGGCGATGTCGACCATCTATGCCCCCAAGGCGGAGGCCGCGTCGCTCAAGCGCCTGACCGTTGAAGCCGGCGCTTCGACTTTCGTCACGGAGTAGGGCGACGCCTCGCAATTCGCAGGCTTGACTGGCGGCGGCGTCCGGATTCCTCTTCGGCCGCCGCCGCCCTTCTATTGACAGGCCGGGCCGCCCATTTAAGGGGAAGGCGCGGCCTTGCGAGGCGCGCGCCCAGCCAATTCAACAGAAAGACATTCCGTGTCCGCCATGCTTAAAATCACTCTGCCCGATGGTTCCGTGCGTGAAGTCGCGCCCGGCACTACCCCGGCGGACATTGCGGCGGCGATCGGGCCTGGCCTTGCCAAGGCGGCCATTGCCGCGCGGGTCGATGGCGAATTGCGCGACATCGGGCGTCCGTTTGAAGGCGACGCACAGTTGGCGCTGGTGACGAACAAGGATGAGGCCGATGCGCTGGAACTGGCGCGCCACGACTTCGCCCATATCCTGGCCGAAGCGGTGCAGGCGCTCTTTCCCGGCACGCAGATCACCTTCGGCCCGGCGACGGACGATGGATTCTACTATGACTTCGCACCCAGGGATCGCCCTTTTACCGAGGAGGATCTGCCCGCAATCGAAGCGAAGATGCGCGAGATCATTGCCGCCAACAAGCCGTTGCGCCGTGAAGTGATCGGTCGCGACACGCTGATCGCGCAGTGGCGCGCAGCGGGTGAGACGTTCAAGGCCGAATGGGCCGCCGAACTGCCGCAAGACGAGGAACTGACCGTCTATCATTCGGGCGACGGCTGGTACGACATGTGCCGCGGCCCGCATCTGGCGTCCACCGGCAAGCTTGACCCGCAGGCGTTCAAGTTGACCCGCGTGTCGGGCGCCTATTGGCGTGGCGATCAGAAAAATGCGATGCTCTCGCGCATCTACGGCACGGGCTGGCTCAACAAGAAGCAATTGGCCGAGCATCTGACGCGGCTGGAGGAGGCGGGCAAGCGCGACCATCGCAAGCTGGGCGCGGAGATGGACCTGTTCCACCTTCAGCAGGAAGCGCATGGCAGCGTTTTCTGGCATCCCAAGGGCTATCTGATCTGGCGCCAACTGGAAGCCTATATGCGCCGCGCCATTGACGAAGCCGGCTATCGCGAGGTCAAGACCCCACAGGTGATGGACGCGCGCCAATGGGAGCAATCGGGCCATTGGGGCAAATATCGGGAAAATATGTTCGTCATTCCCGACGAAGTGCCGAACGTCGAGGATCAAGGGCCGCTGGTTTCGGACGACGCCGACTGGATGGCGCTCAAGCCCATGAATTGTCCGGCGCATGTCCTGATCTTCCGTCAGGGGATCAAGAGCTATCGCGACCTGCCCCTGCGCTTCTATGAAAATGGCTGCTGCCACCGCAATGAGCCCCATGGCGCGCTGCACGGCCTGATGCGGGTGCGCCAGTTCACGCAGGACGACGCGCATATTTTCTGCCGCGAAGACCAGATTGTCGAGGAAGTCCGTGCTTTCTGCGCGCTGGCCGACCGCATCTACCAGAATTTCGGTTTCCGCTACTCCATCAAGCTGGCGCTGCGCCCGGACAAGCGCTTCGGCAGCGACGAGATGTGGGACAAGGCCGAGAATGAGCTGCGCGACGCGGTTGCGGCCGCGGGCCTCAATACGCCGGAATATGGCTGGGAAGAACTGCCGGGCGAGGGCGCTTTTTACGCGCCCAAGCTGGAATGGCATCTGACCGACGCAATCGGCCGCACCTGGCAGGTGGGCACGCTCCAGTCGGACCGCGTCCTGCCCGAGCGTCTCGACGCCTCCTATGTCGGTGAGGACGGCGAACGGCACCGGCCGGTCATGCTCCACCGCGCGATCTTTGGTAGCTATGAGCGGTTCATCGGCATTTTGATCGAACATTATGCCGGTAAATTCCCGCTCTGGCTGGCGCCGGTGCAGGCTGTCGTCGCCACCATCGTGTCCGACGCTGACGATTATGCACAGGCGGCGGTGGAGAAGCTGCGGGCGGCGGGCATCCGCGCGGAACTCGATATCCGTAACGAGAAGATCAACTACAAGGTGCGCGAACATAGCCTGGCCAAGGTGCCCAATCTGCTGGTCGTCGGTCGCCGCGAGGCGGATGAAGGCACGGTGGCGCTGCGCGAACTGGGCAAGGAGGGGCAAAGCGTCCTTTCGCTCGATGATCTCATCATCCGTCTTGAAAAAGAGGCGCAGGCACCCGATATGTAGTGAGGCAGAAATGCCGCAAGGGTGCGTGATTCCGTTACGGCGGCACTACGCACCCCTTTCGGTTTTGCGCAAAAGCCGCTAAGAGCCGTCCGTTTTTGAAACGACCATAGGAGATATTGCTATACGTCCCCCGATGATGCGCCGCCCGATGGCGCCGCCGCCGAAGTCCGGCCCCCGTTATAACGAGTTCATCAACGTGCCCAAGGTGCGCGTGATCGATGATGAAGGCGAAAATCTCGGTGTGATGTTTACGCAAGAGGCGATCGAGCAGGCCTATGAAATCGGCCTCGATCTCGTCGAAGTTTCGCCTAATGCCGACCCGCCGGTCTGCAAGTTTCTGGACATCGGCAAGTTCAAATACGAAGCCCAGAAAAAGGCGAATATCGCCCGCAAGACCCAGAAGACGCAGGAACTCAAAGAGATCAAGATGCGTCCGAACATCGACGATCATGATTATGATACGAAGATGAAGAAGGTCCATGATTTCATCGGCGATGGCGATAAGGTGAAGATCACCCTGCGTTTCCGTGGCCGCGAACTCAGCCACCAGCAGCTTGGCATGAACCTGCTCCAGCGCGTGGCCGAAAATGTCCAGGAAATCGCGAAGGTCGAAGCCTATCCACGCATGGAAGGCCGGCAGATGCTGATGGTGCTGGCGCCGAAATAACGGTTCCTGCGAATCGCGTGAATGAGGCGGCTTCGAACAGAGGCCGCCTTTTTTGTTGTCCTTCGGCGCACTTATGGCCGAGCCTGCCAGCAGGCGAGATGTTGTCGCTCGCCGAGCGGAAAGGACGCTGGATCGCCTCTTTCAATTCGTCGAAACCAGTCATTGATGCCCCAACCCCAGCCGAAGTGCTATGCAACCACCGCAATTCGCACCTCAAATGGAAGCCGTACTGACGCAGGGAAGGGGGGCAGGATATGCAGGTGATGCTGGATACCCGCCATGATGCGGGCGGAATGCCGACTGGGATTGCGGGCGAGGATGGTAAACCGGCTGCGGCGCTCGACCAGCGAAGTGAGGTTGGCTTTGCCATATGCCAACCCGAAGATCATGAGATCGCCCTCCCAACGACCAAAGCCGCTGCGATTGCTGATTTCGGGAGGGTGTTCGCCAATCATATTGGCAAGGGGGATATGCAGACCGAGGGGCTTGCGCGCATAGCGTTGCCGTAGAGACCTGGAAAAGGGGTCAAACCCCTATAAATCCTAGGATTTCGCACTTCAATCTAGAGTCCGCCCCAAAGCACGACACGACATGATAATCTCCACGCCCGAAAGTCGTGTGAAATTGATGATAATTCCGACCGACGAGGAGCGGATGATTGCGTTCCACTGCCTGACGGTGCTCAGGGAGATGCGGCGGATGACCGGTTGATCGGGCGGCTTAGAGTAAGCGCGCAAACATCGCCGCGCCGTTGCCGCGCAGCCTGGCGATCGTGCCTGCCTCCTCGCGCGAGACTGCAACCGTGCCAGCGAAGCTGTCGAGCAATGCGCTTACTTCGCGAAGGCGATCATGATTAATGCGATAAAAGACCAGCTTGTGATCGCGCCTTGTATCAACCAGATCGGCTTTGCGCAGCACGGCCAGCTGCTGCGAAAGCGTCGGCTGACCAATGCCGGCGGCCCGCTCGAGATCGCCAACCGAACGTTCCCCATCGACCAGCCCATGCAGAATCGCAAGACGCGTGACGTGAGCCAGCGCCTTCAGCAATTCAGCGGTAGCTTCCAGGTCGCTCATGTTCATGCCACATCCGGCACCGGTTGATAGAACCAGTCTGACGAGGCAGCAGCAGAAACGATGTCGGCTACCCTCTGGCTTGGTTCGCGCAAAAGATCATTGCCTGGCGTCCAATCGGCGGGGGCGAGAACGCCGCCGCCATGAACCCGTTGCAGGGCGTGGACGGTGCGCAGGATCTCCGGGATCGAACGACCGACTTCGGCGGGATAGTTGTTTGACGCCCGAAGCACGCCCTCCGGGTCTAGGATCATCATCGTGCGTACGGCTGCGGCATCGACCGCGTCAGGTGCGACCATGCCATAAGCTTTGGCGATTTCCATCGTGGGATCCTCAATGATCGGAAACCGTACCTCCACCCCGAAGCGATCATGGATAGCGCGTACCCAGGCAAGATGAGAGAAGAGGCTGTCGACCGACAGGCCGAGTAACTCGCAGCCGAGCGCTTCAAACTCAGCCGAAGCGCGGGTCAGTGCCACGAACTCGCTTGTGCAGACCGGTGTGAAGTCGGCTGGATGAGTAAAAAACACCAGCCAGCGTCCGCGATAGTCGCTTAGCCTGATCGAGCCGGCAGTGCTGCGCGCGGTGAAGTCCGGCGCAGGTTCGCCAAGGCGCAAAGGACTGGGTGTTCCGTTCATCATCGAATCTCGCTTCATCGATCTGGCCTTGCAATAGCAAGGCCGTTGACACAAGTCATATACGGACATACATATTTTCTGTAAATGTGAATGAGGAGTCGTTGTGGACAGGTCGCTCGGAGCCGCCATCGACATTATCGAAGCTGCTCACGCCGGCAGCCAGCCGCGGCCCGTGGTGCAAGCGTTCTTCGATGAGTCGACTTTCACGGCCAGCTACGTCGTCCACGATCCGGGGACGCTGAAGGCGGCAATCATCGACTCAGTGCTGGATTTCGATGCCGCCGCCGGCCGCACGTCCAGGACTTCGGCCGACGCGATCATCGCTTATGTCGAGGAGAGGGGGTTAACGGTAGAATGGTTGCTTGAGACGCACGCCCATGCCGATCACCTGTCCGCTGCCCCCTATTTGCAGGAGCGGCTAGGCGGGCAACTTGGGATTGGGCGTGAGATCACGACGGTACAGCATGTTTTTGGCAAGCTGTTCAACGCTGGCAGCGATTTCGAACGTGACGGCTCGCAATTCGATCGGCTGTTCGACGACGGCGATATCTTCGCGGTTGGCGCGCTTCAGGCGTCGGTGCTCCATGTGCCAGGCCACACCCCTGCGGACCTCGCCTATGTCATCGGCGACGCGGTGTTCTGCGGCGACACATTGTTCATGCCCGATTATGGCACCGCGCGGGCCGACTTTCCCGGCGGCGATGCGCGACGGCTGTTCCGGTCGATCCGTCGCCTCCTCAGCCTGCCGGACGATGCGCGCTTGTTCCTGTGTCACGACTACAAGGCCCCGGGGCGCGACGCGTTCGCTTGGGAAACGACGATCCGTGACGAACGCATCGCCAATGTCCATGTGCACGAGGGCGTGACCGAGGACGAGTTCGTCAAGATGCGCCGCGATCGCGACGCGACCCTCGACATGCCCAAGCTGATCCTCCCCGCAGTGCAGGTGAACATGCGCGGCGGCGAACTGCCACCGGCTGAGGACAATGGCGTTCGCTATCTTAAACTCCCGCTTGATGTACTCTGATGTTGCCCGCTTACGCCATGCCGTTCCAGGGTTTTGTCGGTGGGCTGATGATCGGCCTGGCCGCCGCGCTCATGCTGTTGGGCCTGGGGCGGATCGCCGGTGTTAGCGGTCTGGCCGCGCGCGCGAGCGGATTATCAGCAACGGGAACGCCCCGGGCGATCGCCGCTGCGTTCGTCGTGGGCCTGCCGCTCGGTGCGCTGATATTGGAGATCATGGGTGCGGATGTCCCGGCTCGTTTTCCGGGCATGGCGACCTTGATCACAGGCGGCTTGATCGTCGGCTTCGGCACGCGACTGGGCAGCGGCTGTACCAGCGGTCATGGTGTGTGCGGCCTGGCCCGGTTGTCGCCACGCTCAGTTGTCGCCACCGCAACCTTCATGGCGACCGGAATCGCCACGGTGGCGGCAATGAACGCGCTGGGGCTTGGCTGGTGAACGGACGCATCTTCCTGGCGCTCGTTGCCGGCGTGCTGTTTGGCGCTGGCCTGACGCTTTCCGGCATGACCGACCCTACACGGGTTCGCGCGTTCCTTGACCTGTTTGGGGCTTGGGACCCAACTCTCGCCTTCGTCATGGGCGGTGCTTTGCTTCCTATGACGGTCGCATGGGCAATCGTTCGGCGGCGCGACGCGCCGATCGCCGCCGACCGCTTTGACTTGCCCGAAATGAGCGGAATCAATACCCGGCTCGTCGTCGGCGCAGGGCTGTTCGGGGTCGGATGGGGCGTTGCCGGTCTATGCCCGGGGCCGGCGATCGCAGCGCTTGCGCTTGAGCCGGCGTCGGCTGCGATCTTCGTGGCTGCCATGCTTACTGGTTTTGCGCTGCACCGTTATGCCGTGGCGCCTAGGCCGACGATCCAAGGCCGGAAGAGGATGCCGTCATGAATCCTCGCCCATTGGCACCCCGCCTCTCCAACAGCTCGCACATCAGCTTGTCGGACGTCGACGCGGCGCACGCGCAGGGCTTCCGTTCGATCATCGTCAAGCGCCCCCGCAGCAAGGAGCCGGCACGGCCTGGGACCAATCAGATGCGGCAGGCCGCGACTAGGATCGGGCCTGGGTCCGCCGCGATCCCGGTGGTGCCCGACAAACTCACGGTCGATGACGTAGTCAGCTTCGCCGACGCCTTCACGCTTGAAAGGCAGGCGCTTGCCTGTTGCCGCACGGGCAAACGGCCCTCCAGCCTGTCTTGGCTGCTCAAGGAGAAAGCGCTCCCGTGGACCCATTGGAAGGATATGGTGAAGGGGCATGAGTGGCTCGCTAGGCCGGACCAGCTGCCACACGCACCGATACCGCATGTCTCAACGGTAAACCCGCGCGGCGAATCCGCGCGAAATCCGCTGACGTGCTGACACCGCTCCAATATGCGCTTGGAGGCGCATCGGGGGGACTCGTCGGCTTTTCGCTCGGCCTGATCGGCGGAGGCGGGTCGATCCTGGCGGTGCCGTTGATGGTATATCTGGTTGGTGTCACCAATCCGCATGTGGCTATCGGCACGTCGGCGCTGGCGGTCGCGGCAAATGCTGCGGCCGGTCTCGCCAGTCATGCGCGGGAGCATAATGTGAAATGGCGCTGCGGCGGCATATATGCGGCGGCGGGAGTGGCGGGCGCTTTCGCCGGATCGACGATTGGCAAGGCGTTCGACGGCCAGAAGCTGCTTTTCCTCTTCGCGCTCGTCATGATCGTGGTCGGGATTCTGATGCTGAAAAGGCGGAAGGCGCAAAGCATAGCCGGTGCGCAATGCAATCGCCACAATGCCCCGCAAGTGCTGGGCTACGGGCTTGGTACGGGCGTCTTCTCCGGCTTTTTCGGCATAGGTGGCGGCTTCCTCATTGTGCCGGGCCTCGTCGCTTCGACCAGGATGCCCATGATCAACGCAATTGGCACCAGTCTCGTCGCGGTTACCGCCTTTGGTTTCACAACTGCGCTCAACTATGCCTCTTCCGGGCTGATCGACTGGCCTCTGGCGGGCGTGTTCATTGTCGGCGGCATCGCGGGAGGAAGCGTCGGCGCGGCAGTCGCCAAGCGCCTGTCCGGGACTGGCGCTCTCCCGGGCGTGTTTGCCGGCCTTGTCTTTCTCGTCGCCGCCTACATGCTCTGGCGTAGCTGGAATGCGCTGTGACGGTTTGACTCATTGTCATGTGATGGCGCTGCTGCGATATTGGCCGCGCTCAGGAGGGACAGATGTTCGACAATCTTGATGCAGTGCTGTTGGCGCGAATCCAGTTCGGTTTCACCGTCAGCTTCCACTTCATCTTCCCCGCCTTTTCCATCGGCCTCGCAAGCTATCTCGCGGTGCTCGAAGGCCTTTGGCTGCGTACGGGCAAGGACCTCTACATCGATCTTTTCCGTTACTGGGTGAAGATCTTCGCGGTGGCTTTCGCGATGGGCGTTGTCTCCGGCATTGTCATGTCCTATCAGTTCGGCACCAACTGGTCGGTATTCTCGACCAGGGCCGGCCCTGTTATCGGTCCGCTGATGGCCTATGAGGTGCTGACCGCCTTTTTCCTCGAAGCCGGGTTTCTTGGCGTCATGTTGTTCGGCATGAGCAAGGTCGGCAAGCAGTTGCACTTCGCAGCTACATGCATGGTGGCGCTCGGCACCTTCATTTCCGCCTTCTGGATTTTGAGCGTCAACAGTTGGATGCAGACGCCGACCGGGTTTGAAGTCGCCCCAGACGGACGTTTGCTGCCCGGCCCATCCTGGCTGGCGATCATCTTCAATCCAAGCTTTCCCTATCGGCTCGTCCACACGGTCATCGCTGCGTACCTCACCACATCGCTGGTGGTAGGCGCGGTCGGCGCATGGCATTTGCTCCGCGACAGAACCAGCGTTCATGCGCGCAAGATGTTCTCCATGGCGATGTGGATGGCGGCGGTCGTCGCGCCTATTCAGATATTCGCCGGTGACATGCACGGTCTCAACACGCTCGAGCACCAGCCCACAAAGGTGATGGCGATGGAAGGGCATTATGACAGCCACCCCAATGGCGCGCCGCTGATCCTGTTCGGCATCCCCAACCCAGCGGAAAAGCGCATCGACTATGCGGTTGAGATCCCCAAAGCCTCATCTCTGATCCTGAAGCACGACCTTGATGCGCCGCTCGCTGGACTCGACACGGTTCCCGACGACCGCGAACCACCTGTGCTGGTCGTCTTCTGGTCTTTTCGTGTGATGGTGGGGCTCGGTTTCGCGATGCTTGGCCTTGGTCTATGGAGCCTCGTCGCGCGCTGGCGTCACCATCTTTACGACTGGCCGTGGCTCCACCGCATGGCGGTGCTCATGGGACCATCGGGCTTCATCGCAGTGATTGCCGGATGGATCACAACCGAAGTCGGCCGCCAGCCATACACCGTCTATGGCCAACTCCTCACCAGCCAGTCGCACTCGCCGCTAGCCGCGCCAGCAGTGGCAGCCTCGCTCGTCGCTTTCGTGCTGGTCTATTTCGCGGTGTTCGGAGCTGGCACCTGGTATATCCTGCGCCTGATGCATAGGCCGGCTGCGCCCAACGAGCCGGAGCCTGATCGCGCCCCTGTCCGCACCGCCGGCATTACACCTGCGCCGACGTTCGGCGCCGCGACGTCGGAGTGAGCGCGATGCACATCAACTTTGATCTCACCACTGTCTGGGCTTTCATCATCGCCTTCGCCGTGTTCATGTATGTCGTGATGGACGGGTTCGACCTCGGCATCGGCATCCTGTTCCCGTCCTTGAGGGTCGGCGACGAGCGCGATCAGGCAATGAACTCCATCGCACCGGTCTGGGACGGCAACGAGACTTGGCTGGTGCTCGGCGGCGGTGGCCTGTTTGCGGCATTTCCGCTTGCCTACGGCGTGATTCTGACCGCGACATATCCGTTGATCATCGCGATGCTGCTCGGCCTTGTGTTTCGCGGTGTGGCGTTCGAGTTCCGTTGGCGCGACCCCAATCACCGCGCGGTGTGGGATGTCGCATTCAGCCTCGGCTCGTTTGTCGCTGCATTCGCACAAGGGATCACGCTCGGCGCGATCCTGCAAGGCGTACGCGTGGTGGATCAGGCTTATGCGGGTGGCTGGCTCGACTGGCTGACGCCGTTCAGCTTGTTGACCGGCGCGGGGGTGGTCGTCGGCTATGCGCTGCTCGGCGCGACGTGGATGATATGGAAAGTCGAAGGCACAGCAGAAACCCATGCGCGTCGCGTCGCACTCTGGGCGGGTGTGGGAACGCTCATCGCGATGGGAGCGGTCAGCGCGGCGACGCCGTTCCTTCAATTTGAATATTGGAAGCGTTGGTTCGATATGCCGGGTGTGCTCGCCACCGCGCAGGTGCCGCTCGTCACAGCCATTCTTGCCTTCCTGTTCTTCCGCTGTCTGCGCCGTGGCGCAGTGGCTGCACCCTTCCTGCTCTCGCTCGCGTTATTTGCGATGGGCTTTTCCGGCCTCGGTATCAGCCTTTTTCCCTATATCGTACCCGACACCATCACTATCTGGGATGCCGCCGCGCCTGAGCGCAGTCAGCTGTTCATGCTGGTTGGCACTGCGGTCATCATGCCAGTCATCCTGGCCTATACCGCTTGGGCCTATTGGGTCTTCCGCGGTAAGGTGGGCACGCACGGCTACCACTAATGTCCCTCACATCCCCTCCGCTGTGGAAGCGCCTGGCGTGGCTGGCAGGAATTTGGGCAGCAAGCGTCGCGACCCTTGGCGTTGTCGCTGGCGTGCTGCGCTGGTGGATAGCTGCCTAGCTGCCTTTGCTGATTATGAGGGCTGGAGCGTGGCGAGGACGATTGAGCGATACTGAGCGGCGCGCTTGGGATCCATGTCAGAAAACGCCGGCCTGCATATCAGCACTGACCAACCCGTGTGTCTTGCTGTATTGACGGGAACCGGCGACGCCGCACTCGCCGATATCTGAACATTGGGGAATAATGACGGACGCCAGAGTCGGGATTCGCTTGGCCGGCACATCTAAAAAATGTCGGAAATCAGCCATCTATGGACGGCTCTGAAAGCGAAACCTGGAGGCCCGAGCCGGAATCGAACCGGCGTGCACGGATTTGCAGTCCGCTGCGTCACCACTCCGCCATCGGGCCTTCCGCAAGTGGGACGCCGCAAATGTGCGGCTTTGCCGGTAAAGTCAAGCGCGGTTGGTGCGATGCGCCGCAAGAATCTTGATCACATCCATGCAAAGCCGCTTGGCGCGGGCCGCACGCTGATTTAGAGGTCCGATGATCTCCTTAGTGTATTGCATTGCCAATACAGTTGTGCCAAGCGAGGAACTATCGTGAGCGAGCAAACCTATTCTTCGATGCGGACCGCTATGGTCGAGAGCCAGTTGCGCACCAGCGACGTGGACGACCAGCGCGTGATTGCGGTGATGGCCAAAGTGCCGCGGGAGGAGTTTGTTCCCGTTGAGCGCCGCGCCATGACCTATGTCGATCGTCCGATTCCGCTGGCCGGCGGCCGGGCGCTTAATGCGCCGCTGGTCACGGGGCGGCTGCTCAAGGAAGCGCAGATCGAGGTCGGGGACAAGGTGCTGCTGATCGGCGCCGCGACCGGCTATGCCGCCGCGCTGCTGGCCGAACTCGGCGCCCAGGTGACGGCGGTCGAGGAAGAGGGCGGCGCGGAGATCGCCCTACCCGGCGTGACCGTGGTTCGCGGACCGCTTGAGGCTGGCGCCCCGGCCGGCGCGCCCTTTGATGTTCTTTTCATTGACGGTGCGGTGGAGGAAGTTCCGGCCGCACTCGTTCAGCAGCTTGCCGATGGCGCGCGGGTCGTGACCGGCGTGATCGATCGCGGCGTCACGCGCCTGTGCGCTGGCAAGGTGATCGGCGGCGTTCTGGGTTTGAGCAGCCTGACGGACATTGAAATGGTGGCGTTGCCCGGCTTTGGTGCGCCCAAGACCTTTATATTCTGAATGAGGATCGGCGGGGGGAGATGACAGCGAAGCGCACCTATCAACGGCACCATGCCGCAGCTGCCCTGCTGTTGCTGACGTCTGCCATGACCGTTCCAGCCAGCGCCGAAACATTGCAGGGCGCGTTGGCCAAGGCCTATGCCTCGAACCCGACTCTGACCGGCGCGCGCGCCGGTCAGCGGGCGGCCGATGAGAATGTGCCGATCCAGAAGGCTGGCGGCCGACCGGCGCTGGACGTGACCGGCAGCTATAGCGAGAGCATCCTCAAGCCCACGATCAGCTTCACATCGCCGCAGCGGACCGTGAACGCCCAGGCGCAGCTCAGCGTGCCCATTTATTTGGGCGGCGCGGTGCGCAACAGCGTCAAGGCGGCGAAGGTGCGTGTCGCGGCGGGCCAGGCGGGGCTGCGCGGCACCGAAGCGAGCATCTTTTCGCAGACGGTTGCGGCCTATATGGACGTGATCCGTGATACCGCGATCGTCTCGCTGAACGAAGCCAATGTGAATGTGTTGCAGGTCAACCTCCAGGCCACCAACGACCGGTTCGAGGTCGGCGACCTGACCCGCACCGACGTGGCGCAGTCCGAATCGCGGCTGGCGCTGGCGCAGTCGGACCTTCAGACGGCGCAGGCGAACCTCATCACCAGCCGCGAAAATTATATCGCTCTGGTTGGGGAAGCGCCCGACGATCTGGAGCCGCCGCCGCAGCTTCCCGGCCTGCCGGCCAGTCCGAATACCGCCGTTCAGGTCGCGCTGGCCGACAATCCGGACATTGTCGCCGCCCAGAAGCAGCGTGAAGCGCGGGGCCTGGACGTGCGGGCGGCGCGCGGCAGCGTGATGCCGACCCTGTCGGCCTTCACCCAGGCGGGCTATACCAATTATCTCGATACGCTGGACAATGGGTCGGCGGGCGGTGGTTCGCAGATCAACAAGCAGGCCGCCGCCGGTCTGCAATTGACCGTTCCGCTCTATCAGGGCGGCCGCCCCGCCGCGCAGGTCCGGCAGAACCAGGCGCTGGAATCCCAGGCGATGGAGCAGGAGATCGAGACCGAACGGAGCGTCATCGCCCAGACCCGCGCGGCCTATGCAAGCTGGCAGGCGTCGCTCCAGACGATCGATTCGAGCCGCAAGGCGGTGGATGCGGCGTCGCTGTCGCTGGAGGGCGTGCGCGCAGAAAATTCGGTCGGCAGCCGCACCATTCTCGACATATTGAACGCCGAGCAGGAATCGCTGAGCGCCAAGGTTCAGCTGGTTTCGGCGCAGCGCAACGCCTATGTCGCCGGTTTCAGCCTGCTTGCGGCCATGGGCCATGCCGAAGCGGACGATCTGGGGCTGGACAGCGGTGCGCTCTATGATCCGATGGTCAATTATGACCGGGTGAAGGGCAAGTGGTTCGACTGGGATTTCGACTCCGCACCCCAGCCGGTAGCGACGCGCACCGTTGACACGCCGGCGCAAAACGCCAATGTCGATCCGGCTTCTTCGCAGCAGCCTTAACCGCTTGTTAACCTGATCGGGTAATTCTACAACGGCGAAGGTGCGCAATGGACTTTGGACGGGGATTATCCATGGGTGACATGACGAAGGAACCCTCGATGGAAGAGATACTCTCGTCCATCAAGCGGATCATCGCCGAGGAAGGCGAGGAGGCGGTTCAGTCCGCGCCCCGCCGCGCCCGAGCCGAAGCTGCCAAACAAGCGCCTGCGCCGACCGAGCCGGCCGTCGAGGAAGTGCTGGAATTGACCGATGAGGTCGCAGAGGAGGACGTGATGCCCGCTCCCAAAGCTGCTGCCAAGCCGTCCACCGCCGCCGCCGGTGAGGAAACCATCCTCTCGGTCGAAAGCGAAGTCGCGGCGCGCCATTCTCTTTCGGCCTTGTCCTCCATGCTGGTCGCACCGCGCGATGGCGAGGAGAATACGCTTGATGGGTTGGTCCGATCGATGCTGAAGCCGATGCTCAAGGAATGGCTCGATGCTCGCCTGCCTGCGTTGGTCGAAGAGATGGTGGCCAAGGAAATAGCGCGCATCACCAGCCGTTAAGGCTGCGCTTGCGGCGATTGCCGCAGCATCCTAAACCCCTCGCATCCTGACGATGCCCCGGCTGCCAGCCGTTCGCGTCGCATGTCCGATCCGAGGGTGATTTCCATGAAGATTTTTCTGTTTGCGGGGCTGAGCGCATTGGCCCTGGCGAGCGCGCCCGCGCTGGCCCGGCCCTTCACGCCCGCCGACATGGTGGCGCTGAACCGCGTCGGCGCGCCGGCGGTCTCGCCGGACGGTAAATGGCTGGCCTATCAGTTGCGCAGCACCGACCTGGCCGCCAATCGCGGGCGTATCGATCTTTACCTGCTCGACATCGGCAAGCCGGGGCAGGCGCCACGCCAGATCGCTTCGAGTGCGGACAAGAATGAAACCGCCCCGGTCTTCTCGCCCGATGGATCGTCGCTCTACTTCCAGTCCGACGCCAGTGGAGACGACCAGCTCTGGCGCGTGCCGCTGGCCGGCGGCGCGCCGGTGCAGATCAGCAAGGCGCCGGGCGGCATTTCCGGTTTCCTGCTCAGCCCCGATGGCGGCAGGGTGGCGCTGTGGGCGGATCGGCCGGTGGGTGCGAAGACGATCGACGATGTGAAGCCCGCCGCCCCCGCCGATGCGGGCAGTGGGCGGGTTTATGACCGGCTGTTCGTGCGTCATTGGGATACATGGTCCGACGGGCAGCGATCACAAATATTCGTCATGCCGGTCAGTGGTGGTCCGGCCGTTTCGGTCATGGGCGGACTGGTCGGCGACAGCCCGTCCAAACCCTTTGGCGGCGGTGAGGAAATCGCCTGGAGCAAGGACGGCAAGACCGTGTTCTTCGCGCTGCGCGAGGCGGGGCGGATCGAGCCGCTGTCGACCAATATCGACCTGTTCGCCGCGCCCGCCGATGGCAGCGCCGCGCCGGTCAACCTGACCGACGCCAATGACGCCACCGACACCATGCCCACCGTGTCGCCGGATGGCAAATGGCTGGCCTATGCCGCGATGAAGCGGCCGGGCTATGAGGCGGATCGGCTGGTGTTGACGTTGCGCAACATCGCGACCGGCGAAACGCGGGCGCTGACGGAAGATTGGGATCGGTCGGTCGGCTCGATCGCCTGGGCGGCGGATGGCAGGTCGCTGCTGGTGACAGCCAATGACGTGCTCGACAATCCGGTGTTCCGCATCGACGCCATGTCGGGCAAGGTCATGCGGCTGACGGAGAAGGGTCATGCCGGCAGCGTCGTGCCGCTGCCGCAGGGCGGGTTCGTCTATGCGCTCGACAGCATCCAGTCGCCTGCCGATTTCTGGAAGATGCCCGTAAAAGGCAAGCCGGTGCGGCTGACCAATGTCAACGCGCAGAAACTGGCGGGCGTGGATGACGTGTCGGTGGAGCGCTACAGCTTCAAGGGCGCCAATGGCGACACCGTCTGGGGGCAGATTGTGAAACCCAAAGGCGTGAGCGGCAAGCTGCCGGTCGCGTTCCTGGTCCATGGAGGGCCGCAGGGCAGTTTCAGCGATTCATGGTCCTATCGCTGGAACCCCAAGGCGTTCGCGGCCCATGGCTATGCCGCCGTCATCGTCGATTTCCACGGGAGCACCGGCTATGGTCAGGCCTTCACCGACAGCATCAACAAGGATTGGGGCGGCAAGCCGCTCGAAGACCTGAAGCTGGGCCTGGCCGCCGCAGCGGTGAAAGATGGCCAAGTCGATGCCGGCAACGCCTGCGCGCTGGGGGCCAGCTATGGCGGCTATATGATGAACTGGATCGAGGGCCAGTGGGTCGATGGGTTCAAATGCATCGTCCAGCATGACGGCGTGTTCGACGCGCGGGCCATGGCCTATGAGACCGAGGAATTATGGTTCGACGAATGGGAACATGGCGGCCCCTATTATGAGGTTCCGCAAGAGTTCGAGAAATGGAACCCGGTCAATCATGTCGGGCAGTGGAAAACACCGATGCTGGTGGTGACCGGGGAAAAGGATTTCCGCATTCCCTATACCCAAGGCCTAGCCGCGTTCACCGCGCTGCAGCGGCGCGACATTCCTTCGAAATTGCTGGTTTTTCCCGATGAGAATCATTGGGTGCTCAAGCCCAAAAACTCGCTGCAATGGTATGGCGAGGCGCTGGGCTGGCTCGATAAATGGACAGCGAAATAGACAGCTTCACGCACTGTGCTAGACTGGCCGCCATCCTGAAGCGGGGGACGACATGGTGATGGTGCTGATTGCGGCGGTGGCCTTTGTAGGCACGCATTTCCTGTTGTCCCATCCCCTGCGCGCGCCGATCGTGGCGCGGGTGGGGGAGAAGGGGTTTCTGGGCCTTTATTCGCTGGTCGCCTTTGCAACGCTGATCTGGCTGATCCAGGCATATCGTTCCGCACCCGTAACGACTATGCTCTGGCCGGTCGGTGACGTGCTCTGGGCGGTGGCGAGCGCGGCCATGCTGCTGGCCGCCATGCTGCTGATGGGATCGCTGATCCGCAATCCGGCCATGCCCGACCCGGACGGCAAGCTGATCATTCCCGCCCAAGCCAAGGGCGTGTTCGCGATCACGCGCCATCCGATGCTATGGTCCTTCGCGCTGTGGAGCATCAGTCATATCCTGGTCTATCCGGTCGCCAGCAACATCATCCTGGCGCTGGCCATATTGATCCTGTCGCTGGTCGGGGCGGCGTTGCAGGACGCCAAGAAGGAAACGCTCAAGCCGCAGGCATGGCGGCAATGGGAGGCGCGGACCAGCTATTGGCCGTTCGCCGCGATCGCCGCGGGCCGGGCCAAGTTCGGGCAGTTCGGGATGCACACGCTGGCGGGCGGGCTGCTGATCTGGCTGGTCGCGACCTGGGCGCATATGCCGCTGGCCGGATGGGCGGCGGGCATTTGGCGCTGGGTCGGGTGATAGTTTCGCTGGAATGGAGCCGGAAGGGCCTTTAAGGGCGCTTCCATGACCGAACTGCCAAAAACCTTCGACCCCGCGACGATCGAAACCCGCTGGTACGCCCATTGGGAAGAAAAGGGCCTGTTCCGCCCCGAACGGCCGGACGCCATGCCCTTCACCATCGTGAACCCGCCGCCCAATGTAACGGGCAGCCTGCATATCGGCCATGCGCTCGACAATACGTTGCAGGACATCGTCGTGCGTTACGAACGGCTGCGCGGCAAGGATGCGCTGTGGGTGGTCGGCACCGACCATGCCGGCATCGCGACGCAGATGGTGGTCGAACGGCAGCTTAATGCCAAGGGCGAAAAGCGTACCGACTACAGCCGCGAGGATTTCGTGGCGAAGGTGTGGGAATGGAAGGCGACAAGCGGCGGGACCATCACCGACCAGCTGCGGCGGCTGGGCTGCTCCATGGACTGGGCCAATGAGCGCTTCACCATGGATGAGGGGTTTTCGAAGGCGGTCGTCAAGACCTTCGTGGAACTGCACAAGCGCGGGCTGCTCTACCGCGACAAAAGGCTGGTCAACTGGGACCCGCATTTCCGCTCCGCCATTTCCGACCTGGAGGTGGAGACCAAGGAGACGAAGGGCGGCTTCTGGCGCTTCCGCTATCCGCTGGCGGACGGCGTGACCCTGGCCGACGGCGCCGACCATATCGTCGTCGCGACCACGCGGCCCGAAACGATGCTGGCCGACATGGCGGTCGCGGTGCATCCCGATGATCCGCGCTACAAGGACGTTATCGGCAAGGATATTGTCCAGCCGATCACCGGCCGGCGTTTCGCGATTGTGGCCGACGACCATGCCGACCCGGAGCTGGGATCGGGCGCGGTGAAGATCACGCCGGGGCATGATTTCAACGATTTCGAAGTCGGCAGGCGCGCGGGCATGAAGGCCGGCGACATGCTCAACATGTTCGACGCCGACGCGAAGGTGGTGCAGACCGCCGACGCGCGGGTGCCGGATCGCTTCATCGGCATGGACCGGTTCGACGCGCGCAAGGCGGTGGTCGAGGAGATGAAGACGCTGGGGATGCTCGTCCCCCATGTCACCAAGGACAAGGACGGCGAGGAAGTCACGGCCGATTTCGAGCCGCGCACCATCCAGACGCCCTATGGCGACCGCTCCGGCGTCGTGATCGAGCCATGGCTGACCGACCAATGGTATGTCGATGCCGCCAAGCTGGCCGTCGCGCCGATGCAGGCGGTGCGCGACGGCGCGATCGAGATCGTGCCCAGGACGTGGGAAAAGACCTTCTTCAACTGGATGGAGAATATCCAGCCCTGGTGCGTCAGCCGCCAATTGTGGTGGGGGCATCGGATTCCAGCTTGGTTTGGCTATCCGATTTGGGGAGCTTCGTTTAACAAGCTGAAACCTGAGGCCATGGGTAATCCTTCCTCGCCTTTACCAAATTTCGTTGCATTGAACGAGGCCGATGCGGTTATCTTGGCAGAACAATTCTATCGTGAGAACTGGGATTTAGAAGGTAAGAACTTTAAAGTTGTTGTGGGTGACGAAGCTGGTCTGAACGTCGATGGAAATGACGTGACGGCGATGATCCTCCGCGATTCCGACGTCCTCGATACCTGGTTCTCCTCCGCGCTCTGGCCCTTCGGCACGCTCGGCTGGCCGGAGCAGACGGAGAAGCTTGCCCGTCATTATCCCAACGACCTGCTGATTTCCGGCTTCGACATCCTGTTCTTCTGGGACGCGCGCATGGCGATGCAGGGGATGGAGTTCATGGGTGATGTCCCATGGAAGAAGCTCTATCTCCATGGCCTCGTCCGCGCGGCGGACGGGCAGAAAATGTCCAAGTCCAAGGGCAATGTGGTCGATCCGCTGGGCCTGATCGACAAGTTCGGCGCTGATGCGCTGCGCTTCTTCATGGCGGCGATGGAAAGCCAGGGCCGTGACGTGAAGATGGATGAAAAGCGGGTCGAGGGCTATCGCAACTTCGCGACCAAGCTGTGGAATGCGGCGCGCTTCCTTCAGTCGAACGGCGTGACGGCTTCGACCAGTCATGAGGCGCCAGCGGCCGAATTGCCGGTCAATCGCTGGATCATCGCGGAGACGGTCGGATGCGTGCAGGCGATCGACACCGCCATGACCGAACTGCGCTTCGACGCGGCCGCCAACGCCATCTATCATTTCGTGTGGGACCAGTTTTGCGACTGGTATATCGAGCTGACCAAAGGCGCGATGGATGAGGAGACCAAGGCGGTCGCCGGTTGGGCGTTCGACCAGATATTGGTCATGCTCCATCCCTTCATGCCGTTCATCACCGAGGAATTGTGGCACCTGACCGGAAGCCGCGACAATGAACTGATCGTCGCGCGCTGGCCGCAGGCGCTGGCGGCGGTCGATCAGGACGCCCAGGCGGAAATCGACTGGCTGATCCGGCTGGTGAGCGCGATCCGCACCGCGCGGACCGAACTCAACGTGCCGCCGGGCGCGAAGCTGCCGATGGTCGTGCGCGACGCGGCGGAGGCGACGCAGCGCCGGCTCGACCGGCAGGGCGTGGCGCTGGCGCGGCTGGGCCGGGTCGAAAGCCTGACCTTTGGCGAACCGCCGGCCGGCGGCGCGGCGCAGATCGTGGTGGATGAGGCGACCTTCATCCTGCCGCTGGAAGGCGTGATCGACATCGCGGCGGAAAAGACCCGCCTCGCCAAGGCGCTGGCCGCGGCGGAGAAGGAGCGGGACGGGCTGGGCGGTCGCCTGTCCAACCCCAGTTTCGTCGAAAAGGCCAAGCCCGAAGCCGTCGCCAAGGCGCGCGAGGACCATGCCGAAAAAAGCGCGGAGGCAGAACGGCTGAAGGCCGCTCTCGAACGGCTGGGCTGACGATCATCCTCCCCTTGCAGGGGAGGATGAGCTAAGCGGCGCTAACGGCAGACGACCCTATTCAAGACAAGCGGCCTGCGTGAGGAGGATGACATGCGTGCACCCGGCAAAGCCCCCAAAGACCTGACGCAGGGGCCGATCGGATCGACCCTGCTGCTCTTTGCCGTGCCCACATTGGCGTCGAACATCCTCCAGTCGCTCAACGGTTCGATCAACGCCATCTGGGTCGGCCGCTTTCTGGGCGCGCAGGCGCTGGCGGCGACGGCCAACGCCAATATCATCATGTTCCTGATGTTTTCGGTCGTATTCGGTTTCGGCATGGCGTCGACCGTGGTCATCGCCCAGTCGGTGGGCGCGCGCGACCTGGACGCGGCGCGGCGGGCCTTTGGTTCGGCGGTCGGCTTTTGTTCGATCCTGGGGCTGGGCGTGGCGGTGGCGGGATGGGTCGGCGCACCGGCGTTGCTGCGGCTGCTGGCCACGCCGCCAGAGGCATTCGACCTGGCGCTCACCTATTTGCGCGTGATCTTCATCGCCATGCCCGCCACCCTGCTCAGCGTCATGATGATGATGGGGCTGCGCGGCGCGGGGGATGCGCGCACGCCGCTAATCTTCATGATCGTCAGCGTCGCGATCGACCTGATCCTCAATCCGGTGCTGATCCTGGGGCTGGGGCCGTTCCCGGCCTTCGGCATCGCCGGGTCCGCCGCGGCGACGGCGACGGCGGGGTTCGTCAGCCTGATCGGCATCGTGATCTTCACCTATGCAAAGGATTTGCCGCTGCGGCTGCGCGGCCGGGAACTGCTTTACCTGCGGCCCGCCGCCGACCAGATGCGCGTGTTGCTGGGCAAGGGGCTGCCCATGGGGTTGCAGATGATCGTCATGTCGGCGTCAGGCCTCGTCATGATCGGTCTGGTCAATCGGGAGGGGTTGCTGGTGACGGCCGCCTATGGCGCCGCGCAGCAGATATGGACCTATCTCCAGATGCCGGCAATGGCGATGGGCGCGGCGGTCAGCGCCATGGCGGCGCAGAATGTCGGCGCGGGGCGTTGGGACCGGATCAGCCGCATCACCGGCTATGGCATGGGTTTCCTGCTCGCGGTGACGAGCGCGATGGTCGTCATCATCCTGCTGTTCCACGAACCGCTGCTGTCCCTGTTCCTGGGCAGCAACCAGCCGGCGATCGATGCGGCCTGGAACATGCAGTTGCTGGCGAGCTGGAGCTTCATGATGTTCGGCTGCACCATGATCCTGTTCGGCGTCATGCGAGCCAATGGCGTGGTCGTGGCGCCGCTGGTCATCCTGACCTTCACGCTGTTCGCGGTGCGGCTGGGCTTCTATCATCTGGCCTATCCGACGCTGGGCGCCGATGCGCTCTGGCTGAGCTTCCCTGCCGGGTCGGCGGCCTCGCTGCTGTTGGCCTGGGCCGTCTATGCGCAGGGCGGCTGGCGCAAGGCCAAGCTGATGGTGCCGGTCAACGTCGAGGAATGCCGGGAAGCGGTGAACAGCGAGACCGAGCCGGCCGGGCGGATCGCGCCGGTCGGCTGATCCTCGCTTATCGGCCCTGGTTGCGCCAGCGGGTGATGGTGCGGTCGAGAATGTCGCTCTCGCCGCCCGATTGGCGCCACAGGTCGGTGAAGCTGGGATCGCCCGAGGCGGGGCGGCGGCTTTCCTCCAGATTGTCGAGCGCGACGCGGATCGGCACCGCGACGCCTTCGCCGCAGATGATCGCTTCCCGGTTGCGCAGCGCGGGGATGGTGTCCAGGAAGCCGCGCGCGCCTTCGGGCATGGCGGCCTTCACGAACGCCTGGTCGCGATCATTGTTGAGGCGCATCGCGATGATCGTGCCGCATTGCGACAGCACGCCTTCGGCCAGATCCGACGGGCGTTGCGTGATAAGGCCCAGCGAGACGCCATATTTACGGCCTTCCTTGGCGATACGCTCCAAAATCTTGCGCACCGCCTGGCCCGCGCCGGTGGTGGTGTTGGGGATGTAGCGATGCGCTTCCTCGCAGACCAGCAGGATCGGCCGCTGCGGTTCGTCGCGCGCCCAGATGGCATAGTCGAACACCAGCCGCGAGAGCACCGACACCACGACGGAAGTGATGTCGGACGGCATGGCCGACACGTCGATGATCGAAATCGGCTTGCTGTCGGCGGGCAGGCGGAAAATCTTGGCGATGAACGCCTGCATCGTATCGGCGACCAGCATCCCGGAGAACATGAAGCTGTAGCGCGGGTCGGCCCTGATCTCGTCAATTTTGGTCTTGAGCCGCATATAGGGCAGCGAATTGGTGCCCTTGTCGAGCTTCCCCATCTCGTTCTGGAGGATCGCGGTGAGGTCGGACAGGAGATAGGGGACCGGCGAATCGACCGTCAGTCGACCGATGCTTTCGGCAAGCCGGTTCTTCGACCGCGCGGCGAGCAGGCATTTGGCGAGGATGTCGCTGTCCACCGTGCGGTCGGCGCCCTGCGAGGTGACGAACACCTCGCAATGTTCCTCGAAATTCATCAGCCAATAGGGGAGGGCCAGGTTGCCCACGTCATAGACCGCGCCATTCTGCGTGAAGGCCGCGCCATATTCGCCATGGGGGTCGATCATGACGATATGGCCCTGGGGCGACAGGTCGCAGATGCGGTGGAGGATCAGCGCGGCGCTGGTCGACTTGCCGGTGCCGGTGGAGCCGAGCAGCGCGAAATGCTTGCCCAGCATCGAATCGACATAGAGCGCGGCGCGCGTGTCGCTGGTGGGATAGACGGTGCCGATCTGCACATGAGCGCGATCGTCGGCGGCGTAGATTTGCTGCATGTCCGCGCTCGACACCGGGAAAATCTCGGTGCCCGGCGTGGGATAGCGGGTGACGCCCCGGCGGAAGCGGTGAATGCGTCCGGTCAGCTTTTCCTCGTCGCCCTCGCCCAGGAAATCAATATCCGCGACGATGCCCTGGCTCGCCTGATCCAGCGCCATGGCGCGCACGCTGGCCACCAGCCAACTGTCGCCCACACGCATCTTCACCTGACTGCCGACCTGTCCCGCCATCGCGATGCAGGGGTCCGCGTCCGCGCCGAGCGCCGTAAGCCGGTGCGCGTCGATCAGCATCTTGGAACTGGACCCGGCAATCTGGAAGATCATGCCCATCGACTGATCCGAACCGGGCCGCGCGGATGCGACCGCGGCAGTGAAGGATTGAGCGCCCGGCATATGCGTCATCGCGTAATCTGGTCCCCTGAACCGGCATCGCGTCCGGCAAACAGCAGGTCTATAGCGGCCAGAGGTAAATTTTGACTTAGCCGTGAAGCAGCGGCCGTCCCCATGAACGACGCGCGGGAGGAAGCAGGGGAACATGGATCAGGTTCAGGCATTTATGCGCCACCACAGACAGGATGCTTTCTTGCACGACATGATCCCGGTCGATGGAGCGCGCCGCTCCGACGCGATTGCCATAGCCCGTGTCATCTGCATCCTGGGGGTGGTGTATGTCCACGCCTGGACCGGCCTGAATGGCGAAGCGCTGGCGCAATTGCGGGGCAGCGGGCAGGATAATCTGCGCTGGGCGCTGATGGAGATATTCGGCCGCAGCGCGGTGCCGCTGCTGGGCCTGATTTCCGGCTGGCTGGTTGCGGGATCGGGCCGCGCGCGCGACTGGCGCAGCCATGTGGCGCGCAAGGCGCGCACCATCGCCTTGCCGATGATCCTGTGGAATGGCCTAGCGATCCTGTTCGTGTCGGGGGCGGCGTCGACGTTCGGCCTGTCGGCGCCGACGCCGCAGTCGGCCGAGTGGGTGGCGCAGGAGCTTTTCATCCTGACCCGCAACCCCGACATCAACGTCCAGATGCCGTTCCTGCGAGACCTGTTCCTGTGCATGGTCGCCGCGCCGTTGCTGGTGCGGTTGCCCGGATGGGCGCTGATGCTGATCGCGCTGGCGGCCGCAGCCGCGCATGTCGCCGGATTGGGGCCGCCGCTGCTGATGCGCACGTCGATCCTGTTCTTTTTCGTGGCCGGCATCCTGACGCGGCGGGGCGCGGGGGAAGAAAAGGTCGCGATGCTGCCGCTGCCGCTGGCGATATTGCCTTTCGCGCTGCTGATGGCGGCTCAACTCTATCGCACCATCGCACTGGGTGACGGCGAATGGCCGCTGGTCCAGCGCAGCCTGGACCTGGCGGTCCGCATCGCCGCCGCCGTCGCCTTCTGGCGCATTGCCTGGGCCTTGGCGGGCACGGGGGCACGCGGGCTGCTGCTGCGGATCGAACCCTATGCCTTCTTCCTCTTTTGCGCGCACCTCATCCTGATCTGGCTGGGTGGCCCGGTGTTGGGCGCGCTGTTCGGGCCGATGGGATCGCCGCTTTATCCCGTCTATCTGATCCTTCAGCCGCTGATCGTGCTGGCGGCGGTGATCCCGATCGGCGGCGCCTTGCAGC
>NZ_AYOY01000173.1 GCF_000508185.1 Sphingobium sp. C100 | reverse complement strand
TCACCCTCACGATAGGGCGACACCCCTCCGTCTGGCTGCGCCAGACACCTCCCCTTCAAGGGGAGGATTTTCTCCATGTGGATATGACCAATGACCGACTTCCTCCTCGAACTGCGCTGCGAGGAAATCCCCGCGCGCATGCAGCTCAAGGCCAGCGACGATCTCGCCCGCCTCTTTACCGAGGAACTGGCCAAGTCCGGCCTGACGCCGGGCCGCATCGACAGCTTTGTTACGCCCCGGCGCCTGGCGCTGATCGCGCGCGACCTGCCGCGTGAAACCGCGGCTGTCAGCGAAGAATTTAAGGGGCCGCGCACCAGCGCCCCGGCGCAGGCGCTGGAAGGTTTCCTGCGCAAGACCGGCCTGACCCAGGACCAGTTGGAAGACCGCGAAGGTGTCTGGTTCGCTGTCGTGAACAAGCCCGGCCGCGCCACCGCCGATGTGTTGGCGCAGGCGATCCCCGCCGTCATCCGCGCCTTCCCCTGGCCCAAATCCATGCGTTGGGGCGGCGCGTCGCAAACCACCGAAAGCCTGCGCTGGGTCCGTCCCTTGCAGGGCATCGTCGCGATCCTGGGCGAGGATCTGGTCGATGTGGAGATTGACGGTCTGAAGTCGGGCTATGCCACGCTCGGCCACCGCTTCCATCATCCTGGCGAGATCACCATCGGCGGCGCGCACGACTATGTCGAAAAGTTGCGGGCCTGCCATGTCATCGCCAGCCACCCGGAGCGGCAGGCGATCATCGCGGCGAAGGCTGCCGAAGCCGCTGCCGCGCATGGCTATAGCGTGATCGAGGACAAGTGGCTGGTCGCGGAAAATGCGGGCCTGACCGAATGGCCGGTGCCGCTGCTGGGCGATTTCGATCCGGCCTTTCTGGAAGTGCCGCCCGAAGTCATCCAGCTGACGCTGCGGATCAACCAGAAATATTTCGTGCTGCGGGACGGGGACGGGAAACTGGCGCCCGCCTTCATCTGCACCGCCAATATCGAGGCGAAGGATGGCGGGGCGGCGATCATCGCGGGCAACCGCAAGGTGCTGGCCGCGCGGTTGAGCGATGCGCGCTTCTTCTGGGAGCAGGACAAGAAGACGCGGTTGGAAGAACATGCCAGGAAGCTGGAGCGCATCACCTTCCACGAGAAGCTGGGCACGGTTGCGGATAAGGTGGAGCGGGTGGCAAGATTTGCCCAATTGTTGGCAGAGCATAATATTGTGCCGGGCTGCGATCCGGCGCTGGCGCGTCAGGCCGCCCAGCTATGCAAGGCGGACCTCGTCACTGAAATGGTCGGTGAGTTTCCAGAGTTACAGGGTGTAATGGGCGGCTACTATGCCCTCGCCGAAGGTTTGCCCGATGCGGTAGCTGACGCTATTCGCGATCACTACAAACCGATTGGACAGGGCGACGATGTGCCTACCGCGCCAGTCACCGTGGCAGTAAGCCTGGCCGATAAGCTGGACAGTATCTGGAGCTTTTTCGATATCGACGAAAAGCCCACTGGTTCAAAAGACCCCTTCGCACTCCGCCGGGCGGTGTTGGGCGTCATTCAGCTGATAACGGTAAACAATCTTCGCTTTTCGCTCGAACAGTTACGTCTTTTGGCCGAACGTCCGTTGTTCTCATCGCAAGCGACTGCCGATTTGAGCAATTTCTTCGCCGACCGCCTCAAGGTCCAGCAGAAGGAAGCCGGCATTCGCCACGACCTGATCGACGCGGTGTTCGCGCTGGGTGGCGAGGATGATCTCGTCCGCCTGCTCGCGCGCGTTCATGCGCTCCAGTCCTTCGTCGCGACCGACGATGGCGTGAACCTGCTCGCCGGCTACAAGCGCGCCGCCAATATCCTCAAGAAGGATACTGGGGGGAATATCTCGAAAACCGCAGCGGCAAACATGCTGATAGACGGGCACGTCGCGCCATCGCCGGATGCCCCCGAACCCGCCGAAGCCGCGCTGATCGCCGCGCTCGACGCCGCCGAACCCCGCGCGGCGCAGGCGGTAGCGGAGGAGCGGTTCGAAGATGCGATGGCGGCGTTGGCCAGTCTGCGCGCGCCGATCGACGCCTTTTTCGATGCGGTAACGGTCAATGACGCCGATGCCGGTAAGCGCGCCGCTCGCCTCGCGCTGCTGGCGCGGGTGCGTGACGCAGTGCAAAAAGTGGCAGACTTTTCGAAAATTGCGGGATGAGGGTGTAATGCTTCGTGTGGCGCTGGATAAAATCCGTCAGAGCGCCGGATCAATCTATCCCATTGCGTATTAACAAGCTAGGTTGCGACACTATTGTTGCAGCGCACAACACGGCAATCAGTGCAGGGAGAGCCGGAACACATGGTTATGACGGAAGAGGCCAAGATGAGCAGCATGTCGACCCGCTATGTCTATCGTTTCGGCGGCGGCGTCGATGATGGCGGCAAGGGCGACAAGAATCTGCTCGGCGGCAAGGGCGCCAATCTCGATGGCATGGCCGCGATCGGATTGCCGGTGCCGCCGGGCTTCACCATCACCACCGACATGTGCACGCGCTATTATCAGGATGGCGGCGTCTATCCCGACAGCCTGCGCGAGGAAGTCGCCAACGGCATCGCCCATATCGAAGGCGTGACTGGCAAGCGCTTTGGCGATGCGGCCGATCCGCTGCTGGTTTCCGTCCGTTCGGGTGCGCGCATTTCGATGCCCGGCATGATGGACACCGTCCTCAACCTTGGCCTCAACGACCAAACGGTCGAGGGGTTGGCCGCTACTTCGGGCGACGAGCGTTTCGCCTGGGACAGCTATCGCCGCTTCATCCAGATGTATTCCGACGTCGTGCTGGAACTCGATCATGGCGCGTTCGAGGAAGCGCTGGAGATCGCCAAGGAAGATCAGGGCTATACGCTCGATACCGAAATGACCGCCGACGACTGGAAGGGGCTGGTCGCGGAATATAAGAGCCTCGTCCAGAAGCTGTGGAACAAGCCGTTCCCGCAGGATGTGCATGACCAGCTCTGGGGCGCGATCAGCGCCGTGTTCGGTTCCTGGCAGGCCGACCGCGCCAAGGTCTATCGCCGGCTCAACTCCATTCCGGGCGATTGGGGCACGGCGGTCAATGTGCAGGCGATGGTGTTCGGTAATATGGGCGACACGTCGGCCACCGGCGTCGCCTTCACCCGCGATCCCGCGACCGGCGAAAATGCCTATTATGGCGAATATCTGATCAATGCGCAGGGCGAGGACGTGGTGGCGGGCATCCGCACGCCGCAATATCTGACCCTGGCGGCGCGCGAGCGGGCAGGGGCCAAGCCGCTGTCGATGGAAGAGGCGATGCCGGAAACCTACGCCGAACTGGCGCGGGTCTTCGAAATCCTCGAACAACATTATCGCGACATGCAGGACATCGAATTCACGGTGCAGCAGGGCAAGTTGTGGATGCTCCAGACCCGCTCGGGCAAGCGCACCGCCAAGGCCGCGCTCAAGATCGCGGTCGACATGGCGACCGAGGGCCTGATCAGCGAGGAGGAAGCCGTCGCCCGCGTCGATCCCGCCGCGCTCGACCAGCTGCTTCATCCGACGCTTGACCCCGATGCGCCGCGCGACGTGCTGACCAAGGGGCTGCCCGCCTCGCCGGGCGCGGCGAGCGGCCTGATCGTGTTCGATGCCGATACCGCCGAGCGTCGCAACGAACTGGGCGATTCGGTCATCCTGGTCCGCGTCGAAACATCGCCCGAGGATATTCACGGGATGCACGCGGCTAAGGGCATCCTGACCGCGCGTGGCGGCATGACCAGCCACGCCGCCGTCGTGGCGCGCGGCATGGGCCGCCCCTGCGTCTCGGGCGCGGGCAGCCTGTCGATCGACAATGCCAACAAGATCCTGCGCATCGGTGGCCGCGAGTTGAAGGAAGGCGACATCCTGACCATCGACGGCGCCACGGGCGAAGTGATGGCTGGCGAAGTGCCGACCGTGCAGCCGGAACTGGCCGGCGACTTCGGCACGCTGATGGTTTGGGCCGACAAGGTTCGTCGCCTGCGGGTCCGCGCCAATGCCGAAACGCCGCTCGATTGCCAGACCGCGCGCGATTTCGGGGCCGAGGGCGTGGGCCTTTGCCGCACCGAGCATATGTTCTTCGACGCGGCGCGGATTACGGCCGTGCGCGAGATGATCCTGGCCGACAGCGAGAAGGGCCGCCGCGCCGCACTCGACAAGCTGCTGCCCGAACAGCGCGACGATTTCGCGCAAATCTTCATGGTGATGGCGGGCCTGCCCGTCACTATCCGGCTGCTCGACCCGCCGCTGCACGAATTCCTGCCCCATGGCGAAGCGGAGTTCGAGGAAGTGGCCAAAGGCGCGGGGGTCAGCGTCGATACGCTCAAGCGCCGCGCGTCCGAACTGCATGAGTTCAACCCGATGCTCGGCCATCGCGGCTGTCGCCTGGGCGTCACCTATCCCGAAATTTACGAGATGCAGGCCCGCGCCATTTTCGAAGCCGCGCTGCTCGTCAAACAGCGCAGCGGCGAAGCGCCGATCCCCGAAGTCATGATCCCGCTCGTCGCGACCAGGAAGGAACTGGAGCTGATGAAGGCGATCGTCGACAAGGTCGCCAAGGAAGTCTTTGCCGAACAGGGCGCGTCGGTCGAGTATTTGGTCGGCACCATGATCGAACTGCCGCGCGCTGCCCTCAAGGCCGGGGAAATCGCCGAGGTGGGCGAGTTCTTCTCCTTCGGCACCAACGACCTGACGCAAACCACGATCGGTATCAGCCGCGACGACGCCGGCCGTTTCCTGACCCAATATGTCGATAAGGGCATTTTCGCCCGCGATCCCTTCGTCAGCATTGACGTGGAAGGCGTTGGCCAGTTGATCGAACTGGCGGCCGAGCGTGGCCGGGCGGCCCGTCCGGGCATCAAGCTGGGCATTTGCGGCGAACATGGCGGCGACCCGGCGTCGATCGCCTTTTGCGAACAGACCGGCCTCGATTATGTCTCCGCCTCGCCCTATCGCGTACCGATCGCGCGACTGGCGGCGGCGCAGGCGGCGCTCGCCAAGAAATAAGGCGGAAAGGGCGGGGCATTGACCCCGCCCTTTTTCGTTCAGGTCGATCCGGTCAGGCGGCTGAACAGCCCTGGCTTGTCGCCCCGCTCCAGCTCATGGGCCTGGCCGCGCCAGTCTTCATGCGCGATGGTGCCGGGCTTGAGACCCAGCCGCGCCTCGAGAGTGGCCTCCTGCTCGGCGTTGAGCGCCGCGATCTGGCCGTAGCGGTGATAGCCCGCTTCGTTTAGCGCGACTTCCTGGGCCTGGCTGACGCCCGTGATGCGGCTGAGGTCATCGCGGCCATGCACCGCGCCGCTGACCGCCGTGGCGGTGCCGGGGCCGATCGGCCCGGATTGCCGCTCCAGTTCGGCAATGCGGGCGTTCGCCGCTTCGATCCGGGCGTCGCGATCCTTGATCGCAGCGCGGTGCGCAACCTGCTCATCGTGCCAGAGCCGGCGATATTTGCCGCGCCCGCTCATCATCAGGCCCAGCAGCCAACCCACTATCAAGGCGATCAGCAGCAGCGCCAGTTCGTTCATGGTGAAGCTCATATGGGCCTCCTTTCGTCGTCCTTGAACGGTGGACGGAGACAAAGGTTGCTCAGGGGGGCGGAGCGCCGATCCAGCCGTAGGAAAAGTGCAAAAAAAGGGCTTGCCCAATTGTCCGCGCGCTTCTATCTGCGCGTCTCCATCGCACCCGTAGCTCAGCTGGATAGAGCATCAGACTACGAATCTGAGGGTCGGGCGTTCGAATCGCTCCGGGTGCACCATTTCTTGCAATAGTGGCAGGACAGGCTTCAAGCCGATCCCCGCCAGAGATAATGCACCCGTAGCTCAGCTGGATAGAGCATCAGACTACGAATCTGAGGGTCGGGCGTTCGAATCGCTCCGGGTGCACCATTTCTTGCAATAGTGGCAGGACAGGCTTCAAGCCGATCCCCGCCAGAGATAATGCACCCGTAGCTCAGCTGGATAGAGGATCAGACTACGAATCTGAGGGCCGGGCGTTCGAATCGCTCCGGGTGCACCATCTCTTTCAACTATCGGCGAAAAGCAGGCGGCATCGGCCGCCTTTTCTTTGCCTGTTACCCCTTGGCCAGCGCGACCATGGCGGCAATGTCGGCATGGACCTCCAGCGAAGTGGCGATCTGATCCAGCGCATCCTCGACCGAGCGATCATAATCCTCGCCCGCCGATTGCCCGCCCAGGCCGCGCAGCAGCGCATCGCGCAGACCGGTGCTGGCGAACAGCCCATGGACATAGCTGCCCATCACCCGCCCGTCGCGGCTGATCGCGCCATCGGGGCGCTCGCCGAGCAGGGCGAAGGGACGGGCGCAGTCCGGCCCGTTCGTCCGGCCCATATGCATTTCATAGCCGCGGAAATCGGCCTCCAGCGCGCGCCCGCGCACGGCATCCAGCGTCTTGGCGTTGCTCAGCACCGTCTCCACATCCAGCAGGCCAAGCCCGTCGACGGCGGCCGGTGGGCCTTCGATCCCCTCCGGGTCGCGAATAGTCCGCCCCAGCATCTGATAGCCGCCGCAAATGCCCAGCACCGCGCCGCCCCGCCGGTGGTGCGCGCGAACATCAATGTCCCAACCTTGCGCCCCCATGGCGCGCATGTCGGCGATGCTGGCCTTGGAGCCGGGGATGATGATCAGCGCGGCCTCCGCCGGGATGGGTTGGCCCGGACCGATCATGCGCAGATCGACGGACGGCTCCAGCTTCAGCGGATCGAGATCGTCGAAATTGGAAATGCGGGGCAGGACCGGGCAGGCGACCACCAGCGGCGCGTCGGTCGAGAAACTGCGCTTTTCCAGCACCACAGCGTCCTCGCTTGGCAGTCGGGCGACCATGTCGAGCCATGGCACGACGCCCATACCCGGCCAGCCCGACAAGGCTTCGATCTGGTGATAGCCCTCCGTGAACAAGGCAGGATCGCCCCGGAACTTATTGATCAGGAAGCCGCGGATCATCGCGGCGTCTTCGGGATCGATCACGGTGCGGGTGCCGACGACCGCCGCGATCACGCCGCCCCGGTCGATGTCACCGACCAGCACCACCGGAACCCCGGCGGCGCGGGCAAAGCCCATGTTGGCGATGTCGCCCGCGCGCAGGTTGATCTCGGCCGGCGACCCCGCGCCCTCCACGACGACGATGTCGCATTGCGCCTGGAGCCGTTCATAGCTTTCCAGCACGGCGCCGAGCAATTGCCCCCGCGCCGCACGGAAATTGCCCGATCCCAAAGTGCCGCGCACCTGACCATGGACGATGAGTTGCGATGTGCGGTCGGCCTGGGGCTTCAGCAGCACAGGGTTCATGTCGGTATGTGGGGCAACGCCACAGGCGATCGCCTGCAACGCCTGGGCACGGCCAATCTCTCCGCCATCGGCAGTGACGGCGGCGTTGTTCGACATATTTTGTGGTTTGAAGGGTCTTACCCGATAACCCCGGCGCACCAGCGCGCGGCACAATCCAGCCACCAGCACGGACTTGCCGACATCAGACCCTGTTCCCTGCAACATGATGGCGCTCATGCAATCCTCCTGCCGGGCAGAATAAGGCAGGGCAAGGGCGCTATGCCAGCAGGTCAGATGCCGCGTTGATATTCCAGCGCGTCGATGATCTTGCCGCCGGCCATGAAAACCGCGCCCGAGCAGGCGAGCGCGAGCAAATGGCCGCCGACACCGGGATATTGCTGCATATAGACGACGCCGCGCTCCGCCGCGCCGAGCGCAAGCGCATAGATGACCAGAAACGCCTCGAACTTGGTCTTGATCGTGAAGAGGCCCTTGATCCGTTCCATATCATTCCCATCGGGCTGGACAGCCCCCGCTAGGGAACAAGATCGCCCGAAAGCTGCAGATGGTCAACAAGCGTTAACCATGATTGTTCGATCCGGGCGATCAGCCGCGTGTCGCCCAGATCATCCGGCGCGATTTGTTCGGGCCAGTAGGCGGCGACGATTTTCGCGATTTCGTCCAGCCTCGCTTCATCGACCAGAAAGCGCGGGTCGATGGTCGCTGGGTCGGCGACGACGCGCAGCCGAAGGCAGGCGGGGCCGCCGCCATTGGCCATGGATTGACGCACATCGACGGGAATGAGGCGACGGATCGGGCCATTGCCCGCAACCATTTGTTGCAGCCAGGACCAGACGGCCGGCGTCTCCTGCGCTTCTGTCGGCAGGATCAGGGCCATGGCCCCGTCGGGCAGCGTGACGAGTTGCGCGTTGAACACATAGCTCTTGATCGCATCGGCCAGGCTGACGGCGCTTGCCGGCACCTCGACGATTTCGACGCAGGGCAGGGCTGCGCGCAGGTCGGCGTAGAAACGATCCTTGTCCGCGAAGGCGTGTTCGTGCGCGAATAGAACCCGCTCATTGGCGACGGCGACCACGTCATTGTGAAAGGCGCCGGCCGCGATCGCCGCCTCCGATTGCTGGACGAACAGGCTGCGGGCCGGATTGAGGCCGTGCAGCCGTGCGACGGCCTTGCTGGCTTCGACATGCTGGCGGGCGGGAAAGGGGCCGCCCGATTGGCCATAAACGAAAATCTCTACGCCAGGCAGGTCATGCCGTTCCGCCAGCCGCATATGATTGGCCGCACCCTCGTCACCGAAGGGCGCGGGCACCGGATCATGCACGGCAAAGGCGCGCGGGTCGGAAAAGGCGAGACGCAACTGCGCCAGCGTCTGCGGCCATTCATGGCTGCGATGCGGCATCGTGACCAGGTTGGCGACGGTCAGATGCGTCCGGCCATCCTGCGTGTCGGCGGCGGGTGATATGGTCGCCGCATTGGCCGCCCACATGGACGATGCGGACATGGCGGCGGCGCGGATGTGGGGTTCCGCCTGCCCGACATCGGTGCCAAGGCGCGCCAGCCATGCGCCGTCCGGTCGCCACTGGGGCAGGAATAGCCCTTGCTTCAGCCCGAGCCGGATTTTGCCCCGCATCTTCTCAAGGCCCTGCAAAGCTGCGGCGCGCGGCTGTGAGACCGCGCCGGCATTGCGCGCAGAGGCAAGATTGCCAAGGCTGAGACCTGCGTAATTATGGCTCGGACCGATCAGCCCGTCGAAATTGATCTCGGTAACGCTCATGCCCGTCCTGCCATGGTGAAGCTGTCGCCCGCAGCCAGTCCGATCCGGGCTGCGCTATCGGCATCCAGCGAGACGCGGCCTTCGGCATCTTCCTCGATGAAGCCCCAGGTGCAACGATAGTCGGCCAGTCGGCCGGCGGCGATCAGCATCTTCTGCCCGCCTTTTTCATGGGTGGCATGAAGCGTGACATCGCGTGCCGCGGCGATGGTTTTCAACTGGTCGATCTGCCCGATCATCGTGGGGCCACCATCGAAAATATCGACATAGCCGGCATTTTCGAACCCTTCCGTTTCCAGCATCCGCATCGCCGCCCGGCCATTGGGATGGGGCAGGCCGATGACGGCGCGGGCGCTGTCCGTCAGCATCGCGGTGTAGATCGGCGTCTTGGGCATCAGGTCGGCGATGAACTGATTGCCGTTCACCGCATTGAACTCGTCCGCTTCCTGAAAGCTCATGCCGAAAAAGCGGCCGGCAAGGCCGTCCCAGAAGGGCGATCCGCCCGCTTCGTCGATGACGCCGCGCAGTTCCGCGATCACCCGATCGCCAAAGCGGGCGCGATGCCCCCGGATATAAAGATAGCGGCTGCGCGCGAGCAGAAGGCCAAGCCCTTCGGCCCGTTCGCGCGGGTGGAGAAACAGGCCGCCCACCTCGACCGATCCTTCCAGATCGGTGGTCAGCGAGAGCATCTGCGCGCGAAAGGTGCGGCCCAGTTCGCGGCTATGCTGGGTGAGGACGCCCAGCCGGTAGGAATAAAAGGGCCAGCTTTGTCCGACGGTGGAGAAAATCTGGCAGGTGCCGCGCACCTGGCCGGTTTCGACATTTTCCAGCACCATGACGATCAGTTCGTCTTCTATGCCTTCGCCCTGCCGGGCCAGCGCCCGTTCGGTCCGCTCCAGCTTGGCGGCGAGCGAGGTCCGGTCGGGCGGCAGGTTGGTGAAACCGCCACCGGTCAGCTTGGCCATCTCGTAGAGCGTTTGCAGATCGTCCGCGCGCGCGATGCGCATAATGAAGCTCAAGCGGTCATCCCCTCTTTTTGTCCCGGTTGAAACTGCCCGTGGGCGATTCGCCACAGGGCGAGCGCCGAAAGTTGTGCTCGCTCAGCAAGGCTGTCGGTCAGCAGAAATTCGGCATCGCTATGGATGCTGCCGCCGCGCGCGCCCATCGTGTCGACGACGGGCACGCCACAGGCCGCAATATTATTGCCATCGCACACGCCGCCCGTGTCGCGCCAGCCAATGGTCAGGCCCAGATCCGCGCCACATTGACGGACGAGGCCGAAGAGTCGTTCGGCTTTTGTGTCCATTGGTTTGGGCGGCCGGCCAAAGCCGCCATGCAGGTGCAAGGTGACGTCATGGTCGCGCGCGACCTCTGCCATGGCGCGGTCGATCAGGGCGCGGGCAATCTTTTCGTCCGCCGGCGTCCTGGGGCGGAAGTTCACGCGCAGCACGGCATGATCGGGCACGACGTTATTGGGGCCGCCGCCCTCGATCTTCGCCGGGTTGCAGGAGAAGCCCTTGCCGCTCCCGGTCTTGAGTCGCAGCGCGAGATCGGCCGCGGCTACCAGGGCATTGCGCCCTTCCTCCGGATTGCGCCCGGCATGGGCGCTGCGGCCAATGACGATGACGGAGAAATTGCCGCTGCCCGCCCGCGCCCCGGCCAATGTGCCGTCGGGCAAAGCGGGTTCATAGGTGAAGGCTGCTGCCTTGCCGGCCGCCAACTCCCGCAGCAGGCCGGCCGAAGAGGGGCTTCCCACTTCCTCATCGCTGTTGATGACCACGTCATAACCCAGCAGGGCGGTCGCATCCGACGTTTCGATCGCGGTCAGGGCGGCGAGCATGATGGCGATCCCACCTTTCATGTCGGCGACGCCGGGGCCGTTGAGAATGCCCGGTTCCAGCCAGCGTTGGCCCTGAAAAGGATGATCGGCTGGAAAGACCGTGTCCATATGGCCGGTCAGCAACAGCTGAACGGGCGCTTGTGGACGGACGGACAGGTGAAGATGGCGGCCATGGATCAGCGGTTGGACCCTGCCATCCGCCGCGACATGATCGACCGGCGCCGGATCGACCAGCCGGATGGCGCCGGGCAGGGCGCCAAAGGCATCCGCCAGCGCATCCGCCATCTGCGCCAAGCCGTCAAGATTGCGCGATCCGCTGTTGATCGCGGCCCAGCGCTGCACCTGATCCAGCATCGGCGCGGCGGCCGCGCGTGCCAATATCCGCTGTTCGTCGAGGGACAAAAAAGTCATCGCCAAGGTCTATCAGAGCCTGGGACGAGCCTCCACCCCCGCACGAAAATTGCGTGCCTCAGAAATCATATGTCAGGGTGAGACGACTCAGCGTGTCGAAGTCCCGTGCCTGGAGCACCGTTTCCGATTCATATTGGACATTGTACGAGAAAGCGGCCGACCAGCGTGTAGTGACCTTCGTTTCGACCGATGTCAGGGCATTGAGCGTGTAGACGTCGCTTTCGGCATAGCCCGATGCGGTCTGCTTGACGGTGAGGGTCGGCGTGGCGCGCCACGCAAATGCCATCGATCCGCGCAGGCCCAATTTGGTTTCGCGTTCGCCGATCAGATATTTGGCGTGACGCACCGACGGACCGATGTCCGCCGACAGGTCGACCGGCTTGCTGACGATCAGTTTGTAACCCACGCCCACCGACGCGGTATAACGCTCGTCATAACCGATCGACGTGTCCCGTTCGAACTGGGCGAGGCCGTAAGCGAAGCCGCGCGGGTCAAATTCATAGCGCGGCTCATAGCCGGCAAAATAGCGTTCCCGCGAGGTGATACCGTTGGCGCGACGATAATCGGCGCTGGCGGTCAGCTTGTGACTCCACTGGATGCCGGTGCGGGTCGCCGTAGCCGAAGCGCTGATGCCGATTTCGCTGGTGGAGCCGGTCGAACGGAATCCGCCCGCTTCGATCCGGCCGGTCCACAGGTCGGTGAAATTAGCCTCTCGAATCACGGTCTCGTGTGTCGCCTGGGTCCGCTCCTTCCAACTCTTGACCATGCGCTGGATCTGGTCGTTGGATTCAGGATTGGTCTGTTTGGCGATCTTGGCAACGGCGGCGATTTCGGCTTCATTGCCATTGGCGATCGCCGCTTCCAGCATCTCCCGCACCGCTGGCGGGAGAAGCGCGCCGTCAGCCGCATGGGCGGCAACCGGCATGGCGGTAAGGAGCAGCGAAAATGGGATGAGGCAGGCACGCATAACCCCCTCATAGCTTCGCGACCGCAAAATTTAAGCCCCCAAACGCACCGGCCGGTTCAGATAAGCGCCCGGAACTCATGCAATATGTCGCGGTAGAGCTTGCGCTTGAACGGGACGATCAATTCCGGCAGCGTATCGGGCAGCGCCCATTTCCACGCGCGAAACTCCGGATGCCTGGTCTGGATGTCGACATCGCTGTCTTGCCCCAGAAAGCGGGCCAAAAACCAATATTGGCGTTGGCCGCGATATTTGCCGCCCCACAGTTTACCAACCAGCTCAGGCGGCAGGTCGTAGAAATGCTCATCCGCGGCCCTGGCGATGATTTCGATATGGTCGTGCCCTATACCTGTCTCTTCCAGCAGTTCGCGCAGCGCAGCGGCCTTCGCGTCTTCGCCTTCGTCGATGCCACCTTGCGGCATCTGCCAGGCTTCGACAGCGTTATCGATCCGCTGACCGACGAAAACCTTGCCATCCATGTTGACGAGCATGATGCCGACGCAGGGTCGGTATCCCAGTTCCTGTTCTGTGGGCGTCAAAGCCGTAAAGTCCCCAAAAATGTTTCGCGGCAGCCTTTACCCCTAAAGCCCACCATCGGCGCCCATGCGCGACGCGTCGTCCAGAATAAGCGGGGCGGTGCCCTTCGTCCACCAGGCGAATCGCAACAAGGCCGATTTGCGACGGATCGTTGCGGGAGCAATATGGCCCATGGGGGTGTTGGAACCTCCCTCTTCAAGCGGCATTGGGGCGGAATGACAGATTCCGTCCTGCTCTGGTTTCGCCAGGATCTTCGCCTTTCCGATCAGGCCGCGCTTGCCGCCGCAGCCGCTGAGGGGCCGGTGGTGCCGGTCTATATTCTGGACGACGAGGCTGCGCGCCAATGGGCCATGGGCGGGGCGTCTCGCTGGTGGCTGCACTATAGCCTCAAGCAACTGGACGAAAGCCTGCGCGCCAAGGGATCGCGCCTCACCCTGCGGCGTGGCAGGAGCGCGGAGGTTCTGGCGCAACTGGCTAGCGAAACCGGCGCCGGCCGTGTTCATGCGCTGCATCATTACGAACCCTGGTGGCGCAACGCCGAGAAAACGGTGGCTAAGCGAATTGCGCTTTGCCTGCACGATGGCGCGCTGCTGTTGCCGCCGGGTGTCGTGCGCACCGGCGCGGGGGGACTTTATCGCATCTATACCCCGTTCGCCCGTGCCGTGATGGCGCATATGCCACCGCATCAGCCGCATCCCGTGCCACACCGGATCGACGGACCGGCGCAGTGGCCGGATAGCGATTCGCTCGAAGAATGGGGATTATTGCCGTCCAAACCCAATTGGGCGAAAGGCTTTGCGGAGGCATGGACGCCGGGGGAGGACGGCGCGCGCGCCCATGTGGCGTTGTTCGTTGACGAAGTCGAAGCCTATCCCGAAGCGCGCAACCTGCCCTCGATCGAAGGCACGTCGCGCCTTTCGCCCCATCTGCACTTTGGCGAAGTGTCCCCGGCCTATGTCTGGCACCGGGTAACGTCCTCAGGCCAGGATGCAGAGATATTCCTTAAAGAGCTGATCTGGAGGGATTATACGCACACGCAGATTTGCGGTCTGCCCGCTTATGGGTCCGAGAATGCCCGCGATGATTTCGACCATATGGCGTGGCGTGGGCTGCGGGAGGCGCGGGGGGATTTCACAGCGTGGAAGACGGGGACGACCGGCTATCCCATCGTCGATGCGGGAATGCGGCAGCTCTGGGCGAGCGGGTGGATGCATAATCGCGTGCGGATGATCGCCGCCAGCTTTCTGATCAAGCATCTGCTGATCGACTGGCGGCATGGCGCGCGCTGGTTCTGGGATACATTGGTCGATGCCGATTACGCTAACAACAGCGTCAATTGGCAGTGGGTGGCGGGCAGTGGAGTAGACGCCAATATGTTCACCCGCATCATGGCGCCGCTCAGCCAGTCCGAAAAGTTCGATGCGGCGGACTATATCCGGCATTGGGTGCCCGAACTCGCGGGGCTGCCCGATCACGCAATTCACGACCCCGACGCGCACGAGGCCCGGCCCGCCGCCTATCCCGCCAAGATCATCGGGCACCGGGAAGGGCGGGAGCGAGCATTGAGCGCTTACCGCCGCATGAAGCGATGATTGCAGCGGCGGTCGGCTTGCGGCAGAATTGGCGTCATGAACGCCACCGATCCCCGTCGCGGCCGACGCGCCCTGTCTGTCCGGCACCCACCCCGCAGCAGTCGCAGCAGGCGCTTGTCCCGATGGCTGGCGCCGCTTTTTCACCGGCTGCTCGACCGGATCGACCTGGGACTGGAACAGGGGTCGCTAGAAGCCAGCCTGCCAGACGGGACCAGTCGCCTGTTGGGCGGGCGGGCTGACGGGCCGACTTGCATCGTCGATCTGCATAGCTGGCGGGCGCTGGTGCGGCTGGCCAGCGGCGGGTCCACTGGCTGGTACCGCGCCTGGGCGGCGGGCGAATGGTCCAGCCCCGACCCGGTCCCGCTGTTCGCGCTGTTCATGTGCAATGCCGTAGCGCTCGGGCGGGTGGCGAGGGCGCGGGGACCGGCGCGCTGGATCGGCCGGATCGTGCATTGGGTGCGGCGGAACAGTCGTGCCGGATCGCGGCACAATATCGCCTATCATTATGATTTGGGGAATGATTTCTACAGCCTCTGGCTGGACGATAATATGCATTATTCCAGTGGGTTGTTTATTAATCCTGACAACGTCATCGAAAGTTTGGAAGCTGCGCAGCGGCGCAAGGTCGATGCGATCCTGGATCGTCTGGATTTGCGGGATGGCGACAATCTGCTGGAAATCGGCTGCGGTTGGGGCGGCTTGGCCGAGCAAGCGATGGAGCGGCGGGCGATCGCCTATAGCGGACTGACCCTGTCCGCCGAGCAGGCGGATTATGCACGCGATCGGCTGGGATCAGGGGCGCAGATCCTGCTGACCGACTATCGGGATGTGCGCGGGCAATATGACGCCATCGCCAGCGTCGAGATGGTGGAGGCGGTCGGCCAGGCCTATTGGCCCGCCTATCTTGACGCGATTCATCGCCTGTTGCGGCCCGGTGGCCGGGCGGCGGTTCAATATATCCTGATCGACGACGCCATTTTTGAAAATTATGCCCGGAGCGCGGACTTCATCCAGACCTATATTTTTCCCGGAGGGATGCTGATTTCCGAGCGCCGTTTTCGTGCGCTTGCGCAGGAGCGCGGACTGGAATGGCGCGACGTTCGCCGATTCGGCCCGCATTACGCCGAAACGCTACGGCGATGGCGGCAGCGTTTCGACCGGGCGATCAACGACGGACGGCTCCCACCGGTCTTCGATCAGCATTTCGTGGCGCTGTGGCGCTATTATCTGATGTATTGCGAGGGCGGGTTTCGCGGTGGCGGCATCGACGTGGCGCAAGTGACGCTGGTCAAGCCGTTGGCGTGACCGGCCGCGCGTTGGCGGCTGCCCGTCAACCCTCCACGCGCATCCTGTGGCCCGTTGGGGTGTCGGCGGTGACCAATTGGACGATCGCATCCGCGACGATTTCCGGGCCTTTGAGGCTGGCGGGGTCTTCGCCGGGGAAGGCGCGGGCGCGCATCGCGGTGCGAGTCGCACCGGGATCGACGATGTGGGTGCGGATGGCGGAGATGTTCCGCACTTCTTCCCCATAGGCGCCGACGAGCGTTTCCAGCGCAGCCTTCGACGCGCCATAGGCGCCCCAATAGGCGCGCGGGGCGGCGACCGAGGAGGTCAGCGCCACGACGCGCGCGTCGCCGCTGGCGCGCAGCATTCCGTCAAAGGCTGCGATCAAGGCCTGCGGCGCGGCGACATTGAGCGTCAGGAGGCGAGCAAATTCCTTGGCGTCGATCGCTTGCACGGCGGCCAGCGATCCCAGCGTCGCGGCATTGAGGACAAGCATGTCGAGCGCCTGCCAGCGGCCGCCGATCGCCTGCGCCAGGCGGCCGATGCTGTCCCCGTCGGTGAGGTCGAGCGGGGCGATGGTGGCGTTGCCGCCCGCTCGGTGGATATGATCTTCCACCTCTTCCAGCCCGCCCGCGGTCCGGGCGGTCAGCACGACGTGGGCGCCCGCGGCGGCGAGCGCCCTGGCAGTGGCGGCGCCGATGCCGCGGCTCGCGCCCGTCACCAGAGCCAGTTTGCCGGAAAGGAGAAGGTTGCTGGTCATGATAAATCCATTCCTGCTCGGCCGGTTGAGCGGCGCGCACTGGGACCGATAGGGACGTCAAACCCCGGCCTTCGCCGGGGTGAGGGCGCCGAAGTCAGACGACCCGCTCTGCGAGCAGTTCGAGCTGATTCTTGACCACGACATCATCCTGATCGGTGAGGGTGGTCGGATAGTCGCCGGTAAAGCAGGCGTCGCAATATTGCGGCCGGATGTCGGCGCGCTTCGCTTCGCCCAATGCCTTGTAGAGGCCATCGATCGAGATGAAGGCCAGGCTGTCGGCATGGATGAAGTCCTGCATCCCGCCAATGTCCAGCTTGTGCGCCAGCAGCTTGGTCCGCTCCGGCGTGTCGACGCCATAGAAGCAGCTATGCTTGGTCGGCGGGCTGGCGATGCGCATATGCACTTCGGCCGCACCGGCTTCACGCATCATCTGAACGATTTTGAGCGAGGTGGTGCCGCGCACGATCGAATCGTCGATCAGCACGATCCGCTTACCCTCGATCAGGGCGCGGTTGGCATTATGTTTCAGCTTCACGCCCAGATGGCGGACCTTGTCGCCCGGCTGGATGAAGGTGCGACCGATATAATGGGAACGGATGATGCCCAGTTCAAAGGGAATGTTCGATTCCTGCGCATAGCCGATCGCCGCCGGCACGCCGCTGTCGGGCACCGGGATGACATAATCGGCCTCCACCGGATTTTCGATCGCGAGTTGCGCGCCGATCGCCTTGCGGACCGAATAGACGCTGGAGCCATCGACGATCGAATCGGGACGGCTGAAATAGACATGTTCGAAAATGCAGGGGCGGGCGTTGGTCTCGCCAAAGGGGCGGTGCGAACGGATTTCGCCTTCATTGGTGACGATCACCAGTTCGCCCGGATCGATGGTGCGGACATAGTCGGCGCCCACCACGTCGAACGCCACGGTTTCCGAAGCGAAGATGGTCGAATCGCCCAGCTGGCCCATGACCAGCGGTCGAATGCCCAGCGGATCACGACAGGCGATCATGCCTTCGGGCGTCATCACGATCAGTGAATAGGCGCCTTCGATCTGCTTGAGCGCGTCGATGAATTTGTCGAGCAAGGTCCGATAGCTGGACGTGGCTACCAGATGGATGATGACTTCGGTGTCCGATGTCGACTGAAAGATGGAACCGCGCCGAATCAGCTCGCGGCGCAGCTTCATCGCATTGGAAATATTGCCATTATGGGCAATGGCAAAGCCGCCGGAGTTGAGTTCCGCATAGAGCGGCTGAACGTTGCGCAGCGAGGTTTCGCCGGTGGTGGAATAGCGGACATGACCGCAGGCGCTGCCGCCCGGCAGGGCGCGAATCACCTCGTCCCGGTCGAAATTGCCGGCGACATGGCCCATCGCCCGATGGGTGTGGAATTCATGCCCGTCCCAGCTCGTGATGCCGGCGGCTTCCTGCCCCCGATGCTGGAGCGCGTGGAGGCCGAGCGCGACGATGGCGGACGCCGTTTCCGTGCGGGAAACGCCGAAGACGCCACATTCCTCGCGCAACTTGTCGTCGTCGAAGGGATTGGTCGTGAACATGAGTGCGAGCCGGGTCCGTTGCCGTTCTTGGCGTGCCCAGTCGGGCCGCCTGTCCGCGCGCATATAGTCACTCGGGGTCGCTTTGTCGCCTCCTTGTCACAAAAAACCGGCCCGTCGGGGGCAACACAGCGTTTTCGGGGCGGCGCTATCGGCAAAAAGCCCTACTGGCGGAGCGAAACGCACGCCGCTACACAGGCAACCCTGATGCATCGTTTCGCCAATCCCGCCCGCTTCCTCAAGATCGCGCGTCCGCTGACCGGCTGGCTGTTCTGGCCGGGCCTGCTGCTGCTGATCGCCGGGGCCGCGTGCGGCCTGTGGTTGACCCCCGCCGACTATCTTCAGGGCGATACGGTGCGCATACTCTATATACATGTGCCCGCCGCGTGGCTGGGCATGGGCGGCTGGACCGGCATTGCGCTGGCGGCGCTGATGCAGCTGGTATGGCGTCATCCGCTGGCCGGGGTGGCCGGACGCGCCATCGCGGCGCCCGGCGCGCTGTTTACCGCCATCTGCCTGGCGACCGGCTCGATCTGGGGGCGTCCAACCTGGGGAACCTGGTGGGAATGGGACGGCCGCATGACCTCCATGCTGGTCCTCTTCTTCCTCTATCTGGGCTATATCGCGCTGGCCAATGCGAGCGCGCGCCAGGGGCAGGCGGCGGGGCAGGGCGGGGTCAGCACCGTAACCGCCATTTTCGGCCTGGTCGGCGCGGTCAACATCCCCATCATCAACCGGTCGGTGGTCTGGTGGAACAGCCTGCATCAGGGGCCAAGCATCACGCTGCGCGGGTCAAGCATCGACGGATCGCTGCTCTGGCCGCTGGGGCTGACGCTGCTGGGCTTTACTTTATGGTTCGCCGCGATCGTGCTGATGCGGATGCGGGCGATATTGGCGCAGAATAAGGTCGAGGCGCGAATGCAGCGTCTGGCGAGAGGATAGGGTCATGAACCAGTGGGCATTTGTGGTCGCCGCCTATGGGGTAACGGCGGCCGGGACGGCGATCATGAGTTTCGTGAGCTGGCGTACGATGCGTCGCGCCGAAACAGCCGCCGAAGCGCTGCCGGGTCGCGCATGAAGGCGAAGCATCAGCGTTTGATCCTGGCGCTGGCGGCGCTGGTCGCGATCACCGGCGCGGGGCTGCTCGCCGTATCCGCATTGCGGGACGAGGCGGCCTATTTCTATGCGCCGGGCGACGTAAAGACGAAGGGCGTGGAACCGGGCAAGGCCATTCGCCTTGGCGGCATGGTGGTCAAGGGCAGCCTGAAGCGCGCGCCCGACGGCGTCACCATCCGGTTCGACGTCACGGACGGGAAAGCGACCGTTCCGGCGACATTCAGCGGCATCGCGCCGGACCTGTTCAAGGAAGGCAGCGGAGTCGTGGCGGAAGGCGCCTTTGACGGCAAAGGCGTGTTCGTGGCCACCAACCTGCTGGCCAAACATGATGAACGTTATATGCCCCGCGAACTGGAGGGGATGAATTATAATGAGACCACGCACGAGATGAAGACGGAACGGTGATGCGGCTTCCTTCCCTTCGCCGCGGCGGTTCTGGCGAGCCGCGCGCATGATCGCCGAGGCCGGCCTTGCCGCGCTCTGGCTCGCCGCCGCGCTGGCGCTGCTCCAGTTAGTTCTCGCCTTTGCGGGGCTGAAGGGCGGCAAACCCGAATTGCTGGGCGCCGTCCGACCCGCGGCAGTGGCGCAGGGCGCCCTGACGGCGGTAGCTTTCGCCCTGCTCATCACGCTGTTCCTGCGGTCCGACATGTCGGTGCTGCTCGTCGCGACCAACAGCCATTCGATGAAGCCATGGCTCTACAAATTCGCTGGCACCTGGGGCAATCATGAGGGGTCGATGCTGCTGTGGGTCACAGTGATGGGCGTGGCGGGCGCGGCCGTCGCCCTGTTCGAGCGGGCGCTGCGCCGCGACACGCACATGGCGACCCTGGGCGCGCAGGCGGCGATTTCACTCGGCTTTTATGCCTTTCTGCTTTTTTCCTCCAATCCCTTCGCGCGGATCGATCCGCCGCCGCCCGACGGGCAGGGGCTCAATCCGCTGTTGCAGGACCCGGGCCTCGCCTTTCATCCACCCACGCTTTATCTCGGCTATGTCGGCCTGTCGGTCGCCTTTTCCTTTGCGGTGGGGGCGCTGCTGACGCGCACGGTGGAGGCGGCTTTCGCGCGCGCCATGCGCCCCTGGGTGCTGGCCGCCTGGGTGCTGCTGACGTTGGGCATCACGGCGGGCAGCTATTGGGCTTATTATGAACTGGGCTGGGGCGGCTGGTGGTTCTGGGACCCGGTCGAGAATGCATCGCTTATGCCCTGGCTGGCGGCAACCGCGCTGCTGCACAGCGTGACGGTGCTCGCGACCCGCGATGGATTGCGGGCCTGGACCATCATGCTGGCGGTGGTCGCCTTCTCCATGTCCATGGTGGGCACCTTCCTGGTGCGATCGGGCATCCTGACCAGTGTCCACGCCTTCGCCGTCGATCCGGAGCGAGGGAGTTTCATCCTGGCGCTGCTGGCCATCTATATCGGTGGGGCGCTTGCCCTGTTCGGCTGGCGCATCGGGTCGGTGCGTGAGGGCGCGCCGTTTGAACTGGTCAGCCGCGAAACATTGCTGGTGGTCAATAATCTTTTGCTTTCGGTCATTCTGGGCGTCGTGCTGATCGGCACGCTCTATCCGCTGATGACCGAAGCTTTTGGCCACAAGGTATCGGTGGGCGCGCCCTATTTCGACCGGATTGCGGGGCCGATCGCGCTGGCGCTGATGATCGCGCTGGCCGCCGGGCCGCTGACTCGCTGGCGCCGAGACCGCGCCGGAGCCGTCGCAAAGCGCTTGCTGGTTCCGGCCGCGATCGGGATCACCGCGTCTGCCTTGTTGGCGGTGCTGGCCTGGGGGCGGATCGGCGTGCTGCCCTTCCTGGGGCTGGTGATCGCGGTGGCCGTCGGCGCGGCAAGCGTCGCGCCTTTGTGGAAACGCAAGCTTTGGCGCACGCCGCTCTTCACCTGGGGCATGGTGATCGCCCATCTGGGCTGTGCGGTCAGCGTGGCTGGCATGGCCAGCGACTCCGCCTTCACCACGGAAAAGCTGGTGGCGGCGCGACCGGGCGACCGCATCCACACCGCCGGATGGACGCTGCATTTCGTCAACATCCGGCCGATTGCAGGGGATAATTGGACCGCGCTTCAGGCTGACATGCAAGTCGACCGGGGCGGCGCCCCTGTGTTGATGCGGCCGCAGTCGCGCTTTTTCGCATCGCCGCCGACGACCACCAGCGAAGCGGCGCTGCTGACCTGTTGGAACGGGCAGCTTTATGTCGTGCTGGGCGAAGAGGTGGAGGGTGGCCGCTGGCAATTGCGCATCTGGTGGAAGCCATTCGTCACGCTCATCTGGCTGGGTGGCGTCATGATCGCGCTGGGCGGCGCGCTGGCGCTGCTCGGGCGGGAAAGGCGCGGCTGGCTGCTGAAATGGCGCGCGCGAAAGGCGGTGGCATGAGGAAATTGCTGATCTGGCTGCCGCTGGCGCTGTTTCTGGCGTTCATCGGCCTGTTTGCGAGCGGCCTGTTCCAGCCTGACGACCGAATAATCCATTCGCGGCTGGTGGGCCAGTCGCTGCCGTCCTTCACCCTGCCGGCGGGAGCGAGCGACCGCCCCGGTCTTTCCAGTGCGCAGTTTGCCACCGGCAAGCCGCGGCTGCTCAATATCTTCGCCAGCTGGTGCGTGCCCTGCGCGGCCGAAGCGCCGCAACTGATGGCGCTCAAGGCGGCGGGAGTGGAGATTGACGCCATCGCCATTCGCGACGCGCGGCCCGATGTCGACGCTTTCCTTGCGCGCTATGGCAATCCCTATGCCCGAATTGGCTTGGACGCGCGCAGCGGCGTGCAGATCGCGCTGGGTTCGTCCGGGGTGCCCGAAACCTTCGTGGTCGACGGCAAGGGCCGCATCGCTTACCAGCATATCGGCGATATTCGCGCCGACGACGTGGCCATGATCCTCGACCGGGTGAGGAAGGCGCAATGAAGCCGTTTCTCGCCCTGCTGCTGGCCATCCTTGCCACCCCGCTGGCCGCGCAGACCGCTTTGCCGCCCGCACCCTGGGCGGATCGACAGATTCCCGACGCGCGGCAGGAGCGAGAGGCCAAGGCGTTGATGGAGACCATCCGCTGCCTGACCTGCCAGAGCCAGTCGATCGCGGATTCCAACGCCAGCATGGCGGGCGACATGCGATCCCAGATACGCGAGCGGATCATGGCGGGCGAACGGCCCGATGCGATCCGGTCCTGGCTGATCGCTCGCTATGGCGACTGGGTCAGCTATGAACCCACGGCGGCACCGATCCTGTGGCCGCTCTGGGCTGCGCCGCTGCTGCTGCTGAGCCTTGGCCTGTTGCTGCTGCGCGGACGGATCAAGCGGAGGAGGAGGCAATGACGGGCTGGATCATCGCCTTCGTGCTGGCGGCCGCAGCATTTGGCGCGATGCTCTTCATCGGCCGCATCCCCAGAACGACTCGCGAAATCAGCGCGGCCGCGTTGCTGCTCGGCCTGGCCGGCTATGCCTGGCAGGGGCATCCGGGTCTGGCCGGCGCGCCACGCGCTAATGCGGATGCGAAGGGCGAAGCCTTTGACGAGAAGCTGGCAGAGCGGCGTCGTGGTCTTGCGGAGCGATTCGGCCCGGCGGCGCAATGGATGATGCTTTCGGACGGACTGGCCCGGCAGGGAAAGACCAAGGAAGCGGCCAACGTGCTGCTGTCGGGCCTGCGCGACACGCCCGATGACGCCAATTTGTGGCTCGGCCTGGGCAATGCGCTGGTCGCTCATGGTGAAGGCGTGTTGTCGCCCGGCGCGGCCTTCGCTTATCGCCGTGCGCTTGCGCTTGATCCTGAGGGGCCGGCGCCCCGCTATTTCTACGGTCTTGCGCTGGCGCGGACAGGACAGTTGCAGGCCGCGCGCGACCTATGGGCACCGCTGGCGGCCAGCGCGCCGCCCGACAGTCAGGTGCGGGCGGAACTGGAGGCCAATATCGCGCGTATCGATGCCATGCTGGCGGCAGAAGGCGCTGATCAGCCATGATGCAGTGCAGCGTTCGCATTGCGTGCTCCCTGGAGCCGTGATAGTGCGCGGCGGTTTGCGGGGGTAAGCGGACTATTCCGCCCGCGTCCCCGGTTGGGTGTCCAGACAAGCATGATCATTTGGCATTTCCTTCATGGCTGATCTCCTTCCGAACACCGCGCCTGCGTCGCCGGACGACGGCCAGGGCGGCCATGGCCATGGGCGGCAGAAGGCGACGGCGAAGCTGGTGGTCGGGGCGATCGGGATCGTCTTTGGCGACATCGGCACCAGCCCGCTTTACGCCTTCCGCGAAACCTTTGCCGGCCATCATCATCTTGCGCTCGATCCCGATCATATATTGGGCGTCATCAGCCTGATGTTCTGGTCCATGATGCTGGTCGTGACATTGAAATATGTCAGCATCATCATGCGCGCCGACAATAAGGGCGAGGGTGGCAGCCTGGCGCTGCTGGCGCTGATCAACGGCCAGACCAAGACGCAGCGCTGGTCGCGCGGCATTGTGCTGCTCGGCGTGTTCGCGACGGCGCTGTTCTACGGCGATTCGATGATTACGCCTGCTGTGTCGGTCCTTTCCGCGGTCGAGGGCATCGCTGTTTATAATAGCGACCTGGCCCCGGCTATTCTGCCGGTGGCGATCTTGATCCTGCTGGGCCTGTTCTGGATTCAGGGGCTTGGCACCAATCGGGTGGCGTCGCTGTTCGGGCCGATCATGCTGCTCTATTTCGTGACGATCGCCACGCTGGGCGTGCTGTCGATCATCAAGACGCCGGGCATTCTCTACGCCTTCAATCCCTATTGGGCGCTGATGTTCTTCGTGACCGATCCGCTGCCCGCCTTCCTGGCGCTGGGGTCGGTCGTGCTGGCGGTGACGGGCGCGGAAGCGCTCTACGCCGATATGGGGCATTTTGGGCGCAGTCCGATCCGCGTCTCATGGCTCTGCTTCGTGCTCCCTGCGCTGATGCTCAATTATATGGGGCAGGGCGCGCTGCTGTTTCGCGACGGCGCGGCCGCGCTGCACAGTCCTTTCTATAATCTTGCGCCGCAATGGGGCCAGTTGCCGTTGGTGCTGCTAGCGACGCTGGCGGCGATCATCGCGTCGCAGGCTGTGATTTCCGGCGCTTTCTCGGTCACGCAACAGGCGATCCAGCTGGGTTTCATGCCACGCCTGCGCATCGCCCATACCAGCGCGTCCGCCGCGGGGCAGATCTACATCCCCCTCATCAATTGGGGGTTGATGACGATGGTGATCCTGCTGGTGCTGGTGTTCCAGACCTCGTCCAACCTGACGGCCGCTTATGGCATCGCGGTCACCGGCGCGATGTTCATCGACAATCTGCTGCTGACCGTGCTGCTCTACCGCCTGTGGAAGTGGAAATGGTATTATGCAGCGCCGCTGCTGGCGGTCTTCTTCCTGGTCGATGGCGCCTATCTGGCGGCGAACCTGACCAAGGTACCGGACGGCGGCTGGTTCCCGCTGCTGATCGGCTTCATCGTCTTCACCCTGCTCACCACATGGTCGCGCGGCCGGCGGCTGGTGCAGGACCGCTTGCGCGAGGCGGCGATGCCGATCCCGGTTTTCGTCGCGTCCGCCGCCAACAGCGCGGTGCGGGTTCCGGGCACGGCCGTGTTCATGACATCGACGCCCGACGGGGTTCCCCATGCGCTGCTCCACAATCTGAAGCATAACAAGGTGCTGCACGAGCGTGTCATCCTGCTGACCGTCAAGATCAAGGATGTGCCGGTGGTGGAGGATGACGGCCGGTGCAAACTGGAGGATCTGGGCCGGGGCTTTTTCCGCATGGTGCTGCAATATGGCTTCATGCAGGAACCCGACGTGCCGGCTGCGCTCAAAAATGTGACCGGTTGCGGTCAGGCGTTCAAGATGATGGACACCAGCTTTTTCCTGGCGCGCCAGACGCTGCTGCCTTCGGCCAAGCCGGGGATGCCGTTGTGGCGTGAGAAGATTTTCGCCTGGATGCTGCGGAACGCCGAAAGCGCGATGGAATTTTTCCGCCTGCCGACCAACCGGGTGGTCGAACTGGGCAGCCAGGTAGAGATTTGATCGGGCAAGAAAAGGGCGCGGCCTTGCGGTCGCGCCCTCCGTTTTCAACATGATGCGGATCAGGCGGCGTTGCGGTCCTGAACGCTGATGTCGACCAGTTGACCGCCGTTGATGGCGATCTTCTTGGGCTTCATCGCTTCGGGCACCTCACGCACCAAGTCGATGACCAACAGGCCATCGGCCAGATCGGCTTTTTCCACCCGGACGAAGTCGGCCAGCTCAAAGCGCCGCTCGAAGCTGCGATTGGCTATGCCGACATGCAGATATTTGGAGCGGTCCGCAGCGGGCGTGTCATCCTTGCGACCTACCACCTGGAGCAGATTCTGCTGGGCAGTAATGTCGATTTCGTCGGAGCGGAAACCCGCGACGGCCAAGGTGACGCGATAGCGATCTTCCGACAGGCGCTCGATGTTGAAGGGGGGATAGTTATCGCTCTGTTGCAACCGTGCATTGTTTTCGATCAGGTCGAAGAGACGATCGAAACCGACGGTGGACCGGCGATAGGGGGTCAGGTCAAAAGCACGCATTGTCATAATCTCCCAAAGAGCAAAATGAACATGCCGAACCCTGTGTCAGGCGTCCGGCGATACGGTGTCCAGCCCCATGCGGCGACTGGACGCGCTTGATATGGTTTGCATCTTGTGTCTTTCAAGACGCTTCGAACGATCGCGCTTTCTGGCCCCGGCCATATGTGGAGCGCCATGACTGAAGAGGCGTCCTTGACCCGTTTTATCCTGCATGTTGGCGATCCCAAGTGCGGCAGTTCCTCCATTCAGACCAGCTTGTTCCATGGCCGGGAGGGTTTGCGCGCCCAGCGCATCTTGTATGAATCGCAAAATCCGCCGAGCGGCAATTATTGCCTGACCACATTGATTGGCGGCAGCACGCGGGGCGACGACGGGGTCCAGATGGGACATGCGCGCAATACAGTGGCCAAGCTGGCCTCCGCGCGCGGCGATGCCGATCATATCATTCTGTCCGCCGAAAATTTCATTCGGCAACCGCCCGAGGATATCCTGTCCATCGTGCGGATGATTGATCCCGATGTGCAGGATGTCGACGTGGTCGCCTATGTGCGGCATCCGGCAGCCATGTATCTGTCTCAGGCGCAGCAGGCGATCAAGGCCAGCACGCGCTTCATTCCGCCCGGCGCGTATCGCCGGCCGATCCACGAGGCGCTGGAGCGCTGGGAAAATAGCCCGGACGTCGCCAGCGTCACGGTTCGGCTGTTCGATCGGAATAGTCTGACGGGCGGCGATGTGGTGGCTGATTTTCAGTCGGTGTTGCGCGAACTGACGGATCGTCATGTGACCTTGCCCGCCGCTCGCGCCAATCGGTCGCTGTCGGCGGAGCAGATGGTGACGCTCCAATATTATCGCGGCCATTATTGTGCGGAATATCAGGGCAAGGCGACCCCTGGCAGCATGCGCCTGATCGAACTGTTTGAGGCGATGAACGCGGAGGCGCTGGTCGGCACGCGCGCCAGGCTGAACGGGCGGGCGCGGGCGTTGGTGGAGCAGGGCAACATCAACGTCATCCACTGGTTGCGCGATCATCATGGTCTGCCAGGCATGGGAGAGCGTCCGCGTGACGCGAAGCCGGTCCCACCCGGCGGCGACTGGACCAGCATTGCCTCGATCCTGGAGCGGGTGGATCAGCCGCTGGTCGATCTGCTCAAGCGGTTGTTGCCATGTCCTGACAGCGGGCAACCGAGACAGGACGAGGCAGCATTGTTCAGCCTGATCGACTCGATGCCCGACAAGGTGGCAGCGATAGATTGCGCCGTGCGGGCCTATTGGCGGGACGAAGTTACGTCATGGGCGGGCTAGTTGGATCGGAAGGCGAAACGAAGTGGCGCTACCCTTGTAGGAGGCAGGGGGGCAGAAGTGGCAGGACGGGATAGATAAAAAACACCCGGATCGTGTTTTCACGATCCGGGTGTTTAATGGACGATTACTCGTCTCCCCCTTGGACTGCCTCAACCGCTTCTTAGCCCCCTAAGCTCGAAGCGGGATGCAGTATCCCTGAACCACGGCCTTTCACCTGTGCTTCGAATGTCTTGCTATGACCGGCGCGGGCCTGAGTCACGGCCAAAATCGGTGTGCTGTGATTTTCCGTCCCGCGCTGTGGCGGCGATGCAACAATCGGGCAATGCTTGCCGTGGGCCGGGCCGCCGCCTAGACGAAGAAGAGACCAAATTTCAAAGGGCCGTTCGCGCCACATGATTCTTTCCCGTTACGAACGCATGATCGCCAAGCGCTACCTGCTGCCGGGCAAGGGCGAAGGTTTCATTTTCCTGGTCGCCGGCATCAGCCTGGCCGCAGTCATGCTGGGCGTCGCCGCGCTGATCATCGTGATGAGCGTGATGAACGGCTTTCGCGCCGAACTGTTCGACAAGATCGTCGGCCTGAACGGCCATGCCGTGGTCCAGGGCTATGGCGGGCGGCTGCCCGACTGGCAGTCGGTGCTGAAACAGGCCAAGGCGACGCCAGGCGTCACCAGCGCCACGCCGATGATCGAGCAGCCGCTGCTCGCCAGCTTTCAGGGACGGGTCGAGGCGGTGCTGGTGCGCGGCATGACGCTGCCCGACATCCGCAGCAACAAGACGCTCAAGGGCAAGATCGTCGCGGGCAATCTCGACAGTTTGACCGAAAATGGCGGCAAGATCGGCATCGGGTCGCGGCTGGCGGAAAATCTGGGCGTACAGGTTGGCGACAGCCTGACCATCCTCAATCCGGCGGGGCGTTCGACGCCATTCGGCACGATGCCGCGCCAGATATCCTATCAGGTTTCGGTGATCTTCGAAGTCGGCATCTATGATTATGACAAGGCGCTGATCGTCATGCCGATGGCGGATGCGCAGACGCTGTTGCTGCTGGGCGACGTGGTCGGCATGATCGAAGTCGAAACGGTCGATGCCGATCGGGTCGGACAAATATTGGAGCCGCTGGCCGCGAAGGTGGCCGGGCGGGCGGTCATTACCGACTGGCGGCAGATGAACGCATCCTTGTTCGAGGCGCTGGCGGTCGAGCGGGTGGCGATGTTCGTCGTGCTGTCAATCATCGTGCTGGTGGCGGTGTTCAACATCCTGTCGTCGCTGATCATGCTGGTGCGCGCCAAGACGCGCGACATCGCGATCCTGCGGACGATGGGCGCGAGCCGGGCGGGGCTGGTCAAGATTTTCATGACCGTGGGCGTCACCATCGGCACGCTGGGCATGGTGGCGGGCTTGGCGCTGGGCTTCACCTTCCTCTTCTTCCGCCAGAGCGTTGTGAATGCGATACAGTTCATTACGGGGCAGAATCTGTGGGATCCCTCCATTCGTTTCCTGACCGAACTGCCGTCGCAGCCCGACCCGGTGGAAATTGCGGTCATTTGCGTCATGGCGCTGATTTTCAGCTTCCTGGCCACGCTTTATCCGGCCTTCAAGGCCGCAAACACCGATCCTGTGCAGGTGCTGCGCTATGAATGACATTCTCAAGGTCAGCGGCCTTGCCCGCAGTTTCACCCAGGGCGGCGTGACCATCGATGTGCTGCGCGGCGTCGACCTGTCGGTCGGGGAGGGTGAGATCGTCGCGCTGCTCGGCCCGTCGGGATCGGGCAAGTCCACGCTGCTCCAGGCGGTGGGCTTGCTGGAAGGCGGGTTCGACGGGTCGATCCGCATCGCGGGCGAGGAGGCGGCGAAGCTGGACAATGACGGGCGTACCCGCCTGCGACGCGATGCGCTGGGCTTCGTCTACCAGTTCCATCATCTGCTGCCTGATTTCAACGCCACCGAAAATGTCATCCTGCCCCAGGTCATCCGCGATGTGGACATGGCGGCGGCGCGGACGCGCGCCGAACTGCTGCTGACGTCGCTGGGTCTGGGCCATCGGCTCGACCACC
>NZ_AYOY01000172.1 GCF_000508185.1 Sphingobium sp. C100 | reverse complement strand
GGCGGCGTGGCGAGCGCCAACGCCATCCTCGCCACCTGGTTTCTGGGCAGCGAGGCGGGCCACGCCATCGCCGACATCCTGCTGGGAAAGGTCGACCCCTCGGCCAAGCTCCCCGTCAGCTTTCCGTGGGAAAGCGGGCAGGAGCCTTTCTTCTACGATCGTAAATCGACCGGCCGCCCGGTGGTGGACAGCGGCACGACCGAATATAAGGCGCGCTACGCCACCACCGACAACAGCGCCCGTTTCCCCTTCGGCCACGGCCTCAGCTACACCGACTTCGCGCTCGACCGGCTGAAACTGTCCGACACCGCGCTGCGCTGGGACGCCGCCATCGAAGTGACCGCGCGCCTCACCAACCGGGGCGCGCGCCAGGGCAGCGAAGTCGTCCAGCTCTATATTCGCGACCGCGTCGCCACCCGCACCCGCCCGATCCGCGAGTTGAAGCGCATGGCGCGCGTCACCCTGTCACCGGGCGAAAGCAAGACCGTCCGTTTCTCCCTCTCCCGCACCGACCTGGAATTCGTGGGCGCACGAAACCAGCGCATCGCCGAACCGGGCGTCTTCGACCTGTGGGTCGGCCAGTCGAGCGTCGGCGGCCTGAACGCGCAGTTCACGCTATATGCGGAAGGGTAGGGGGAGGGCTGGAGTTGGATGGCTTGCCGCTTGCAAACACGCAATGGTCCAAATTCAAGCCATCCGGCTCTCAAGTCTGGTTGACCGATCAGCGCCATTCTCAGCCGCTTAACCAACTTAAGCTAAGCCCTAGAAGCTGCCATTCGTTCACCCGGTGTTGGGCGGCAATCAGATTCCCAGACCACTAGGCTTGATCGCCTATCGGTCTCAGGAGCGGTCCGTCTGATAATCCACCTATAGTCCTTGATGGGAAAGCTCTTGCTTCATAAACAAGACGGCGACAAGAAAGGCGTATAACCGACCTAAATAGGCTGTCGTTGCCTCCTTCGCAGGCGGGGACAGTGATCATAAGTGAGACGACGCATTGGGACGAATTCACGAAGAAGTTAGAAGCGGACATCTGTGCGCATATCCTGAAGAGATAGACTGGCTGAGCGCTTTTCAGAGTGCATTCGATATTACGTGGGCACATAGGCGGCGAGCCCATGGGTCTAATTACTCTGTTTATCTTATCAAACCTGAGCCTGCTACCGAAGAGACTTTTGGTGTCAATCGAGAGGTTTTGTTAGTCTACAGTCCCTACGAGAAGCTTGAGGCGAGAACCCTTCAGTCAATTGAGCAGTTTATAAACGACGATCCAGCGCGAGGGCGCGTCGACAGGCTTTTCACTATTCTTGTATCTGATGACACAGATGCTGCAACTTGGGTTTCTGAGTATACATCAACTAATGAAGCGAGGACAACAGTTGCTTTTAACGCTGCTGAGCTTTCAAGCGCAAAAAGCAATGCTTGGTTTGTAAGAAACAAAATAGCGTCACAGCTATTTTCTCGAAATCTCTTCGATTATCGCCTCCCATTGGAAAAGGATACTTACTTTTTTGGCCGGGATGCCCTCCTGCACTCCTTCATGGATTCTGTTAAGCGCGGCGAAAATAGAGGGCTATTCGGCCTAAGGAAAACTGGAAAAACGTCCTTCCTCTATAAGCTATCCAGAGACCTCTCAGACCTTGGAAATATCACTGTCTTATTTTATGACTGCAAAACTCCTTCCATCAGGAAACGAACCGCTAGCGAATTATTGCGGAAGATCACCGCTGATCTCGCGCACGAAATCGGTATTGCATGGCCACTTCCTTCAGATGACAGGTTTTTGTCTGAATCCCTTTCAGATTTGATCAAAAGAGCACGTTCAGAAATTAAGGTTGCTATCATTTTCGATGAAGTCGAGTATATTTCGTATTTCTCGAAAACCGATCAACATTGGGAAGATGATTATCTTGCATTTTGGCAAAGTATTTGGTCAGTTCAAAGTGAAACGCGACGGTTATCAGCGATACTTGCGGGCGTTAACCCGCAACTAGTAGAGACAGATAAGATTGCAGGTATACAAAATCCGCTTTTTGGTATTGTACCTTATGATTACTTGAGCGGGCTCTCTGTAGATGAAGTTCGAAGGATGCTAAGTGTTTTAGGCCGCAGGATGGGACTCAAATTTAATCCTGATGTTGCGGATGAGTTTAAAGAGGAATACGGGGGGCACCCTCTACTCTGCCGCTTGGCTGCAAGTTTCACATATAAGGTCATTCGCGATTCTGGCGTCGATCTTCCCGTCTCGATTTCGAAAGTGGACATCGGGATAGCCCGCAGTGAAAGAGACGCTAGTCTCGTATTTTATTGTGGCCATGTTATATCTGAGCTTCGCGACTTCTACCCTGATGAATATCAGGTATTTGAGCTATTAGCTGCAGGACGTATTGCCGATTATTTGGAATTCTCGTCCTTACCGGAGTTTCAAAGTCATCTTATTTCATACGGCTTGGTCAAGACCATCGACGGATTGCCCTCGGTGGCGATACAGGTGGTCGGCGCCCATGTTGCAATCGAAGCAGCTCGTCGCGATGGGCGAAAAACCATACAAATGCTTGTAGCACCTGCTAATCGAGAAAAGTGGCTGAAGGATCGTGTTGCGAATATAGATGGCGCCCTTGATGAGATGCATCGAATTGCGAAGGTTAGCTCCCTCCCTCCTATTTTTGGCCCCAATAAGTACCCCGAAAGTCATAGATTTATAAATTCTTCCGTCGTCAATTCGAAAGAAGATTTTCAGGCATTTGTTAATGTTTGCAATCGATGCTTCGTAGAGTCCGTGGAAAGCTACGGACTATCGATCGGGGAAAGGAATTATTTCTGGGGAGCTTTTAAAAACGCCTACCCAAATCTTCAAAAGTCTATGAATAGAATTAAGGTATATCGCCACAACGAGTTCCATCTTGAATTAAATGAAAATGTTGACGCAGTATATAGGAGCTACCTAAACCAAGATCTTGAGGGCCGAATTTTATCGGCCGTGGAAGACCCATGGTATACGTTGCAACAAGCTATTCTAGACTCGCTTTGGAACAGCGTGCAGGTTGAACTTAGTAGGTACGGGCAATAGTTACATTAATAACTTCACCTGCTGTGGCTGCGGATTGGTCCAGTGTTGTCCGCTTTCGTGATCCACTACCTGAAAGCTGCTAGTCGGCAAACGGCCAACTTCCCCCTGTCCTACATCCCCCGACCCATGGCATAATCCCCGCTGCTCTTTCCCACCGTCGGCCTCCCGCCCCCCGCGCCGCCTTTCGCGTCGGCGCGCGTCACTTTGCAAAAATTTTCCTATTGCGAAATCCACGCCACCCGTCTGCGCCCACGTTTTTGCGTTCGCCACAACGGTGTGAACTTCGCAACCCCGCGCCCATTTGTAAAATGGACCGTCCATGCCTTCACCACCCGGCGGCAGTCACCGCCGGTCCTTTTCAAATCGCCCCGCCCATAGTCACAGGTGCGGAGCCGTCAGCTTGGCGCCGCTAAAATGCGACAAGGAAAAAGAGGGCATTTTCGCCGGAGGTGAAATGCTCTAGGCCCCGCGGCCATGCTGAACCTCAATGCCATCACCGTGCGCCTGGGCGGCCGCACCATTCTCGACCGCGCCGCCGCCGCGTTGCCGCCGCGCAGCCGCGTGGGCCTCATCGGCCGCAACGGCGCGGGCAAGTCCACGCTGATGAAGGTGATGATCGGCCAGCTCGACCCGGATGAAGGGTCGTGCGACATGCCCCGCGACACCCGCCTTGGCTATATCGCGCAGGAAGCGCCGTCGGGCACCGCCACCCCCTTCGACACCGTGCTCGAAGCGGACAAGGAACGCGCCGAACTGATGGCGGAGGCGGAACATACCCAAGACCCCGATCGCCTCGGCCATATCTATGAGCGGCTGACCGCGATCGACGCCTATACCGCCCCGGCCCGCGCCGCCCGCATCCTCGTTGGCCTTGGCTTTGACGAGGAAATGCAGGGCCGCCCGCTCGACAGCTATTCGGGTGGCTGGAAAATGCGCGTGGCGCTCGCCGCGCTGCTCTTCTCCAATCCCGACCTTTTGCTGCTCGACGAACCCTCCAACCATCTCGACCTGGAAGCCACGCTCTGGCTGGAAAATTTCCTGAAAGCCTATCGCGGCACCGTGGTCGTCATCAGCCATGAACGCGACCTTTTGAACAATGTCGTCGACTATATCCTCCATCTGGAAGGGGGGAAGGTCACCCTCTATCCCGGCGGCTATGACGCCTTCGAACGGCAGCGCGCCGAACGGCTCGCCCAGCTCGAATCCGCCCGCGCCAAGCAGCAGGCGGAGCGGGAGAAGTTGCAGGATTATGTCGCCCGCAACTCGGCCCGCGCCTCGACCGCGAAACAGGCCCAATCCCGCGCCAAGGCGCTGGCCCGGATGCAGCCCATCGCCGCGGCCATCGAAGACCCGACCCTGCATTTCGGCTTTCCCAGTCCCGCCGAACTGCGCCCGCCGCTCATCACCATGGACATGGCGTCGGTCGGCTATGACGACACGCCGATCCTGCGCCGCGTCAACCTGCGCATCGACCCGGACGACCGGCTGGCGCTGCTCGGCCGCAACGGCAACGGCAAGACGACGCTGGCCCGCCTGATCGCCGCGCAACTCGCCCCGATGGAAGGGCAGATGCAAAGCTCGTCCAAGATGAATGTCGGCTATTTCACCCAATATCAGGTGGAGGAACTGGACGTCACCGACACGCCGCTGGAACATATGACCCGCGTCATGAAGGGCGCGACGCCGGGTGCGGTGCGGGCGCAACTCGGCCGCTTCGGCTTCTCCGGCGAGCGCGCGGTGCAAAAGGTCGGCAGCATGTCGGGCGGCGAACGGGCGCGGCTGGCGCTCGCCCTCATCACCCGCGACGCGCCGCACCTGCTGATCCTGGACGAACCGACCAACCATCTGGACGTCGACAGCCGCGAAGCGCTGGTCCAGGCATTGAACGACTATAGCGGCGCGGTGGTGATCGTCAGCCACGACCGCCACATGATCGAATTGGTCGCCGACCGCCTCGTCCTGGTCGACAATGGCACGGCCCAGCCCTTCGACGGCAGCCTCGACGACTATACCGACATCATCCTGCGCAAGGCGGACGGCAATGGATCGGGCGGCGGCGATGCGCCCAAGGTCGATCGCAAGGCGGAAAAGCGTAACGCGGCCGAATGGCGCGAAAAGCAGAAGGCCGCGAAAAACGCGGTCAGCCGCGCCGAAAAGGAAATGGCCGCGCTTGCAGCAGAGCGCAGCCGCATCGACCAGGCGCTGTTCGACCCCAAGTCCGCCAGCGGCGCGGAAGCGAAGATGACCAGCAGCGAACTCATGGTCAAACGCGCCGCCGTCGAAAAGAAGCTCGAAACCGCCGAGGAAGTCTGGATGGAAGCGAGCGCGGCGCTGGAGGCGCTGTAAAAAGCTGCGTGCGGCATCGAATTTCGCGCCGGATCATGCTATAAGGACTCCCTCCGGTCGGGAGACCTGCGATGAAAATGATCCTGCTCCATATCCATGACGATAGGGGCGCGGACGCCCGCCTTCAGGCGGCTTGCGACATCGCCCGCGCCTGCAACACCCATGTCCGCTGCGTCCAGGTGACGCCCATGCCCGGCCTGCTGGCCGCCGACATCTATGGCGGCGCGGGCTATGCGCCCTCGATCTCGGCCGAATTGCACGAGATCGACCAGGCCTTCCGCCAGCGGGTGGAAGCGCATCTGGAGCATGAGGATGTCGCCTGGGACTGGGTTCAGATGGACGGCGACAGCGTGGTCGGCCTGCTCGCCGCCGCGCATCTGGCGGACCTCATCGTCGCCAGCCTGCCTGAAAATGGTCGCGCGACCATGCAGGATCCGCTGCCGATCGTCGCCGATCTGGCGCTGGGCGGAAGCACGCCGGTTCTGGCCGTGCCGGCGACGGGCAAGGGCTTGGCCGTGACGGGCTGCGCGCTGGTCGCCTGGGACGGATCGGCGCAATCCTGCGCCGCCCTCCGCGCCGCCGTGCCGCTGCTGCGGCTGGCGCACAATGTGGAGATCATCACGGTCGAGGATGGCGGCGCGGGGGAATTTCCCGCGACCGGCGCGCCCGAATATCTTGCCAACCACGGTATCAAGGCCCGGCTGCACAACTGGTTGCGTGGCGACCATCCCGTAGAATGTTCGCTGCGCGAGGCGATAGATACACTCGGCGCGGACTGGATGGTGATGGGCGCCTTCGGCCACGGCCGCTGGCGGGAACGGATATTCGGCGGCGTCAGCCACGCCATGCTGCGCACGGCGCGTGTGCCCTTGCTGCTGGCCCATTAACCGGGGTTCAGCGGCCCACTAGGATGAAGGGCGCCCAGATATAGGGCTGCACGGCATCGGGCTGCTTGGAACGGATCAACTTCAGCATCGCCTTTTGCAGCGCAACCGCGCGGGGCAGGCCGCGATTGGCGCCTTTCACCGTCTCCAGCGTGACGAAGGCGCTCGCATCGTCGCGGACCGGCCAATGCGATACCAGCAGCGACCCAGCGCCCGCATAGCGGAAGGCCTGGGCCAGACCCGAATAGGCGGGTGCCTGCGCATTGTCGCCTGCCGCCGTGTTGCACGCGGACAATATCACCCAATCGGCGCCGATCCGCATGGTCGCCACTTCGGACGCCGTCAGCAGGCCATCGTCGCCCGCGTTGGCGGTTAGCGGCGGGGACAGCACCAGCGCGGGCTCTGTCACGCCCTCCATCTCGCCGCTCACCAACCCATGGGTGGCGAACAGGATCACCCCATAGCCCGACAGGTCACGCTCGCGCAGCGCGGTTTCGCTGGCCTCGGGGCCAGTCAGCAGCGTCGCCCGTTCGGCGCCGAAACGATCGGCCACGGCCTGAAGTTCAGCCAGGGATCCAGGCAGGGACGGCAGTTCGGCCAGCGCCTGTGCGTCGGCGCCGCCATTGCGAAAATAATGATTGGCCGCCAGCAGGCTGCTCCCGCCCCGCGACCGTATGGCCAGCGCGCTTTCGCCAAAGGCCTGCGGTGCGCCGATCCCCAGGAAACGCTGCTCGCGTGCCGCCATCTGTCGCCTGTTGCTGCTGTTCATCGCAAAGCTTGGTTGCACTTTCAGGGCAAAGCGGTGGATCAGCCAGGGCGTGTCACGTCTCGCCGTCGCCACCGGCCGCAGCGGCAACATGGCGAAGGGCAGCGAGGCGAAGGCGCCGGTCGGCACGATCCGCAATGACCGTGCCTTTTCCAGTGTGGCGTTGATAGCCGGGGTGAAAATCTGCTGGTAGAGCTGGTGCGCTGCCGGCCCATCGAAGCCGCTGGGCGTCAGGGACGCGCGCAGCCGCCCGACCAGCGCCACAAGGTCCGCACGATCCTGCCCCGCCCGTTCGATGCGGATGTCCATCCCGCTGATCGCCAGCAGATAGACGCCACTGAAGGCGGGCATCACCGCCAGCAGCGCTTCGTCCTTGCCCAGCCCGGCGCGCACCGTTGCGAGGTCAGGTTGCGCCGTTCCCCGCGCTTCGACCCAACGAGGATAATCGCGGGCGATGGCGGTCTGCTCCGCCTCCATCTGCGCCGCCACGGCGGCGCGTGCTGCGCGTGCTCCGGCGACGCCGCTATCGGTGGCGAGCGCCTTGAGCAGCAGCCTGTCCGCAGCTTCCAATGCCTTGCCCCGGTCCTGCAAGGCGCGCACCCGCGTCGCGAGTGCGGGATCTTCGACCAGCCGCTGGGCCACCAGCCGGTTCGCCTGGGCAATGCGCGATCCGGCAAGTATGGCCATGGCGTCGAGCGCCAGCGCACCGTCCTGCGTCTGCGCCGCGACCGCCAGCACCATGTCCAGTGCGACGCGCTGCTCCTCGTTCAACTCGCCATCGTTGTTCATCGTCGCGCCGTCGCGCAGCACAGCGACCAGCCGTCGCGCGGCTTCGCGCAGCGCCGCCCGGTCGTCCCCGGTCCAGGCGACCAGCATCGCAGCCTGCGCCAATGGAAAGGCCGGCGCATTGTCGAGCTGCGCCGTTTCGGCGGCGAAGGCGGCGGCTGCGCTCCTGGCATCGTCCGTCCGACCCGTTTCGATCAACGCCGGGATCAGATAGGGATAGGCGCGCTGGCCGATGTCCATGTCCTTGTCCGATCCGGCGCGCACGCGTCCCAACGCCGCCTTGAGCCGTTCGATGGCGTCCGAACGATGCCCCAGCGCCAGGCTCGCCGCACCGGCGAAGGCCAGGGCGCGCGCGGATTGCGGGCTGTTTTCTCCCTCGATTTCGCGAAAGCCGCGCTCTGCCTCCATGAACAGAGGCTCCGCATCGGCATAGCGTTCCAGCGGCAACAGCACCGTACCCAGATTTTGCAGGCCGAACTGGAAATACAGACTGTCGGTCCCCACCGTCTCCCGCTTGATGGCGATGGCGCGCTGGAGATAGCTGAGGCTTTCCACGCGCCGCCCCGTGCGCGAGAGCAGCAGGCCGAGCGCCTCCAGCGCGCGGGCATAGCTGGGATGCTTGCGATCGACATGATCCGTCGCGATGTCCACCGCCATGCGCGCATAGATTTCCGCTTCTGCATCATGGTCGGCGCGCTGGAGCATTTGCGCATAGGTAAAATAGGCGCCGATCGCGTCCGGGCTGTTTGGACCTACCGCCGCGATCCGCGCGTCCATGCTGGCCTTTTGCGCTGTCACCGCCTCGGCATTGCGACCCAGCCGGGTGAGCGCCTGGGCGTGGGTGAAGGCGATGTTGGAGCGGAGCATATGGACGTCGGTGTCGATCCGGTCCGCCGGGGCGCGGGCGATGAAGCCGTCCATATAGCGGCTCGCCAGCGCCAGCGTGTCCGCGCCGCCGGGCACGTTGCCCAGCGCGATCTGCACATAGCCCTTGATCGACAGGCCCTGCATCCAGGCGATCGGATAGGCGTCATGGAACGGCTCGATCAGCGCCAGGCCCTCGCTCGAGCGGGTGAGCGCGTCCGGGTTCCTGCCGTCGATCTGGTCCATGGAAGACAGGTTGATCAACGCCACGCCCGCCAGCGGATGGGGTCGGCCTGCGACTTTTTGCTTCATCGCCGCGTCGTGCAGCCGCGCCCATGCATCGCGCGTCTGTTGGGACATGGACAATGCATAATCGTCATTGTTGAACAGGGCGGACGCCGCGCGTTCCAGCCGGTACAGGCCGGCGTGACGCGGGTCGCTGGTCGAAAAAGACGCGGGCGGCGTGGCGGCAATGGTGGGCGCTGGAGATGCCAGCGCCAGAAGCACGGCCGAACAGCGCGTGGAAAGCTTCATGACAGCACCCCCGCTTCATCGAATCGACCCAAATGCCTCTTGGGTCGCGCACCACCTGACGTCAAGGGCGTGCGGGAGCGTAACGATCCTCAGCCCAACGCCGCACGCCAGTCCCAGCGCAGCGGATCGCCATCCATCACCTCGACCCCGCGAGCGATCAGAGCGTCGCGTATTTCGTCCGACAGGGCGAAATTCTTGTCCGCGCGCGCGGCGGTCCGGCGCGTCAGTTCGGCCTCGATCTCCTCCGGCGTGATCCGGGCGTCCTTTGGCCGGACACGCAGGTCGGCGCGGGTCAGGGTCAGCAGGTTCAGCCCCAGCGCCTGGTCGAACGCGGCGATCAGGCACAGCTTTTCGTCCACCGGCACCTTCTTGACGCCGATCGCCTCCTCCAGCAGCGGCAGCGCGCGCGGGGTCATGAGGTCGTCGGCGATGGCGGCGTCGAATTGTTCGAGCAGCGGCGTCAGTTTCGGATGCAGGTTGGCGCGCAGATAGTCGAGGCGGGGCGATTGCCAGGTCACGCCCTCGGCGCGCGCCTTCAGGCCCTCCACGCCCATCACGAGCCGCTTCAGGCGCGTGAGCGCCGCCGCCACGCCTTCGGCGCTGAATTCCAGTTCGCTGCGATAATGGGCGCCAAGGCAGAGCAGGCGGTAGGCGAGGGGGTGAACGCCCGCGTCGATCAGGCTGAAGAGGGTGGTGAAGCCGCCCTTCGACTTGCTCATCTTCCCCTGCCGGTCGACCAGGAAATTATTGTGCATCCACCAGCGCGCGCCGGTGAAGCCCGCTGCCGCCGCGCCCGGTTCGCCGCAGCAGCTATGGAAAGCCTGGTTCTGGGCGATCTCGTTGGGATGATGGATTTCGCGATGGTCGATGCCGCCGGTATGAATGTCGAACGGCTGGCCGAGACGGGCCTGCGACATCACCGAACATTCCAGATGCCAGCCTGGGGCGCCCTTGCCCCAGGGGCTGTCCCATTCCATCTGGCGCTGTTCGCCGGGCGGGGATTTGCGCCAGATCGCGAAGTCGCTGGGGTTGCGCTTGCCGGCCACCGGGTCGATCCGGGCCATCTCTGCTTTATGAGGGGCCGCATCATCGCGCCCACCGGCCAGCGCGCCATAGTCCGGCACCGTGCTGCTGTCGAAATAGAGGCCGCTGTCCAGTTCATAGCAATGATCCGGCGCAATTTTCGACGCGAAGTCGATCATTTGCGGCACATAGTCGGTTGCGACCGTCCATTCGCTGGGCGCGATGATGTTAAGGTCGGCGATGTTCGACTTGAACGCATCGGTATAATGGGCCGCAATGTCCCAGATGCTTTTCGCGCTGGCCCGCGCGGCGGCTTCCATCTTGTCGTCGCCCGCGTCGGCGTCGCTGGTGAGATGGCCGACATCGGTGATGTTGATGATGTGGGTGACGTTCAACCCCTTCCACAACAAGGCCCGGCGCAGCGTGTCGGTGAAGACATAGGCGCGTAAGTTTCCGATATGGGCGTAGTTGTAGACGGTCGGGCCGCAGCTATAGACCCGCGCATGATGATCCTCGATCGGCGCGAACGGTTCGATCGTGCGGGTCAGGCTGTTGAACAGGCGCAGCGGCGCGGGAATATGCTGATCGTCGGACATGGCGGCAAGCCATGTCGCGAAGCGGCGCGCCGGTCAACTGCAAGCCCGGCGGAACTTCCCGAACTTCGCGCATATGACATATGGCGAAAATTTCGTCGCAACAGGCGCGGGGCCGCGCAATTGCTGGGCTGACGATGCGAAAGAGCCGGGACATGCCCGTTACCACGGCGCGGTCATGTAGGACAGGCTTTCAAACCGCGTGACGCCGCGCCGGAGGGCGCGGCGTCAATTGTAATAAAATGTTTCAGGCGTGCCCGTCCCTTGCGCCGGGCCAATCCCCAACCGATATGACGGTTGCGGGCCGGGCCCCTCTGGCGATGTGGATGATCCCCTGATCCATGTCGCGATGTCGGACCGCATCGGGTGTGCCCGGTGCAGGTTTTGCGGCGATTTGCCCCCTCTCGTTGCCGCAGGAGACCGCGCCGGGCCACTCGAACCAAATTTTTGGATGGAGTGTCTGATACCCATGAATAATCTCGTTCGCATGTCAGGCTTTGGCGCCAGCCGCTCGGTCGACACCGATGCCGGCCTGCGCGCGCATATGCTGGGCGTCTTCCGCAATATGGGCCTGGGCCTGGTCATTACCGGGCTGGTCGCCGCGCTGGTCGGCAACACGCCCGCGCTGGCCGCCGCCATCTATGGCACGCCGCTCAAATGGGTGGCGATCTTCGCGCCGCTGGCCTTCGTCTTTTTCTTCAGCTTCCGTATCGAGAAGATGACGACATCGGGCGCGCGCATGGCGTTCTACGCCTTCGCCGCCGTGATGGGCGTGTCGTTAGGCAGCATCTTTCTGGTCTTCACCGGCGCCAGCATCGCCCAGGCCTTTTTCTCGGCCGCGGTCATGTTCCTCGCCATGGCGTTGTGGGGCTATACCACCCAGCGCGACCTGACGAAGATGGGCAGCTTCCTCATCATGGGCCTGATCGGCATTATCGTCGCCAGCCTCATCAACCTGTTCATCGGCTCTTCGGCGATGGCGATGGTCATTTCGATCATCGGCGTGGTGGTCTTTACCGGCCTCACCGCCTGGGATGTGCAGCGCATCAAGTCGGAATATTTCTATTATGCCGGCCATGAAGTGGCGCAGAAGATGCAGGTCATGGGCGCGCTGTCGCTGTACCTGAACTTCGTCAACCTGTTCCAGATGCTGCTCAGCCTGACGGGCGAGCGGGAGTAATGCGCGATCCCGTTCAGGTGTCGGCGATGCTCTGCCCGGTCTGTCATGTCGGATTGGCGATGACGGACCGGCAGGGGGTCGAGATTGATTATTGCCCGCAATGCCGAGGGGTTTGGCTGGATCGGGGCGAACTGGACAAGATCATCGAACGATCGGCGCAGGTGAATGCGCCTGCCCCGCAGCCCTCGCCCTTTGGGCAGGCAAGCTACCGCCCGGACCGCGACTATCGCGATGACGAGCGCCACTATCAGAAGAAACGCAAGAAAAGCTTTCTGGAAGAGTTGTTCGATTGAAAAAGGCCGGTCCGGCGAGGACCGGCCTTTTTCGTCAATGCGCCGCGCCCCAGCTTGGGCCGGTGCCGATTTCCACGCCCAGCGGGACGGAGAGCTTCACGATGGGTTCGGCCGCGCTTTCCATCACCCGCCGGATGACCGCACTGGCCGCGTCCACATCGCCTTGCGGCAGTTCGAACACCAGTTCGTCATGCACCTGGAGCAGCATCTTCACGCCGCCCAGGCCCGCGGCCTCCAGCGCCGGACCCATGCGCGCCATCGCCCGCTTGATGATGTCGGCGCTGGTGCCCTGGATCGGGGCATTGATCGCGGCGCGCTCGGCGCCCTGCCGTTCATGCTGGACCGATGCCTTGATGCGCGGGAACCAGGTTTTCCGGCCGAACAGCGTTTCGGTATAGCCACGGTCGCGCGCCTTCTCGATCGTCTCGTTGATATAGATGCTGATGCCCGGAAAGCGCTCATAATAGCGGCTGATCATGTCCTGCGCCTCGTCCGCGCTGATTTCCAGCCGCCCCGCCAGCCCCCAGCGGGAAATGCCGTAGAGGATCGCGAAGTTGATCGTCTTGGCGCGGCCGCGCGTGTCCCGATTGACCTCGCCGAACAGCTGCATCGCGGTGGCGGCGTGAATATCCTCGCCGGCTGCGAACGCCTCCTTGAGCGCGGGCACGTCGGCCATGTGCGCGGCGAGGCGCAGTTCGATCTGGCTATAGTCCGCCGCCAGGATGACATTGCCCGGCTCCGCGACGAAGGCGTGGCGGATTTGCCGCCCCACCTCGGTGCGGATGGGGATGTTCTGGAGATTGGGGTCGGTGGAGGACAGGCGGCCGGTCTGCGCGCCGGTCAGCGAATAGCTGGTGTGGACGCGGCCGGTATCCTTGTTGATCTGCGCCTGCAAAGCGTCGGTATAGGTCGACTTGAGCTTGGAGAGTTGCCGCCAGTCGAGGATTTTCGCCGCGATCGGCGCGCCCTGCGCCTTCAATTGTTCGAGGATGGTGACGTCGGTCGAATAGGCGCCCGACTTGCCCTTCTTGCCACCCTTATAGCCCATTTTGTCGAACAGGATCGCGCCCAGTTGCTGGGTCGAGCCGATGGCGAAGGGCTGGCCGGCGATTTCGTGGATTTCCGTCTCCAGCGCGGCGATGCCGGCGGTGAATTCGGCCGACAGGCGCGAGAGCGCCTCGCGATCGACCTTGATGCCGCGATGCTCCATCTGCGCAATGACGCCGACCAGCGGCCGATCGACCAGTTCATAGACGCGGTTGGCGCCTTCATTGGCGACGCGGGTCTTGAACCGCTTCCACAGGCGCAGCGTCACATCGGCATCCTCGGCCGCATATTCGGTGGCGCGGTCCAGCGGCACTTCGGCGAAGCTGATCTGGCTCTTGCCGGTGCCGACAACCTGCTTGAAGCTGATGCACTCATGATCGAGATGCACGCGCGCCGCCTCATCCATGCCATGGCCGGCGAGCGACTGCCCGGCGTCGAGGTCGAAGCTCATGACGATGGTGTCGTCATAGGGCGCAACCTCAATCCCGTGGCGGCGCAGGACGGTGAGGTCATATTTGAGATTCTGCCCGATCTTGAGGACGGCGTCATCCTCCAGCAGGGGCTTGAGTTTCGCGAGCACCAGCGCCTTGTCGAGTTGCTGGGGCCGCTCGGCGAACATGTCGGTTCCGCCATGGCCGACCGGGATGTAGCAGGCCGCGTTCGGCCCCACCGCCAGGCTGATGCCGACCAGCGCGCAGGAGACGCAATCGAGCATGTCGGTTTCGGTATCCACCGCCACCAGCCCTTCGGCATGAGCGGCGGCGATCCAGCGGTCCAGCGCGTCCTGCGTCACGACCGTTTCGTAAAGGCTCCGGTCGATCGCCGGTTCATCCGCATGGGCGGGCGGGGCGGGGGGCGCGCTATCGGTCGCGGCCGCAGCGGTCGCCGCCACGGCGACGGCCGCCGCCGGGGTGCCGAGGCGATTCAGCAAAGTCTTGAAACCATGGTGCGACAGGAAGGCGTGCAGCGGTTCGGACGGGATGCCCTTGAGCGTCAGATCCTCCAGCGGCTCGAAACCATGGTGCGACAGGAAGGCGTGCAGCGGTTCGGACGGGATGCCCTTGAGCGTCAGATCCTCCAGCGGCTCGGGCAGGTCCATCGTCTCGTGCAGCGCCACCAGCCGCCGCGACAGCCGCGCCATGTCGGCATGGGCGATCAGATTTTCCTGCATCTTCGATTTCTTCATCGAAGGGGCGGCCTCCAGCGCAGCCTCCAGCCCGCCATATTCGGTGATGAGCTTGGCCGCCGTCTTCGGCCCGATACCTGGAATCCCCGGCACATTGTCGACGCTGTCGCCCATCAGCGCCAGCACGTCGCCCAGTTGTTCGGGCTGGACGCCGAACTTGGCCATGACATAGTCCGCGCCGCGCCGTTCATTCTTCATCGTGTCATACATGTCGACGCCGGGCTGGATCAGCTGCATCAGATCCTTGTCGCTGCTGACGATGGTGACATGCCAGCCCGCCGCGACCGCCGCCCTGGTATAGCTGGCGATGATGTCGTCGGCTTCGAACCCCTCTTCCTCGATACAGGGGAGGGAGAAGGCGCGGGTCGCATCGCGGATCATCGGGAATTGCGGCACCAGATCCTCCGGCGCGGGCGGGCGGTTCGCCTTATACTGGTCGTACATGTCGTTGCGGAAGGTATGCGACCCCTTGTCCAGAATCACCGCCAGATGGGTCGGCCCCTCCGCGCTGCCCAGCTCGTTCGCCAGCTTCCACAACATGGTCGTATAGCCATAGACCGCGCCCACCGGCTGGCCATGCTGGTTGGTGAGCGGGGGAAGCTGATGATAGGCGCGGAAGATATAGCCCGAGCCGTCGACGAGATAGAGGTGATTCTGGGTCATGGGGGGAGGGGATAGCCGGGATTGACCGTCCCCTCCAGCCCGCTACCGCGTCTCGTGATTGGCCGCGACCGCCTTCGCCACCGCCTGCATCAGCGCCCAGCGTTCGGGGATCGACACGGTGGTCGAACCGATCATCACGGCGACGGCATAGCTGGTGCCGTCGGGCGCGGTCATGATGCCGATGTCGTTATAGCCGGTGGAGCGCGGCGCGAGATCCTGGCCCGTGCCGGTCTTGTGCAGATAGGACCAGCCTGCCGGGACGCCGCCCTTGATCCGCTTCGGCCCGGTCTTGGCTTCCTCCATGATCGACAGCAGCAGCCGCGAGGAGGCGGGCGAGAGCATGTCGCCCTGCTTGAGCTTCGCCAGCGCCGCCACGACCGACGACGGCGCCGCGCCGTCCGGCGGGTTGGCCAGATAATTGTCGAGCGCCTTCACGCGGGCGGACATGGGCAGCCGCGCGCGGGCGGCATAGAAATTGCGGCCGACCGAATAATCCTGCCGCCAGTCGAGGCCCGCCGTCGCCGACTGCAACAGCCGCTCGCCAGGGCCGAAGCGTATGTCCTTGATCATCCGCCGCGCCAGGAAACCGCGCACCGCATCCGGCCCGCCCGCCGCGCGCAGCAGCGCATCGTTGCAGGTATTGTCGCTCTGCGTCATCGCCCGGCGCATCAGGTCGGAATAGCTGGTGGTCCACCCGCCATCCTTCGCCACCAGCGCCGCGCTGGGCTGGTGGAAGAGGGTCAGGTCGTTCCGCGTGATCGTGGTGGTGTCGGTGAGGCGCAGCTTGCCCCGGTCGACCGCGTCGAGGAAAGTCATCGACACCCAGAGTTTCGACACGCTCTGTTGCGGGAAGAGGGCGTTGCCGTTCCACGCGACGGTCCAGTCGGCGCCGACGCGGCGCACGGCGATGCCGACCTTGCCATGGAAGCTCTGCCCCAGATTGCGGATGACGCTGACCAGCGCGGCCGGAGGCGCTTCATTCTGATTGACGTCGCGATAGGGCAGGGGCGGATTGGCGACCGGGCGGATCGGCCATGTGTTGGTGGTGGGGCGCGGCTGTTGCGGCGGCGTGGCGGCGGCTTGCGCGCGCGGTGGCTGGGGCGCGCTGACACAGGCGGACAGCGCCGCCACCAACAGGACAAGGCGCGCAAAGGCGCCCCGGCTTTCATTCGAACTCATAGCATTCCCCGCACTCTTGCTCACCATACGGACCCGTCAGGGCTGGTCCGGCAATATCGATGCGACGAATGATTCCACAAATGCGATGTAAGGAGGCTGAACCGTGCAACCTGTTGATCGAAGGCAAGTCGCGCTCAGTTGCGGTTCAGCGGCGGACAGGCAATAGCGGGGCCATGACCAAGGCGATGGACAGACGGGCGCTGCTGCTGGGCGCGGCGACGGCGGGCGTGACTTCATGGGCGGGCCGCGCATGGGCGGCCGCCTTTTCCTCGGACAGGATCGCGGTGTCGGTGCGCGGCACGGAGCGGGACGTGCTGCTGATTCCGGGTCTGGCCAGCGGGCCGGGCATCTGGAACGGCGTGCTGACCGCGTTGCCCGGCTATCGCTTCCACCTGGTCCATGTGCGCGGTTTTGCCGGCCTGCCGCCGCAGGCCAATGGCAGCGGCGCGGTGGTCCGGCCAGTCGCAGACGAGATTGCCCGCTATATCGGCGCGGTCGGGTTGAGGCGGCCCGCCGTCGTGGGTCATTCGATGGGCGGCACGCTGGCGATGCTGCTGGGGCTGAAGGAACTGGCGAGCCGGGTGATGGTGGTCGACATGCTCCCCGCCGGCGCGGCGATGGTCGGCGGCACGGCGAGCGGCCTGGGTTTCCTGGCCGACCAGTTGAGCGGCTACCTGACCGGCACGGCGGCGGGGCGGCGCTATCTGGCGCAGATGGTGTCGCAGGCGCCCGGCGCGCAAGGCAGTGATCCCGATGTCATCGCCAATGCGCTGCGCGACCTCGCCAATATCGACCTTGGTCCCCGATTGCCCGGCATGGCCGCGCCGCTGGAGGTGGTCTATGCCGTCGGATCGGACCCGCAACAGGCCGCCGCCATCACCAGCCGCTTTCGCGCCGCCTATGCCGACAAGAAGGGCGTGCTGCTCAAGGCGATCGGTCCCAGCGGCCATATGGTGATGGGCGACCAGCCCGCCCGCTTCAACGCGGCGCTCAAGGATTTTCTGCGCGGCGTTTGACCCGCGTCAAAGCCGGTGGCGGACCAGTGGCCCAATATTCAGGTTCCGGATGCGCTTGCAGCGTGTCCCTCCTCCACCTTGAGGCGCGGCGTTCCCCCGAACCCGTGCCTTCTTTTTGCGGGAGGGCGTTCAGGGCGCCAGCACCGTGTCCACCGCCGCCGGCAGCGTCTCGGGATAATCCAGCGTATAGTGCAGGCCGCGGCTTTCCTTGCGGTGGAGGGCCGAACGCACCACCAGCCGCGCCACTTCCAACAGGTTGCGCAGCTCGATCAGGTCGGGCGTCACCCGGAAATTGCCGTAATAATCATCGACCTCCCGCGACAGCAGATCGATGCGATGCTGCGCGCGCTCCAGCCGCTTGGTGGTGCGCACGATGCCGACATAGTCCCACATGAAGCGGCGGATTTCCTTCCAGTTATGCTGGACGATCACCTCTTCGTCGCTGTTGGTGACGCGGCTTTCGTCCCAGGGCTGGATCGGCGGCGGGGCGGGCAGGTCGTCCCAGTTGGCGCGGATATGCCTGGCCGCCGCTTCGCCGAAGACGAAACATTCCAGCAGCGAGTTGGACGCCAGGCGATTGGCGCCGTGCAGGCCGCTCTCGGTGACTTCGCCGGCGGCATAGAGGCCCGGCATGTCGGTGCGGCCGTCCAGATCGATCATCACGCCGCCGCAGGTATAATGTTGCGCGGGCACGACCGGGATCGGCTCTTTCGTGATGTCGATGTCGAGATCGAGCAGCCGGGCATAGATGGTCGGGAAATGATGCTTCACGAATTCGGGCGGCTTGTGGCTGATGTCCAGATGGACATAGTCGAGGCCGAGGCGCTTGATTTCATGGTCGATGGCGCGCGCCACAATGTCGCGCGGCGCCAGTTCGGCGCGATCGTCGAAGCGGGGCATGAAGCGCTCGCCGCCGCCCGGCACGCCGGGGGGGAGTTTCAGGTGGCCGCCTTCGCCGCGCACCGCTTCGGTGATGAGGAAATTCTTGACCTCCAGATTATAGAGGCAGGTGGGGTGAAACTGGTTCATCTCCATGTTGGAGACACGGCAGCCCGCGCGCCAGGCCATGGCGATGCCGTCGCCGGTGGCGCCGCGCGGGGCGGTGGAGAACAGATAGGTGCGGCCCGCGCCGCCGGTGCACAGGATCGTCGCGCGGCCGAGCAGCGCGTCCACACGCCCGGTCGCCCGGTTGAAGGCATAGACGCCCCAGACATGGCCGTCGCCCGAATAACGCTCGCCATGGCGGGAGGTGATGAGGTCGATCGCGACCATATCCTCCATCAGCGTGATATTGGGGTTGGCGCGCGCGGCTTTGAGCAGGGCCACCTGCACCGCATGGCCGGTCGCGTCATCGACATGGACGATGCGGCGGTGGCTGTGCCCGCCCTCACGGGTCAGATCCCAGCGCTTGCCGAAGGCTTCGCCGCCGTTGAACGGCACGCCAAGATCCGCCAGCCGCTCGATCGCGGCCGGGGCCTGGGACACGACATATTCCACTGTCGCGCGATTGTTGAGGCCCGCGCCCGCGACCATCGTGTCATGGACATGCGCCTCGAAACTGTCACCCGCGTCGAGTACGGCGGCAATGCCGCCCTGCGCCCAGTTGGTCGATCCACTGTCGAGCGCGCCCTTGGCCAGCACCAACACCTTGCGATCCTGCGCGAGGTTGATGGCGGCCGTCAGCCCTGCCGCGCCGGAGCCGATGATGATGACGTCATGGGTCGTGGTGGTCATAACTAATTCTCTCGTTGACCTCAGTCCTGAGCGCGATGGGTCAGGCAGCGTTGGCTGAAGCTTTGAAGTCTTGGATCTGGCGGGACGCTTCTGGCCCAGTCTTTACCGACGCGAAAAGTGATTTCTCGCTTGGCGGCGGCAAAAGAAGCGACAATTTTCTCGTCATCGATAATCATTCCGCGACCATGCTGCCCTCGGAAAATTCCTAAGGGGTGAATTGTCCCATCGATACTTAATGTGAAATGCGTAGCATCCGCAGGGTAATCGCCATCGAGCAGCGCCAGAACAGGGGTGCCCATACAGTTGAGAGCGACATAGCCTGGCTCGGCATCATTGAAATGATACAGGGTTGTCGGCCAAGTGTCTGTCCACTCCGCTTTTCGGTTGCAAGCTGCCATTAGTGCAAGAGGCAAAAATAGCCCCAGCACGAACCGCTTTTTCACGCCGCCGCCGTCAAATTCAGGAACACATCCTCCAGGTCCGGGTCGCGCGTCACTACATCGACAATGGCCAGGCCGCTGGCCTGTACCGCGCTCAGCACCTGCCCGGCATTGGCTTTGTTCTTGAGATAGGTGATGGTCAGCGTTCGCTCATCGGCCAGTTCGACCTTTTCGAAACTGGCGTCGACCGGCGCCGTCACGACATCACGATCCACTGTGATCTGCACCACCTTTTCCTGCGCCATCGCGATCAGTTCGCGGGTCGGCTTGTCGGTGATGAGCTGGCCATGGTTGATGATGCCGATGCGGTCGCACAGCTCCTCGGCCTCTTCCAGATAATGGGTGGTCAGCACGATCGTCACGCCCATGGCGTTCAATTCGCGGACATAGGCCCAGAGCTGCTGGCGCAGTTGCACGTCGACGCCGGCGGTCGGTTCGTCCAGCACCAGGATGGGCGGCGAATGCACCATCGCCTTGGCCACCAGCAACCGGCGCTTCATGCCGCCCGACAGGGTGCGGGCATAGGCGTTCGCCTTGTCGTCCAGATGGACCGCGCGCAGCAATTCCATCGAGCGGCGCTTGTCCTTGGGCACACCATAAAAGCCCGCCTGGTTGTCCAGCGTTTCAAGCGGGGTGAAGAAGGGATCGAAAACGATTTCCTGCGGCACGATGCCGATCGAATTCTTGGCGTTGCGCGGATTGACGTCGATGTCGAAGCCCCAGATGCGCACGTCGCCCGCCGTCTTGTTCACCATGCCGGCCAGGATGTTGATGGTGGTCGACTTGCCCGCGCCGTTCGGTCCCAGCAGGCCGTATATCTGCCCGCGCGGAATGGTGAGGTTGATCCCGTCGAGCGCGCGCTTGCCGCCCTTATAGACTTTGGTGAGGTTGCGGATCTCGATTGCGGGGGCGGGGCTGTCGGTCATGGCTGATCTCTATGGGGATCGAAGGCGGGGAAAGAAAGGGGGCTGATGACTCGCGCCCCTGCTGGAGCGCAAGAGCCCGGCCTCGCGCCCTCCCCCTTTTCGGCCATCCGCAGTTCGAGGGATCAGGTTCGCGCCGCATGATCGGGCGAACGGGCGATCAATCAAATGCGGCCATGCACTCCACCTCCAGCGGCGCGCCGAGCGCCAGCCCGTCCGCGCCAAAGGCGCTACGGGCGGGGAGGCGCTTGCCCTCGAAATAGGGGATATAGGCCGCGTTGAAGCGCGGCCAGTCGGCCATGTCGTCCAGCATCACCGTGCATTTGACGACATGGCCAAAGTCCAGGCCATTGTCCGCCAATATCCGGCCGATGGCGTCCATCGCGCCCTTCACGGCGGCGTCGAACCCTTCCTCATGCGCGTCCATGCCCGCCGGCACCTGCCCGATCTGTCCCGACAGGAACAGCAGGTTTCCCACACGCACTGCCGGGGAGAAGGGGCGTTTGGCAGGCAGCGGTTGCGGCTGGGGCTGGGGCTGGGGCTGGGGCGCGGGCTGCGCCAGTGCCGGGGCTGCGCCCGACAGCAGCAGGGCGCAGGCGACAAGCAGGGCGGAAGCTCTCATAGGTCCATCTCCTCGTTTCGGGCGCGCGCCAAGGGATTGAGCGGCGGCCGCAGGTTCATGCCAGCGCCTTGATCAGCGCGGTCTTGAACGCCTGCATCTCCGCCGCAGTGCCAAAGGAGACGCGGACCCAATCGTCCATATGTTTGCGCGGGCCGCCGATGAACACGCCGTCCTGCGCCAGCGCGGCGGTGACGGCGGCGCCGGGGCGGCCGACATGGATCATGGCGAAGCTCGCCTGACTGGGCAGATAGCGCAGCCCCCTGGCGTCCAGCCACGCGAACAGATCGTCGCGCACGGCCTTGTTCTGCGCCTTTCGGGTCGGCACCAGCGCGGGATCGAGCAGGCTCGCCTCCGCCGCGATCACGGCCGGCATGGGGGTGATGTTGACGCCATGGCGGGCCATGCCGTCGATCAGATCCTTGCGCCCCGCGATCAGGCCGCAGCGCAGGCCCGCCAGGCCGTAGATTTTGGAGAAGGTGCGCGCCACCAGCATATCGGCGCCGGCCGCGACCAGGTCGAGGCAGCTTTGCGCGTCGCTGAACTGGATATAGGCTTCGTCCACCAGCAGGATGCTGCCGGCCGGCTTGTGCGCCAGCAGCCATTCAATGTCGGCGCGGGCCGTGACGAGGCCGGTCGGGTTGTTGGGATTGCACAGATAATAGACGCCGGCGTCCGGCGCGGCGGCCAGCAGCTTGCGCGGGTCGGCGGCGAAATCGCCCGACAGCGGCACAGCGACCGACCGGGTGACGCTTTGGTTGCCAAGGCCAAGGAACCCCTGGTCGAAGGTCGGTTCGAAATAGGCGATCGGCCGTTCGGGCGAACTATAGGTCAACGCCACAGATCGCAGCGGCATGAACGAACCGGGGTGCACCTGCACCTGATCGGCAGACAGGCCGTTCTGGCGCGCGAACAGGCTTTCCAGCTTCCCGGCAAAGGCCATGCCATAGCGGCCGGACAGGGCGGGCAATTTGGCCAGTGCCTCCAGCGCGGCGGGGCAGGGGCCGACAGGATGTTCGTTGCTGTTGATGTAGATCGCATCGGTCAGCGTCGCGACCATGCCGGCCGGATCGTCCGGCAAGGCAACGGCGCGGCCACGCTGGGGCAGGGCGGGTGCGGCGGAAACGGCGCCGGCTGCGGCCAGAGCGCCGCGCATCAGCATCCGGCGGGAAAACGGGTCGGACGACGCGGTCATGCACTGTCCTTTCGCAAAGGAAAAAGGGCCGGTCCGTTGTCGGACCGGCCCCCCTTCGTGACATCGATCAGAATTTAAAGTCGATACGCGCGTAATAATAGCCGCCGGCGGAACCATAGGCGCCATGGCCGTAATAGGAATTCCAGGTTGTCGTTCCGTTTTCATAGGGCGACTGACCGGGCAGCACGGTCACGCCGCTCAGCAATTTGGGCTTTTCGGGGCGCTTGTCGAACAGGTTGTTGGCGCCGATCGAGAAGGTCACGAAGTCGGTGAAATCATAGCCCAGTTCCAGGTCGGTGATGCCCGTGGCCTTGACCACGCCGTCGCGTTCCTGCGGCTGGCCATTGAGCGCCGCGGCCGACAAAGCGGAGCGGACGAGGACGCTGGTCTTGCCATAGAAGGTCTGACGCAGATTGGCCGAGAAGGGGCCGCTGCTGAAGTTGACGCCGGCGACGACCTTATATTCCGGCGATGCGTCTTCGATATAGCTTTCCGACACCGCGCTGAACAGGGTCGGGTTCTTGTTGTCGGTGATCTTCGACTTGTTGTAGTTGGCGGTCAGCGACAGGTCGAGCTTGCCGAAGTCGAGCATCACGGGATAGCGCGCCGCAAAGTCGATGCCGTAGGTTTCGGTGTCGATCAGGTTCGTGAAGCTGGCGACGCCCAGGGTTTGCAGCCCGGTGTCGAGCACCAGGCCAGTCGATGCGATCGCGGCCAGGATGTTTTCGGCGCCGGGGACGGGCAGGCCGCCCTGGATGGCGGGCAGCGAGGCGGTTGCGGAAATGCGATCCTTGATCTTGATATAATAGCCGTCGATCGTGATCGCGAGCCGCGGGATCGGACGCAGCACGATGCCGGCCGAGAAGTTGGTCGATTTTTCCGGCTTGAGCGCATTGAAGCCCAGCAGCGTCGCGGCGGGCGAACCGGCCGGAAGCTGAAGCACCGCGCTGGTGGGACCGACATTGACGGTGGAGTAGAAGGATTCAGCCAGCGTTGGCGCGCGGAAGCCGGTGCTGGCCGTGCCGCGAATGGCGAAGGCGTCGGAAAAATCGTAACGGGTCGTGATCTTGCCGATCTGGGTATCGCCAAAGTCGCTATAATCTTCGTAGCGGCCGGCAAGATCGACCGTCCAGCCATCGACCGGCTGGGCGATCAGGTTCAGATATACCGCCTTGGAACTGCGGCTATGCTTGCCTGCGTCGACATCCTTGTAGCCGGGGAAGGACTGGACGCCTTCCTTGTAGGTCGAGGCGAAGTCGCCGGCCACGATTTCATAGGTGTCGCGGCGATATTCGCCACCGAAGGCGAGGGTCAGCGGCGCGGCCATGCCGACGTCGAATTCCTTGCGGATGTCGAGCGTGTTGGTCAGCTGGCTGAGCTTGAACCCGCCGTCATAGGCGTCGGTGACGGTGCTGGGCGTGACCGTTGATCCCGGCAGCAGGGACGCCTGGTAGGATTCGATCCACAAGGCGCGATGGGCCGATTCGATCGTCCAGATCTTGTTCTGGTCATAGCCATAGGTCGTGCTGACATCATAGTTCCAGCCGCCGCCGAACTCGCCCTTGGCGCCGACGGTGAAGCTATATTCCTTCTGTTCGACCTTCTGCTGCGGCACCATGCCGAACGTGCCGGTCTCGCCATAGCAGGTCGACAGGTCCGTCGAGTCGGCGCAGATGCGGTTGGGCGGGCGATAGCCCTGTTTGGCATAGCCCACGCGGCGGGACACGTCGCCGAAGCTGTAGAGTTCGACCCCGCCGAAATCATAGCCCATATTGTAGAAGAGCAGGTTGAGCTGCGACTTCGCCTGGCCGCCGTTGATGCCTTTCAGATCCAGGCCGGCCCAGGCGGGATCATAATAATTGTTGGTCGATCCGAACTGGCCGGCATAGGTGCCGGCGGTGTTGACATAGGGATTGCCGTCAATGTCGGCCATCGTCACCTGGCCGGTGCCGGTCGAGGTGTAGCTTTGGCGGCGGTGGAAGGCGGTCACGTTGAAAAAGCCGTCCTCGCCCAGCTTGAACCCGACATTGCCGGATGCGGAGAAAAGTTCGCCTTCGCTGTTATAATATTGGCCGCCCGTGACCTTGAACGTGCCGCCTTCGGTCTGGTCCTTGAGGATCAGGTTGATCGCGCCGGCGATCGCGTCGGTGCCGTAGACGGCGGCCGCGCCGTCCTGCAACACTTCGATGCGCGATACCGCGTCTGGCGGGATGAGGTCGATGCTGGGCGCGGCCGAACCCTGGAACGGACCGGCGATGACCTGAAGGATCGCCGAACCATGGCGGCGCTTGCCATTGACCATGACCAGCGTGTGGTTCGGGCTGAGGCCGCGCAGACGGGCCGACAGCGAGAAATTCGACATGTCGGTGCCCTGCGTCTGGGCGGTGAAGGACGGGACCATCTGGGTCAGCGCCTGGTTGAGGTTGGGCTGGCCGACATGGCTCAGCGCCTCCTGGCTGAACACCTGCACCGGCGCGGCGCTGTCGGCGGCCTGCATGCCGACGGCGCGGGTGCCGGTAACGATGATGGCGGTGCCGTCATCGGCCTGCGGTTCCTGCGGCGCTTCCTGCGCCATCGCGCAAGCGGACCAGGACGAAGCCAGTATAAGTGAAAGTTTCATTGCGGACAGTCGCGTCATTCATGCCCCCTGTTTTGCATTATCGATGACAAAGAGGGGAAACGACTGACCGCGACGAAACCGCTACCGCACTGCACAAAATTTAAATAAAACGGTTATATATCTAACTTGAAAACGAAATTAATCCAACATGCTCGCCCAGGGTTCGCGGATTGTGCAAGTGAAAAGGCGGCATTTGCCACGGTGCAATTTGCAAGCAACTGGCATGGCGGATTTTCGTCGTTCATTCGTTTTACGCCGGCCGATCCGGCCGCCGTTCAATCCGGCCTGTTCACGACGCCATGGCGGCGTCGATCAGCGCCTTCGCCTCCGGCCCTTCCCAATCCATAGCGCCGACCACGCGCAGCATTTCCTTGCCCTGCGCGTCATAGAGTACGGTCGTGGGCAGCACGCCGGTCGCATAGGCGAAGCCAAAGCGATTTTCCGGGTCGGCATAGCCCTTGAGATGCGGCAGCTTGTGCTTGGCGAAGAAGGGCGTCACGACCTTTGCGCCTTGCATATCCTGCGAAATGGTGAGGACGGCGAGCCCCTTCGGGCCGTAAGTCTGCGCAACGCGATCGAGTGTCGGCATTTCCGCCACGCAGGGCGCGCACCATGTCGCCCACAGATTGACCAGCAACGGCTTGCCGGCGAAATCCTGCAAGCTCATGTCGCTGCCGTCCGGGGCGACGAAGGTGAAATCGGGCGCGGGGGCGCCAGCCTTGCTGCGGTCCAGCCGATAGTTGAAGGCGGCGTCCCCGCCATGGCCGCCCGTCGCCTCGCCCCCTGCCGCTTCGCCTACCGCCTCGCCCGATGTCGGCAGCGCCTCGCCGCTGATGGCGGCATTGGCTTGCTCCTTGGGCTGCGATTGCCTATCGCAGGCCGCCAATCCGACAGGCAGGAGCAGTATCATTAGCGCGCGCAACGAGGGTTCCAAGGGAGCAGGCTCCAATAGCATGTGGGGCGGCCGGTTTGCCGCCGGCCCGGCGTCAGTCATGCGGGAGATAAATGCCTCCATCCCCTTCGACAAGCGATTGTGGAAACAGGACATCGCCGGGTCCAAGGCGCATGTCGCGATGCTGGCCGCGCGGAACATCGTCGAGGGCGAGGACGCGCAGGCGATTACCGAAGGGTTGAACCGCATCGCCGCCGAATATGAAGCCGATGGCGTGCCGGTGGACCTGGACCTTGAAGACATCCACATGGTCACCGAATCGCGCCTGGCCGAACTGATCGGCCCGGTCGCCGGTCGCCTGCACACCGCGCGCAGCCGCAACGACCAGGTGGCGACCGATTTCCGCCTCTGGGTGCGCGACGCCATCGACGAGGTGGAGGCGGGGCTGGCCGCGCTTCAACGCGCGCTGGTGGCGCGCGCCGACGACCATGCCGATGCGGTGATGCCGGGTTTCACCCATCTGCAATCGGCGCAGCCGGTGACGCTGGGTCATCATCTGATGGCCTATTATGAAATGGTGCGCCGTGACCGCAGCCGTTTTGCCGATGCGCGCGCGCGACTGAACGAATGTCCGCTGGGCGCCGCCGCGCTGGCCGGCACCGGCTTCCCCACCGACCGGCACATGACGGCGGCGGCTTTGGGCTTTGCCAAGCCGACCGACAACAGCCTGGACAGCGTGTCGGACCGCGACTTCGCGCTCGATTATCTGATGGCCGCGACGCAGGCGTCGCTGCATCTGTCGCGGCTGGCGGAGGAGTTCATCATCTGGGCGAGCCAGCCCTTCGGCTTCGTGAAATTGCCCGACGCCTATTCGACCGGCAGCTCGATCATGCCGCAAAAGCGCAATCCCGATGCCGCCGAACTGGTGCGTGGCCATGCCGGGCGGATCATGGGCTGCATGACCGCGCTCTGCGTCACGATGAAGGGGCTGCCGCTCGCTTATTCCAAGGATATGCAGGACGACAAGCCGCCGGTGTTCGAAGCGCATGACCTGCTCGGCCTTTCCATCGCGGCGATGACCGGCATGGTGGAGACGGTGACGTTCCGCACCGACCGGATGCGCGCCTTGGCCGAAAGCGGCTTCGCCACCGCGACGGACCTGGCCGACTGGCTGGTGCGCGAAGCCAATATCCCGTTCCGCGAGGCGCATCATATCACCGGCCGCGCGGTCGCCGCCGCCGAAGCGGCCGGCGTGCCGCTCGACCAGTTGCCGCTCGACACGCTGAAGGATATTGACGCGCGGATCGACGATCGCGTCTATTCGGTGCTGACGGTCGACGCATCGGTCGCCAGCCGCAAAAGCCATGGCGGCACCGCCCCCGATCAGGTGCGGGCGCGGATCGCGCAGGCCAGGGAGGAACTTGGGTCATGAAGAAGCGGACGCTTGCCGGGCTGGGCATGATGGCTTTGGCACTGGCCGCCTGTGGCGGTCGCCAGCCGCTCAAGCCGCTCGAGGGCCAATCGCTGCCCGCCGTGCCGGTGGGCGCGGCGACCGCGCCGAGCAGCACGGATCTGCTGACCACTTCCGTCCAGGCGCGCCCGGAACGCAATGTGGAGTTGCTGACCCAGTCGCGCGAACGTGGCGACGATAAATTCGACCTGCCGCCCGAAGCGCGGCCGCAATAGATTTGCTGATAATATCGTCATTGTCCGCAATGACGAAGGGATACGGGAACAGAGCTTGGATCATTTCACCTATGTCGACGGCGCCATGCAGGTGGAGCAGGTGCCGCTGGAAACGATCGCCGATGCCGTCGGCACGCCCGTCTATATCTATTCGACCGCGACGCTGGAGCGGCATGTCGGTGTATTTCGCGACGGCCTGTCGCAGCTTCATGACCCGCTGATCGCCTTCGCGGTCAAGGCCAATCCCAACGCCGCCGTGCTGGCGACGCTGGCGAAGCTCGGGCTTGGCGCGGACGTGGTGTCGGGCGGCGAATTGCTGCGCGCCATCGCGGCGGGCATTCCCGCCAGCCGCATCGTCTTTTCCGGCGTCGGCAAGACGGCGGACGAAATGCGGATCGCGCTGGAACAGGGCATCTACCAGTTTAATCTGGAAAGCGAACCGGAAGCCGAGATGCTGTCGCAGGTCGCGCTCTCCATGGGCCGGACGGCGCCGGTCGCCTATCGCATCAACCCCGATGTCGACGCCGGCACCCATGCCAAGATTTCGACCGGCAAGTCGGAAAACAAGTTCGGCATTCCCTATGAGCGCGCGCTGGCCAGCTATGCCGCCGCGCGCGATCTGCCGGGGCTCGACGTGCAGGGCGTCGCCGTCCATATCGGCAGCCAGTTGACCGACCTCGCGCCGCTGGAGGCTGCCTTCGTCAAGGTCGGCGCGCTGATCGAACAACTGCGTGCGGACGGGCATGACATTCGCACCGCCGATCTGGGCGGTGGCCTTGGCGTCCCCTATGATCCTTCGCAGCCCCCGCCGCCCAGCCCCGCCGCCTATGGCGCGATGGTGACGCGGGTGACGCAGGGCTGGCCGGTGCGGCTGATGTTCGAACCGGGCCGGGTGATCGTGGGCAATGCGGGCGTGCTGCTGTCGCGCGTGGTGCGGGTGAAGCAGGGCGCGCGGGCGCCCTTCGTCATCGTCGATGCGGCGATGAACGACCTGATGCGCCCCAGCCTCTACGACGCCTGGCATGATATTCGCGCGGTGAAGCCCGCGGGCGCGCGCGAGACCGCCAATGTCGTCGGCCCGGTGTGCGAAACCGGCGACACTTTCGCCATGCATCGCGACATGGACGTGGTGGAAGCGGGCGATCTGGTCGCCTTCATGACCGCAGGCGCCTATGGCGCGACCATGGCAGGCACCTATAACAGCCGGCCGCTGACCCCCGAAGTGCTGGTGTCGGGCGACCAATGGGCGGTGGTGCGCAAACGGCCGCCGGTGCAGGCGCTGATCGACGGCGACATCATCCCGGACTGGGTGGCCTGATGCAAAGCCTGCCCGTCTTCCTTCGGTTGACGGGACGCCCGGTCATCCTGACCGGCGCGGGCGAGGCGGCCGACGCCAAGCGCCGCCTGCTGGAACGGGCGGGCGCGCGCATCGTGGGCGAGGATGACGCGCAGGCGCGCATCGCCATCGTGGCGGACGGCGACGAAGCGACGGTGGACCGGCTGCGCGCGCGCGGCGTGCTGGTCAATGCGACGGACCGGCCCGCCTTGTGCGACTTCACCCTGCCTGCGATCGTGGATCGCGATCCGGTGCTGATCGCCATCGGCACGGGCGGGGCGTCGGCGGGCCTGGCCAAGGCGCTGCGGCAGCGGCTGGGGG
>NZ_AYOY01000171.1 GCF_000508185.1 Sphingobium sp. C100 | reverse complement strand
GGCCCCCCGCCGCCGCTTCCACGGCGTCGCGGGTCAGGGTGATGGTCGATCCGGCGGCGCGGGCGGCATCGGCGAAAACCGGGTCCGGGTCATAGCCATGCGGGATACCCATGCGCACGTCGAACTTCAGCAGCCCGGCCGCTTCCACGATGGAATGGAGGACATTATTGCCGTCGCCCAGCCAGGCCCATTGGCTGCCCGGCAGGGCAAGCCCATGCTCCACCACGGTCAACAGGTCGGCGACGATCTGGCAGGGATGCGACAAGTCGGTCAGGCCGTTAATCACCGGGACAGTGGCATAATGCGCCATTTCCTCGATCTTGGCATGATCGTCGGTGCGGATCATGATCGCGTCCACCATGCGGCTGAGCACGCGCGCGGTGTCGGCGATGCTCTCGCCGCGGCCCAGTTGGCTGGTCGCGCCGTCCAGGATCAGCGACGTACCGCCCAGCTGGCGGATCGCCATGTCGAAGCTGACGCGGGTGCGGGTCGAGTTCTTCTCGAAGATCATCGCCAGCGTATGGCCGGCCAGCGGCGCGTCGGCATCGGCGCGTCCCTTGGGCCAGGCCGCACGCGCCGCTTTCCGGTCGATGGCGTCGGCGATCATCGCGGCGACCGCGTCGCCGCCGGCATCAGAGAGATTCAGGAAATGCTTGGTCATGGGAATCCCCTCACCCCCTCCGCCGTTCGGTTCGAGCACATTCTCGACGACGCTTCTCGACTTCGCTCGAAGCTGCTCGAACCGAACGGAAAGGGGAGGTTGGTCTCAGGCCGCCTTGGCCGCCGCGAAGCTCCGCGCGCCGGCGGAGATTTTCTCGATGGCTTCGGCGATGTGGCTTTCCTCGATGACGAGGGGCGGCAGCACGCGCAGCACATTCTGCCCCGCGGACACGGCCAGCAGGCCATGATGGTCGCGCAGATGGCCGACGAAGGTGCGGGCGTCATAGCCCTCCTTCATCTTGACGCCGAGCATCAGGCCCATGCCGCGAACTTCCTCGAACATGTCGTCATGATTGGGGATGAGCTGTTCCAGCGCAGCGCGCAGGCGCGCACCCATCGCCTTGACATGATCCAGGAAACCATCGGCCAGCACTTCCTCGATCACGGTCAGGCCCACCGCCATGGCGAGCGGGTTGCCGCCATAGGTGGTGCCGTGGGTGCCGAAGGTCATGCCCTTGGCCGCTTCCTCGGTCGCGAGGCAGGCGCCGAGCGGGAAGCCCGCGCCGATGCCCTTGGCCACCGCCATGATGTCGGGCGTCACGCCATATTGTTCATGCGCGAAGAAGGTGCCGGTGCGGGCATAGCCGCATTGCACTTCGTCCAGCAGCAGCAGCAGGCCATGCTCGTCGCAGGCCTGACGCAGTCCCTTGAGGAACGCCTGCGTCGCGGGCGTCACGCCGCCTTCGCCCTGAACCGGCTCCAGCAGGAAACCCGCCGTATTGTCGTCGATCGCCGCCAGCGCCGCGTCGAGATCGTTGAAGGGAACCACTTCGAACCCGGGCAGCAGCGGCTCGAACCCGTCACGCATCTTGGGCTGGCTGGTCGCCGAGATCGCGCCCAGCGTCCGCCCGTGAAAGGCGTTGTCAAAGCTGATCAGCTTGTGCCGGTGCGCCTGCCCATTGGCGTAGTGGTAGCGGCGGGCGGTCTTGATCGCGCACTCGACCGCCTCGGCGCCCGAATTGGTGAAGAAAACCGTGTCGGCGAATGTATTGTCCACCAGCTTCCGGGCGAATTTCTCACCCAGCGGCATCCCGTAGAGGTTCGACACATGCATCAGCGTCGCGGCCTGATCGGCGATGGTCTTGACCAGTTTCGGATGGCCGTGGCCGAGCAGGTTGACCGCGATGCCGCTGGCGAAATCGAGATAACGCTCGCCGCGTTCGCCGATCAGGTAACAGCCCTCGCCTCGCACCGGACGCACATCGCACCGGGGGTAAACGGGCATGAGCGGCGTAATCGACATGGGCCTTCCCTTTCTGGACTGATGTATCAATGTCCGATGCGCGTGATTTGCGCGAAACGCAAAAAGGCGGTCCCCGCCGGGCCGCCCTTTGCGAGCACCGCCTATACTAGCGCCATGAAGGGGGTGCAACCCCGCAGCAGGACGCCAATGGACGGCGAGTGGTATGGAAGATCGACGATCGCCTTTGCCGATCGCCGGAGAGCGTCAGCCGATCTGGTTCCAGGCCTCGGCGATTTCCGCGACGATCGCGCGCGCCTGATCGACCGGTTCGGCCGAGCGTTCCTTGGCGCCAACCAGCAGCAGGCGGCGCGCTTCCCGATAGATTTGCGCCAGGCCGGTCGCCACGTCGCCGCCCTTGTCGAAATCCAGGCTCGATTCGAGCGCGAAGAGAATCGACATGGCGCGGGCCTGTTTGTCCGACACCTTCATCCGGTCGCCATTGCGTTCGGCCAGCGCGGCGGCGTCCAGCGCCAGCAACAGCTCGTCGAACAGGATCCTGACGAGCGCGTGCGGCGTGGCGCCTTCGGTCCGGCTGCCCGAATGGACCGCCGCATAGCGCCGCGCCGCCGCGCCACCACCTGCATAACCCTGATTGTAGAACATCGTCTTGTCGTCCCGAATTAGCTGTCGCTGTTGTTCCAGACCTCGATCTGCTGCTCGAGGTAGCTTTGCGTGGCCTTGAGCGCGCTGAGGCGCGTCTCCATCGCCGCGTAGATGGTGGTCAGATGGGTTTCATAATTGGCCATCTGCTCGTCGAGCTTTTCAAGCTGCGCGGTAAAATCCCCGGACAGCGAGTCATAGCGCTCCTGCGCCAGCTTGAGCGGACCGTCATCCTTCTCGATATTGTCGCGAACCGAGTCCATCAGCTTGGCGAGGCCCGGATTGGCGGCGCTCGACGTCTTGGGATTGACCATGTTGGTCACGCCCTCGGGGTCGCTCTCCATCGCGCTCGCCAACCTGTCGGTGTCGAGGCTGAGCGTGCCGTCGCGATTGGTCGTGACGCCGATGTCCGCCAGCGTGCGATAGGTGCCGGTGGACGCGAGCGGCGTGGAGGACATCGCCGCCAGTTGCCGCTTCATATCGCGCACGCTCGACACGCCGCTCAGAACGCCGGCGCTCGATGAGTCTGCGCCGGCCGCGGTGGCGGTGTTCAGCGCCTTCATCAACGTGTTGTAGGCGTCGACAAATTCCTTGAGCAGATCGGAAAGGCCTGCGGTCGGCTGGGTCATCGACAAGGTGACGGTGGTGCCCGGCGACGCCTTGTTCAAGTCGATGCGCAGATAGGAAATCGCATCGTCGATCGTGTTGCTGGCATATTCATAGGCAACGCCGTCCAGCGTGATCTTCGCATTCTGCGGCGCGGACGAGCTGCTCATCGTGGCGCTGTCCGTGCCGCTCCAGCCCAGGCCCGCCAGCACGCTGCCGCCATCGTCGGCCGTGACGTCAACGCTGAAATCATTGGCCGCCCCGGTCGCGCCCTTGAACACCAGCCGGGTGCCCTGCGCATCGGTGACGACGCGCGCCGTCACGCCCAGGTCCGCGGCGTTGATCGCCGAAGCCAGCCCGGAAAAGCTGTTATTGGTCGAATCGATGGCGATCGTCGCCGTCTGTCCCGACGCGGTGGTGATGGTGATGGAGCCGGTGCCGACGACGGTGCTGCCGCTGGCGCCCGCGCTGACCCCGGACGAGATGACGCGGGCGGTCGCCAGCTGATCGACGGTAAGCTGCGCGGGCAAGCCGGCGGGCGAACCTCCGTTCAGCAGGCTGACGCTGGCGATGCTGGTGTCGTTGCTGTTGGGCGTGCCGGTATAGGCGGCGCCGGACAGGACTTCGGTCAGCGCATCGGCAAAGGTGTCGAGCGAGCTGATCGCGGAGGCAAGCGCGGAAATGCGCGAGCTGTTGAGCGACTGCCGGCTGGTGATCGCGCCTTCCTTCGGCTCGCGCGTCGCGCTGACCAGGCTGGACACGAGCGAGGCGGTATCAATGCCCGATCCCGCGCCGAGCGCCGACAAGATGCTGCTGCCTACCGAAGTCATTGGCCGTCCTTTCAAGAGGGTAGAACGGCGCTAACGGATAGACCTTTAGGAAAGATTTTCGCCCTGAAAATCGCGCGGAACCCGCCGGCTTCAGGTCGAAGAGGCGGCGACCTGCTCCACCGTCGCCCGCGCCAGATGCGCCTGCCCGGCATGGGCGTAGGCGGCGCGCTCGACCATGCGCCTGGCTATGACCGCGGCATGTTCCACCGCTTCCTTGCTGGCGGGCGGCAGGGGTACGAGGATGATCGGCCTGGGCAGCATCGACTGGATCGCGTCCTGCGCCTGCTCGACATCGGTCATCCCAGCGCTCAGGTCCGCCAATATCTCGGCGATGCGCGCATGAACCTCGACATATTCGGCGACGCTGGCCAGTTCCTGGCCCGTGCTGGACAGATCGGACTGCGCCATGGCGCCGCGCCGTTCTTCTTGCGCCAGCGCGTCCTTGACGCCGCTCGCCGATGGTGGCTGGATGCCGGAAACGGCAGAAGGCGCGCGGACGACCGCACGGTCGACCGGCGACAACTCAGTACGGGATACATAGCTGTCCATGACGCACCACTTTCAGGCGTCCCCATGAACATATTACGGACAGGCGCGACTAAGCTTTAATTCACCATCCACTTTTTTTCGAGCGACGCGACCGGACGGAAGACGCAAGCGCCATAGCTGTCCATTTCGTTGTCAAAGTTAAGGAGCGGCCTGTCGGGCCTTGCGGACCTAGCCTACAGCTTCTGCCCGTCGGCGTCGAAGCGCAGCTCTTCGGGAACGGTGATGAACGGACGGTCCATCTCGCCCGCCATCCGGTTTTCAACACGGAAGACGAAGGCAAGGATGGTCGCCACCGCCATATACAGCCCTTCGTTGACGACCTGCCCGGCCCGCGACGTGAAATAGATGGCGCGCGCCAGGTCGGGATATTGCAACACGGTGACGCCATTGGTGTCGGCCAGTTCGCGAATGGACGCGGCGATCGCGTCGCACCCGCGCGCGACGACGACGGGCGCAGCGTCCTGCCCCGGCCGGTAGCGCAGCGCGACCGCGAAATGGGTCGGGTTGGTGATGACCACGCTCGCCTCGGCCACGGCCTTGCGCGCGGACCCGCTCAGCACCTCGAACTGGCGGCGACGGATGTGGCCCTTGAGTTCGGGCGAGCCTTCGCTTTCCTTATGCTCGTCCTTCACTTCCTGCTTGCTCATGCCCAGACGCTTGGCGCGCTGCATCATCTGCGCCGGCACGTCGATGCCCGCGATCAGGAACAGGCCACCGGCCATGACCAGGCAGGTGAAGATGAAGATATTGCCGACATCGGCGATGGCCGGCGCGATGCCGGTCTTGCCCAGGCCCGCAATCTCCGCCAGCCGGTCCCAGATCAGCCAGACGCCGATGCTGCCGAGCAACCCGACTTTGGCGATCGACTTCACCAGTTCAATCAACCCCTGCATCCCAAAGATGCGCTTGATGCCCGAAAGTGGATTGAGCTTTTCCGGCTTGGGCGCAAAAGCGCCGGGACGGAAGCCGAGCGAGCCAAGCAGCGCGGGCGCGGCGATGGCGGCGATGAAGGTCGCCAGCATGACCCCCGCGACCGGCAGGGCGATGCCGGTGAGCAAGGCCATGCCGCGCTCCGCCGGGGAGAAATCGACAATATCCTCGCGGCGGAAGCGCAATGCCTCCACCAGCATCTTGCGCAGCGCCTCGACCAGAGAGGGGCCGGTGATGGCAAGGCAACCGATGCCCGCCATGACGACCAGTGCGGTGCCCAGTTCGCGCGACTGGAGGATGTCGCCCTTCTTGGCCGCATCCTGCAATTTCTTGGCCGTTGGCTTTTCGGTCTTTTCGCCCGCATCGTTGCCGCCCGCCATGTCAGCCTCCCTCCGACACGGTGCGGGCCTGCTCCAGGCCGGCCTTCAATGCGGCGGTCATGCCCTCGGCCATGATCGGCGCGGCGATGGCGAGCAGGACCAGCCCCGCCATCATCGCCATCGGCATACCGACCGCGAACAGGTTGAGCGATGGCGCGGCCCGCGCGAGCATCCCCATCACGATCTGCACCAGCACCAGCGCGAAGGCCACGGGCAGCGCCACGGTGACGCCCATGCCCAGCAACGCTCCGCCAAATTCGATCAGGCGCCAGATGGTGTCGTTAGCCAGCAGCCCCGCGCCCGGCGGAATGGCGACATAGCTTTGCACCACGAAGCTGGCGAGCAGCAGATGGCCGTCCATGCCCAGCAGCAGAAACGTCGCAAGGATAGAGAGGAACTGGCCCACCGCCTGCGTCCCCTGCCCGGACGACGGATCGACCATCGCGGCGAAGTTGAGGCCCATGGCGTTGCCGATCGTTTCGCCCGCCACGAAGGCGGCGGCATAGCCGATCTGGACCGCGAACCCCATGGCAAGGCCGACCAGCACTTCGCCCGCAACCATCATCACCCCTTCGAAGCTGGCGACGCCGTCCTGGGGAAGCTGGATCGTCACGCTGTTGAGGGCGGCAAGGCCGAGCGCGAGGGCGAGGATCAGCCGCAGCTGGAGCGGCACCGCGGGCGCGCCGAAGACGGGCGCGGCGACGAAGGCCGCGCCGGGCCGGATCATGGCGATCAGCCAGATCCAGAGCTGTGTCTCCACGCCCGCGAAGCCGGGTGCGATCATGACCGCCGCGCGATCATTGGAGCAGGTCCGGGATGCGTTCGAAAATTTCGCGGGTGAAATCGGCGATCAGCACCATGATCGAGCCGCCGAACAGGGTCAGCATCGCGCCCACGACGATCAGCTTGGGGATGAAGCTCAAAGTCTGTTCGTTGATCGAGGTCGCCGCCTGCACCATGCCGATGATGAAGCCCGCGATCAGCGCGGGGAGCAGGATGGGCGCGGCGGCAAGCGCCGTGATCCACAGCGCCTGCTGTGCCAGCCCCAGAAAGAAATCGGCATTTTCCATGGCCTATCGGACCAAAGCCGTTCGGTCCGAACGGAGCAGGTGATCATGTGGATTCATGTCGCGAACGACCCCGCAAGACTCCCCATGGTCAGCGCCCAACCGTCGACCAGCACGAACAGCAGCAGCTTGAACGGCATGGAGATGATGGTGGGGGACAGCATCATCATGCCCAACGCCATCAGCGTCGACGCCACGACCAGGTCGATGATGAGGAAGGGCAGGAAAATCATGAAACCGATCTGGAACGCGGTCTTGAGCTCGCTCGTCACGAACGCTGGCAGCAGGATCGAGAAGGGGATGTCGGCCGGCGTGCGAAAGGCCGGCGCCTCTGCCAGATTGGCGAACAGCTTCAAATCGCTTTCGCGCGTCTGCTTGGTCATGAAGCCGTGCAGCACCTTGCCCGACCGACCGACCGCTTCCTCGATGCTGATCTGCCCCTTGCCATAGGGGTCGAACGCTTGTGCGTTGATCGTGTCGATCGCCGGGCGCATCACGAACAGCGAAAGGAAGAGGGCAAGGCCCACCAGCACCTGATTGGGCGGCGTCTGTTGCAGGCCCAGCGCCTGCCGCAGCAGCGACAGGACGATGATGATGCGGGTGAAGCTGGTCATCATCAGCACCAGCGACGGCAGCACCGTCAGCAGGCTCATGAGGACCAGGATCTGGAGCGAGAGCGACAGCGAGCGGCCGTCGCCCGAAATCTGGCCCATGGCCCGGCTCAGCGCGCCGCCATTGTCGACCGGCGGCGCGGCGGGCGCCGCCTGGGCAAAGGCGGGGACGGCGAACAGCAGCAGCGCCACGCCGACACAGATCGTCAGTGCCGCAAGCAGGCGGTCACTCTTACCGCCCACGATAGGGGTCGCCTTCCGCGATCTTCTCGATCCGGCCGCGCGTGACTGCGACCAGGATTTTCTTTCCCTCAAATTCGACCACGGCAAGTTTGCCGAAGGCGCCCATCGGCAAGGCTTCGAGCAGCTTGAGCGACCGGTCGCCCTGCGCGCCCATCATGCCGGGCTGATATTTGCGCCACAGCCATAGCGCGCCAAAGGCCATGCCGCCCACCAGCGGCAGCAGGATCAGCAATTTGACGAAATACCAGACCATGAAGAGCCGCCCGCGATGATGGTTAACTGGGGCCTGCGATCCGCAGTTTCGCGGATGAAGGCAAGCGCTAAATCAACGCCCTGCGCTCAGCCGCGCCGCTCAATGCCCGCCAGACGGTTTTCGGTGGCGGCAATGTCCACGATGCGGATGCCATAGCGGCCATTCACCGTCACAACCTCGCCCTTGGCGATCAGCGCGCCGTTGACCATGATGTCGAGCAGGTCGTCGGACTGGCGGTCCAGTTCGACAATGCTGCCTTCGGCCAGGTCCATCACCTCGGCCAGGCGCAGCGAGGTCGAGCCGACCTCCACCGACATGCGCACGGGAATATCGGCCAGCAGCTTGAACTGGCGGTTATTGGTCATCCGGCTGGCCGGGTCTTCGCCCCGTTCCATGCGGGGGGCTTCGCTCATGTCGCTCATTGTTCGGATTCCTGTGCAAGCTTTTCGATCTGGAAGGCGGCCCGGCCGTCCTGTTCACCGATCGTGCCGTGCGCAACGATGCGGTTTCCGACGATCAGCGGCAGCGCGCGGCCGATCGTCACGGGGATGACGTCGCCGACCTTGAGTTCCATCAGGTCGGCGAGGGAAAGATTGGGGCGCGCCAGCACGGTGCGGGCGGGCAGGCGGATGTCGCGCATCCGGCGAGCGATGCGCGATTGCCAGACGGGGTCAAGATGCTCCTCGTCCGCCGACACCTTCGCGCCGGTCAGCGCCTCGACGGCGCGCAGGGCGGACAAGGGGAAAAGCAGGTCGATCGGCCATTCCTGCTCGCGGGTCAGGCCGACGGTGAAACGCTGGAGCACCATCTGGTCGGCCGGTTGCGCTGCTGCCGCATAGCCAACGCCGGTTTCGCGCAGGATCAGGCCAGGCTCCAGCGGCAGGACGTCGTCCCAGGTTTCGACCAGCCGCGCCACCAGCGTTTCGGTGATGCGGGCGATCAGCCGATCTTCGGTGGGCGTGAATTCGCCGCGCACGGGCAGCGGACGATTGCCGATGCCGCCATAGAAGCAATCGACCAGGGTGGACACCATCGCCGCGTCGAGACGCAGCAACATCTGCCCCTTGAGCGGTGCCAGGCGATAGACGGATATGCTGGTGAAGGCCGGCACCTCGGCCGACCAGGCGGCGAAATCCAGCACGCAGGCATCCTGCGCCTCCACATTGGGACGCACGCCCGCGATCGGCTCGATCAGCGCACGAATGCGCCGGCCGAGCTTGTCGCCCAGCCGGTCGAGCCCGGACAGCATCACGGGTGCCTGCGATTCCCCGCGCCCGAAAGCGTAGGATTGAACGTCGGTCATCTTTGTCCCCTGCCCGCATGGGATCGGGGGACATCCCGATCCTTCCAGGCAGCCCTATTGAATAACGAAATTGGTAAAATAAACGTTATCGACACCGCCATAGCCGGTCTTTTGCTTCAATATATCGTTGATGACGCCCTTAATTTTGCCCTGAAGCTGCCGCTTGCCCTCCGGCGTCGACAGCATCTCCTCGGGCTGCTGCGCCAAAAGCATCAGCACCTGGCTGCGGATCGGCATCTCGTGCGTCTTCACCGCCTCGATCACGCGCATGTCATAATAGGTCGAGACCGCGATCGAAATCTGCGCGAAAGCGTCGGTATCGGTCATGTTGGAGGTAAAGGGCGCCTGAAGCTGAAAATAGGTAGCCTGGTAGGCGGCCGGATTGGCCGGCGTCGGCAGGTCGATCCCCTTGCCGTGCGGTGCGCCATGCGCGGCCGCAACCGTGCTTCCGCCGCCGCCATGGCCGCCACCACCGCCGCCGCCATGGGCCGTGGCCACATCCTCGGCGCTTTCACCGGCCAGCACCAGCACGGGCTTGTTGGGATCTTCCTTGGGGCCTTCCTCCTTGGCGCCGAAGAAACCGGCGGCATAGAGACCGCCCGCCGCGCCCGCACCGCCGACCACGACGCCGACGACCAGCAGCAGGATCATTTTCATGCCCCCGCCCTTTTTCTTCTTGGCCTTCGGTTCGTCGCTCATTCTTAAATCCCCCGGGGAAAACAGGCGTCACGCATAGCGCGCGCCAATAGTGTCGCGGACGCCTTCGCCCGCTTCCTCATGGTTAAGAACGACCGCGTCGCCGCCCGCTTTATGGCCCAAGGGGATATTTTCACGCCCTTGTCCCCGTCCCTGCATATGGGATTGGCCCGAAGACTGGCCCATGCCATGCCCCTGCGCGGCGGAGTGTCCCTGCGCCGGCGATTGCGAACCGTTATGGTTCATATTCAAGTCGCTTCGAACCTGTTCGGCGCCATGCGGCGCACGTTCCACCCGCACTTCACTGATCCTCACGGCCGACAATCCCGCATCCAGCTTCAGCCGGTCGCTATCCTGACGCAACGCCAGTTCGGCGGCTTCATTCGCCACCGTCAGGCTGACGGCGGCGCCGTCCGCGCCCTGGCGAATATCGACCTGAATGGGACCAAGCTGGTCCGCGTTGATCTGAAAACGCCCCTGCGCGCCATTGGCTGACAGGCCGGCAATGTCGCGCGCCAGCGCATCGATCCACTGCCCCGACACGCCCATATCGACGACTTGTGCGCCCAGACTGACCGACAGGTCGGTCGGAGACGCAGCGATGGGCGCCATTGGCGCGAACGACTGGAGTGTGGCGGCGGGCGCGCCGGCTGTGGGTAGCAACGTCGGTCCTGCGCCCGTCGTCAATGTCGTCATGGCGACCGGCGTGGCGTCGTCCGATGTCGAAGGCGCAGTAGCCTCCGAAGCGCCAATATCAGCCCGTCGCGGGCCACGGTTCGCCATATGATCGCGCACCAGTTGAAGCAAGCTCACCGCTTCCGCGCGAGCAGGCCGGGCGACCGGTTGAGATGCTTGGGCCACAGGCGCGTCGGCCGTGGTCGCGATGGGGTTCGCCGCGGGTGCGCCCAGTGCGATCGGCGCTTCGGCCTGGGGTGGAGCAAGTATGGACATGACAGGCACAAGCGGCGCATCGGCGATGGCCGGTTCGACCTGCAATGGCATGGAGATGGAGGGAATGTTGGACGCAGCCATCTCGCCAATCTGTTTCGCGCGCGCCTGCGGCACGGGCGGCAGCGGCGCTGCTGCTGCGGGCTGGGCGGGCGCGACCGGGGCGGCATCCGCCCCGACATCCGCCGCCATCGCAGGCAGATCGGCGACGGCGTTAGCGGAAGATGAAGGCGATCCATCCTGCACCCCGCCGATCGGCGGCGATGCCGACGGCGCATCGGCGGTGGCCCCGGTCGATGCGTCCCGGTCCCCCAACGAAACGGTCACGTCTCCCCCCATAGCGAGAATGGGTGATTCCCGAGGCGTTGTGGAGTCCGATGCAATGGTGGAGTGACGCCTCAGCGGCGCGGACATCTGCGCCGGCCGCCTCGCATCGTCCGCTGGCGTGGCAATGATCGGCGCGGGAGCCGAGGAGCCGGCGGCAGCCTTGACGGCGGCCGGTCGGGCGGTGCCTTCACTTACTCGCTGCGGAACCACGGGCGGCGGCGCGCCCATCGACATTGACGCAACGGGAATGGCGGCTCCGTCATCGGTTATGTCCGCCTGCGCATCCGTCGTCTCGCGTTCCGATGCCGGCGCGACATCGGCGTCCGTTGCGACGGGCAAGGGATCATCGGAAACCGATGCGCCGCGCGAGGCTGTGGACGGGACCGGGTGAACCTGCCGCGCGCCGGAGACCTTGGGCGGCGCCTCGCGGATCGCATTGGCATTGACACCAGCACCAGCACCAGCACCAGCACCGGCGCCGGCAACATTATCGGGAACGGGAACGGAAGGGACGATGGCGTCGATCTGCCCCCCTTGCCGCGGCCCATCGATTTCAGGCGCGATGGCGGCGATGTCCTGCGGCGCAGCGCCAGCCTGTCCGACGACCGGGGCACCCGGCTCCACCGGCAACGCGTCAGCGGCGGGCATGGGTTGAGCAGGCCCGGATTCCGGCAGATGCGGAGCATCCGCCATATCCGGCGGCGGCGCGTGGACCATGGGTAGAGGCGCCGCCGCCGGCGCGATCGGGGCCTGCCGCGTTGACGGGACCGGCCGGGGTGCAGCGGTCGCCCTTGTCTGTTCCAGAGCGGAGCCTGCATCCGGCTCGGGCGGATCGTCCTGCACGGCCAGGCCCGATTGCGCGCCGGCCGGCCCCTCAGCATCGGCGGTGAGCGGCGAGGAGACGCCCGGAAATGTCTGCGCCGCGCGGGCGGCGGGCATGGCCGTGCCCAGTAGCTGCGCGAAATCGGTTGCGCCTTCGACGGGCATCGCGCCGGCCCCGCCCCCGGCCGTCGTGCGAGCGGCGGGGAACAGCAGCGCCTTGAGGCTGGTCAACATCGTCATGGGCTAAGCATCCCCGTTGCGCTGCATCCGCCGATAGCGCGGCAATGCGGCAAGCTTGTTTTCGCGCCATTCCTCAAGGTCGGCGTGCGCGCGATCCTTGAGGCGGGTGGCGATTTCCTTTTCCCGATTGGCGACCAGGGCCAGGCCTTCCTGCGCCTCCACCTTGCGTCGTGCGTCGTAGAGCGCGCCGTCGAGCTGGCGACTGGCCTGTTCCAGCCGGGTCGCCAATTCCTGCATGGCGGCAAAGGTTGCGCCCGTCGCCGTCCCGCGCGTGTCGAACAATTCGCCGCGCACCTGGCGCAACCGTTCCAGATTATGAGCGATGCCGTTGGCTTCGTCGCGCGCCCGCGCGGTGTCGGCGACGGCCATCGCGTGCTGAACGCCGCGCACCCGCAGTACGCGCTGGCGGCGATCGACCAGGCGCTTCATGCGCCAAAGCCCGCGATAAGCGCGTCGGCGCTGGTATCGAGGTCAATGCGGCTCTTCTGATCCTGACGGATGAAGTCGAGGATTTCCTGCCGGCGTCTGACCGCCTCGTCGATGACGGGGTCGTTGCCGGGGCGGTATGCGCCCATCAGGATGAGGTCGCGATTTTCCTCATAGGCGGCCCAGAGGCGACGATAGCCGGCCGCAGCCTCGCGATGCTCGTCGGGCACCACATCGGCCATGACGCGCGACAAGGATTTGCCGATGTCGATGGCAGGGAAGATCGCCTGTTCGGACAAATGTCGCGACAGGACGAAATGCCCGTCGACAATGGCGCGGGCGGCGTCGACGATCGGGTCGTCGGTGTCGTCGCCATCGGCCAGCACGGTGTAGAGCGCCGTGATCGACCCGCCGGTGCGGGCATCCACCCCGGCACGCTCGACCAGGCGCGGGATCAGCGCGAGGGCGGACGGCGGATAACCCTTCATCGCGGGCGGCTCGCCCAGGGCAAGGCCAATCTCGCGCTGGGCATGGGCGCAGCGGGTCAGACTGTCGATCAGCAGCAGCACTTTCTTGCCCCGCGCGCGGAAATATTCGGCGATGGCGGTGGCACGGGCGGCGGCGCGCAGGCGCAGCACCGGCGGATGATCGGCCGGCACCGCCACCACGACCGACTTGTGCATCATATGCTTGAGCTTGGTTTCGAGGAAGTCGCTGACTTCGCGACCGCGCTCGCCGATCAGGCCGACAACGACCACGTCAGCTTCGGCGCCGGCGATCATCTGGCCCATCAGCACCGATTTGCCCACGCCAGAGCCCGCGATGATCGCGATGCGCTGGCCGCGCCCGGCGGTCAGCAGCGCGTTGACGGCGCGCACGCCCAGGTCAAAGGGTTCGGTGACGCGGCCCCGGTCGAGAACATTGCCCTTGACCCCGTTGAGCGGCCAGGAGCCGCCAGCGATAATCGGCCCTTTGCGGTCGAGCGGCTGGCCCATGGCGTCGATGACGCGCCCGACCAGCCCCTCGCCCACCTGCACCATATTCGCCTGGCTGTCGGGTTCGACGCGAATGCCGTTTTCCAGCGGTGCGTCGGCGTCGAGCGGCACCAGCAGGGTGCGGTCGCCGCGAAAGCCGACCACTTCGGCGCGGCAGATGGAGCCGTCGCCCGCCAGCACCCGCGCGCCCGAACCGATCGGCCGGCGGAAACCTGTGACTTCCAGCATCCCCGCATCATGGCTGACCAGCCGGCCGACGTGACGCGGCGCGCGATTCTGCACCTGAAGATGATCGAACAGGGTCTCGGCCTGCGCCAGCGCGGCGCGGATCATGCCTTACCCTCCATATCGTCCATCAGCGCGCGCAAGCGGGAAAGCCGCACATCCGGGCCATCCTCGACCCAGCCGTCGGCGGTTTCAAGCCGCACGCAGCCGCGCTGCATCTCCTTGTCGGCGACCAGCGGCACGCCGATCGTCTCTCCTTCCAACAAGGTGACATCATCGGGATGGAGGTGAAGGGCGCTCTTGTCCTGATTGCTTTCGATGAAAGCCGCGAGCGTGTCGCAACGCTGCACCAGCCGCTCGATGTCGATCTCGACCTCGCCGACAATCTGTTCGACCAGACGCACGACCGTGGCCGACAACATGGTCGACAACATCCCGCTTGGCGCCGGCGCCAGCAATTCCAGCGCTTCGGCCAGTTGCGCGCGCGCATCGGCGTCGGCGGCGTTGGCCTCGGCCGTGACGCGGCACCCTTCGTCGAAACCGAGGGTGAAGGCTTCCATCCGCGCTTCCTCGACCAGGTCGATGTCCGGCTCTGCCGCGACGACGGCGCCCCGCATCGCGGCGGTCAACTGGCCCGGCGGTGCGGTATAGAGGCTGCGGAAACCGCCTTCGGCCGGGCGAAAGCCCGCGACCGCGACCGGCGCGACGTCCTGGACCGCTTCTGCACCCCAAAATCTAGACAAAGTCATTGCCCTTTCCGCCCAGCATGATGGTGCCCGCATCGGCCATGCGGCGGGCGGTGGCGATGATGAGCTTCTGCGCCTCGATCACTTCGGCCAGGCGAATGGGACCGCGTTCCTCGATCTCGTCGGCAATGGCCTGGGCGGCGCGTGCAGACATGCAGCTGAAGATCTTGCCCTTCAGCATGTCGTTCGCGCCCTTGAGCGCGACCACCAGCACGGTGCTGTCGATCGTCCGCATCAGCGTGCCCAGATTCTTGTCGTCCATGTCGATGAGGTTGTCGAAGACAAACATCTCCTCCTCGATGGTCTGGGCGATCATCTTGTCGCGCTTGGCGACGGCCTTCATGATCCGCTGCTCATTGTCCTTGCGGACATTATTCATGATCGCGGCCGCCTCGATCGTGCCGCCGCGCTGCGACGCCGCGCCCTGCTTGCCGGCCGGGCCGCGCAGCAGCAACTGCTCCAGATCTTCCAGCGCCTCGTTCGACACGGGGCCGAGCGTGGCGATACGGTAGACAATCTCTTCCTGATATTCCGAAGGCAGCAATTGCAGCACGTCGGCGGCGACGGGCGCCTCCAGATGGGCGAGCACGATCGCCATGATCTGCGGATGCTCCATCTCGATCAGGACGGCGACTTCCTTCGCATCCATCCATTTCAGCATTTCCAGCTGGGTCGAACGGGTCGGCGGCGTGATCCGCGCCAGGATGGTTTCCGCGCGCTCCTCCCCCAATGCCTTGGTCATGGCGCCGCGGATGTGGCGGGTCGCGCCATAGCCGATGGTGGTGCGCTTCTTCGCCTTGGTCACGAAATGGTCGAGCGCCTCGTTCACTTCCTCGGGATCGACGTCCTGCACATCATACATGGCATAGCCGAGCTGACGCACTTCGTCGGGTTCGAGACGCGAAAGAATCTGCGCGGCCTCATCCTCGTTGAACAGCATCAGCAGGACGGCGGCGGCGGCGCTGCCCTTGAGCGCCTCGGGACGGCCGGGGACGATCTCAGGCATTTTCCTTTTCCTTCTTCGCGTCGCGCAGCAGGTCGCGAACGACCAAGGCCGCGCGGTCCGGGTCCTGCTTCACGAAGTTGCGAATGAGGTCGGCGCGTTGCGCATAGTCATAGGTGGACGAGATCATGTCGAGCGTCACCGGCGCGGCGGGATCGGCCGGATTGGACACCGCCTGCCGGGTCAGTTCGGTCGAGATCGCCTGGCCGATCGCCTGCTTCTGCTCGGCGCGGTCGGCCGCGGCGGCCTCCTGCGCGGCGGCGCGGCGCTTGAGCAGCGGGCGACCGATGCCGAAAATCACCAGCAGCGCGACCAGCAGGGCCGACACGTTGCGCGCCAGCGGCGCGATCCAGTCGGCCTCATACCAGGGGATGACGGCTTCCTCGGCCTTGACGAAGCTGCGCGAAGACAGCGCAACGACGTCGCCGCGGGTCTGGTCAAAGCCGATCGCGCCCTTCACCAATGCTTCGAGCGCCGCGATTTCCTGGGGCGAGCGCGGCTTGCCATCGGCGCCATTGTCGAGCGCGACGGCGACCGACAGGCGCTTGACGGTGCCGGTCGCGTCGCGAGTGACGGACACTTCGCGTCCCAGCTCGAAATTGCGGTTGAACGTTTCTTCCGTCTTCATCAGCGGGTCGGACGGCGTACCGGGCTGCTGCTGCGCGGTCTGGCCCTGCGTCACCGCCTGGCCATTGGGATTGGTCTGGGTCACGGTCGGATCGACCGGCGCCTGGTTGCTGAGCGCGCCGGGAATGCCGCTTGCCTCGCCCTTGCCCTGCCCTCGGGGGTCCGACGCCCAGGTGCCCTGCTCGCTGCGCAGCCGCGCTTCGTCCTGCGGATAGGTTTCGCGGGTCGCCTGGCGCTCGGCGAAGTTCAGTTCGGCGTGGACCTCGGTCGAAAAATTGCCGTCGCCCAGGATCGGGGTGAGCAGCGCCACCACCGACTGGCGATAACGGTCCTCGATCTTGGACTGCATGGCAAGCTGCCGGTCGTCGCCCGCATTGCCGGCATTGTCTGACAACAGGCGACCATTCTGGTCGACGACGGAAATATCGTCGGGGTCGAGTTCGGGAATGGACGACGCCACCAGATGCACGATGGCGCTCACCTGCTGGTCGGTCAGCCGGCGGCCCTGCGCCAGGCGCAGCATCACCGATGCGGAAGGCTTGGACCGTTCGCGCAGGAACACGCTGGGTGGTTCGACCGCGAGGTGGATCTTGGCGCTTTCGACGCTGTCGATCGCCTCGATCGTGCGGGCCAGATCCATTTCACGGGCCGAGCGCAGCTTTTCACCCTCGACCGCGCGGGACGCGCCCATGGGCAGGCTGTCGATCATGCTGTTGCCGTCGGGCGCGCTCTTGGGCAGGCCCTGGGCGGCAAGCATCATCTTCGCCTTGAAATAGTCGCTTTCGGCAACGGTCATGGCGCCGCCATTGTCGAAATCATAGCGGATGCCATTCTGATCCAGCACCTGGGCGACGGCCGACTTGTCGCCATCCGGCAGACCGCGAAACAGGTCGCGCTGCGGCGGTTCGCGCAGCGCCATCCAGGCAAGCCCGGCGACCGCCACGGTGCCGAGCAGGCCGAGCAAAGGCAGGCTCTTGGCCACGGCGGGCTGTTTGATGAAGCCAGCGAACCGCGCCTTGATGGCGTCGATCCCCTTGGCGCCGCCCATAGACGACGCCGCACCGGCGGGAAGCGCCGGCGCCGCAGCGCCGACATTGGTGGAAAGGGCGTTTTCGCTCATCGGATCAGACCGGCATGCTCATAATGTCCTTATAGGCGGACAGGAGTTTGTTGCGGACTTGCAGGGTCGCCTCGAAACTGACCGATGCCTGCTGCTTGGACAGCATGACCGCGGCGATGTCCGTTGTTTCCCCCCGCTCGAACGCAGCGGCGGCTTCACCGGCCTGGTTCTGAAGGCCATTAACCTGTTGCAATGCGCTGCTCAGCGCCTCGGTAAAGGCGCCGGGCTTGGCGTCCTGCGCGCCGGCGACGCCCGACGCGCCGCCGGCCGGGCCGGTCTGCGCGATGTCGCGCAGCGCGCTGTTCTTTTGCAGGATGGCGTTGCGGATCGCCATCACGCTGTCGGCGGGAGAGATGGTGGTCATGTCCTATTCCCCCTTCAGGCCGCGGCCTGCTCACGCATTTCGGCGAGCCGATAGCGCAGCGTACGTTCGGAAATGCCCAGCTTGCGTGCGGCTGCGGCGCGGTGGCCATCGGTTTCGCGCAGCGCGAGGCGGACGGCTTCCAGCTTGGAATGGCGGGCCATATCCCGCAGCAATATGGGCTCGAGGACCGGAGCCGCCGTCCCCGCGACGATACGCAGCGGCTGCGGCGCACCGGAAATATGGAGGTCGGCGGCATCGATGCGATCGCCGTCATGCAGCACCAGCGCGCGCTGGAGGATATTGCCCAGTTCGCGGGCATTGCCCGGCCAGCCATGGCCCGCCAGCTTTTCCAGCGCGGCAGCGGTCGGCCACACGAAACCGTGCTTCGCGCCGTCCTGTTGGCGCAGCAACATGGCCGCCGCGATTGCCGCCACGTCGCCGCGACGCTCGGTCAGCGGGCGCAGCTCCAGCGGCATGACGTTGAGCCGCCAGTAAAGATCCTCGCGGAAACGGCCCGCGGCCACTTCCTCGGCCAGGTTGCGGTTGCAGGCGGCGACGATGCGGACATTCACCGGCATCGGGTGGGTGGCGCCGACCGGCAGCACTTCGCCTTCCTGCAATGCGCGCAGCAGCTTGGCCTGAAGCGCCAGCGGCAGTTCGGCGATTTCATCAAGGAACAACGTGCCGCCGTCCGCCGCAAGGAACAGCCCGTCCGACGCCTGGGCGGCGCCGGTAAAGCTGCCCTTCTTGTGGCCGAATAGCATCGCTTCCATCATGGTTTCGGGCAGCGCGGCGCAATTGACGGCGATGAAGTCATGGCAACAGCGGCCCGACTGTGCGTGCAGGAAGCGCGCCATGCCTTCCTTGCCCGTGCCGGTGTCGCCCTGGATCAGGACGGTGGCGTCGCTGCGGGCGACCCGCGCGGCCAGGGTCATGAGATGCGCGCTGGCGGCGTCGCCCACGGCCGGAACCGAAGCGGGCCGCGCGAGTTCAGCGATCAGGGCAAAAGCGAAACCCATATCTTCCAGGCCGAAGGCGACACGGGCCGGCAGGCCGTTCGCGGCGGCGACCAGTGATGGCGCCCCGTCGATCAGGTTGATCAGGATGTCGCGGTGGGTGGCATGACCGATTTCGGTCGCCAGCAACACGCGGCGGCTGTCCCGGTCACGCGGGCTGGCGGCATCCACCACCCGCACGGCGTAAAAGGCATTTTCGAGCCAGTGTTGCAGCCCCGGAACGAGCACGCAGACCCCACGGCTCACGTCAAGCGATGACATGAACTTTTCCCACCTGTTTGGCCGGCTTGTGCCCCCGCACGCCCCACGCCCCTTCGATGGTTAACAGCTACCCGATCCGTGGTTATCAGATGGTTAACGCGGCAACGTGCTTGCCGGTCGGCGGCAATTTTTTTCCGCCCCTGCCGCCTGATACGCCCACTCTATTCTGACGCGCGCGCGAAATGAGCTGGAAATCAGCCAAATTTCAGAAAAATTACGCCATCCGCTAAAAGCTCTGCGCGCTCCGCCGTTATCCCCTTTCGAGGCCGCAAGCGTCCCTGATGGCAGCGACCTGATAGCGACACGGAAAGGGAATATCATGACTGTTATCGGAACCAACACTGCGGCGCTGCGCTCGGCCAACGCCTCCTCGATGGCCAGCAAGGCCCTCAGCACCGCCATGGAGCGCCTGTCGACCGGCAAGCGCATCAACAGCGCGAAGGACGACGCCGCCGGCCTCGCCATCGCTTCGAGCATGACCGCGCAGATCAAGGGCATGACCCAGGGCGTCCGCAACGCCAATGACGGCATCAGCCTGGCGCAGACGGCGGAAGGTGCGCTCGGCGAAGTCAGCAACATGCTGCAGCGTATGCGTGAACTGTCGGTTCAGGCGCTGAACGGCACCAACGACACCGACGCCAAGGCGAATATCCAGGCGGAAGTCACGCAGCTCCAGACCCAGATCACCGACACGCTGGCGAACACCGAATTCAACGGCACCAAGCTGTTCGACGGTTCGACCGCCACTGTCACGATCCAGGCCGGCGCCAATGCGGCCGACACGGTCGACATCACGCTGGACGACGTCACCACCGCAATGACCAACGCCCTGGCGGTCGATGTGACCACCGGCACCACGGCCGACCTCGACACCTTCGACACCGCCATCGCCTCGATCGCGACGACCCGTGCGAACCTCGGTGCGGTGCAGAACCGCCTCGAATCGACGGTCAACAACCTGACCAACAACATCACCAACCTGACCGACGCGAAGAGCCGCATCGAAGACGCCGACTTCTCGTCGGAAACGACCGCTCTCGCCAAGCAGCAGATCCTGAGCCAGGCTTCGACCGCGATGCTGGCCCAGGCCAACCAGAGCCAGCAGGGCGTGCTGAAGCTGATCGGCTAAGCACAGATGAAATTGATCGGCTGAGGTTATGGTCACCGCCAGCCGGCCAAGTGGTCCCCGGCGCATCAACAGTCCCCACCGCGCCGGGGGCGACACCTTCGATCGAACGACCAGTCTTTTCGAAGCCTCCGTCCCCCCGGGCGGAGGCTTCATCGTTTCGGGCGGGATACAAGCCTTGGCTTGATCGTTCTGCCGGTCCATGACCCAGACCATGTCCCCTATCGACCGCCGTGCGATGATCGCCGCCTCGGGCGCCGCTCTCCTCCTCCCCTCTGCGCTTGGGGCGCAGACCCGCCCCACGCCCTTTTCCTGGGAGCGGCTGGTGGCGCAGGCGCAGCAGCTCGCCCGCGCGCCTTACAAGGAAACGCCGCCCTATCCCGGCGCGGCCAAGGTGGATTATGACGCGCTCCATGCCGCGCGCTTTCGCGACGAGCGCACCTTGTGGAACGATCTGCCCGGCGACACCGGCATCCGCTTCTTCCCCTTGTCCGCCACCGCGCCGCAACCTGTGCAGATCGCCATCGTGGAACGGGGCCAGGCAAGACCGCTGGGCTATGACCCTGCCATGTTCGACACGCCAGCAGGCAATGCCGTCGCGGCCCTTGGCAAGGACGCGGGCTTTGCCGGCTTCCGCGTCATGAACGCGGCGCGCGACGGCGACTGGCTGTCTTTCCTGGGCGCCAGCTATTTTCGCGCGCCCAGCCCGCAGAAACAGTTCGGCCTGTCGGCGCGCGCGATCGCGATCAATACCAGCCTGGGGAAGGAGGAATTCCCCCGCTTCACTCATTTCTGGCTGGAGCGGACCGGCGACAGCAGCGTCACCATCCATGCCCTGATGGACGGCGCGTCGATCACCGGCGCCTATCGCTTCGTCAGCAGCCTCGGCCCCGATGGCGTCCGGCAGGACGTGACCGCCGCCCTTTTCCCGCGCAGGGCGATCGAAGAGCTGGGGCTGATGCCGATGACCAGCATGTTCTGGTATGATCAGGCCAATCGCACCCAGGGCACCGACTGGCGGCCCGAAATCCACGACAGCGACTTGCTGTCCATCGCCAGCGCCGATGGCACGGCCCATGCCCGGCCGCTGGTCAATCCGTCCGTCCCGCTGGTCAGCGCCTTTGCCGAACGCGATCCCAAAGCGTTCGGCCTGCTCCAGCGCGACCGGGATTTCGATCATTATCAGGATGACGGCGTCTATTATGACCGGCGCCCCTCGCTCTGGGCCACGCCGGCAGCGCCGCTTGGCGCAGGGGAAGTGCGGCTCTACGCCTTCCCGACCGACAGCGAATATACCGATAATGTCGCGGCCTACTGGACTCCGGCCGCGCCGGCGACTGCCGGCAGGCGGATCGACGCCAGCTACCGGCTCGACTGGAGCGCCGCCCGGACCCCCGCATCCAACGGCATCGCCATCGTCGATAATGTCTGGCGCGGGCGCGGCGACACGGAGGGGAGCGACCGGCTGGTCATCGACTTCGCGGGCGTGGCGGAGGGAAGCAAGCCCGACATCTGGAGCGATATGAAGGGCGGCGCGCTGCTCAAGACCGCCGGCTATCATGTGCTCGGCAAGGCCGGCCTGTACCGGGTCATACTCGACCTGCGGCGCGACGGGGCCGGTTCGGCCGATATTCGCCTGCAATTGCGGTCCGGCGATCGTGCAATCAGCGAATATGTGCATTATCCCGTCGGCGCATGAGGGGAACCGCCGCGAAGGCGAATGGTTCTGACACTCGGGTCAACAGCAGACGGGTCTGGGACGATGGGGAATGGAGGCGCGCCGTCGGCGGGATCGACGGGCGGGGACAAGCCATTGGCGCGTGCCTTTGAACAGGTTCCCGCTGAAAGCCCGCTCGCCATGCCGGAGCAGGATTTCGACACCACGCCGCCACTGATCGCGCGCCGCCGGTTCAACATCGACCTGTGGGCGCGACGGTTGCTGGTGGTGGCGCTCACCCTGATCCCTGCTGCACTCGCGGCGCATGAAATGCGCCGGTCGATCGGCCTTGACGGCATCAGCGCCCTGGAAGGGGTCTATCTCGCCCTGTTCATCTCGCTGTTCGCCTGGATCGCCTTCGGCTTCGCCACGGCCGCGATCGGCTTCCTGTTGCTGACCGTGGGCAAGGGCCGAAGCGTCACCCCCCGCCCCCTGAACGCATCCGAACCTCTGCGCGGCAAAACCGCGATCCTGCTGCCGGTCTGCAACGAGGATTTTCTGGGCGTGCTTGGCCGGCTGTCGATCATGGAACGGTCGCTGGCGCAGGTCATGGGCGGCGAGCGGTTCGAATTCTTCATCCTCTCCGACTCCAACGCCGAAAGCGGCGCGGCGGAAAAATACGCCTATCAGGAAATGCGCGATTCTTTCTCCCGCCCCGTCCATTATCGCCGCCGCGCGCTCAATATCGGGCGCAAGCCGGGCAACATCGCCGAATGGGTGCAACGGTTCGGCGGCAGTTACGACCATATGATCGTGCTGGACGCCGACAGCATCATGAGCGGCCAGACCATGGCGCGGCTCGCCTCCGACATGGAGCGGCACCCGCATGTAGGCCTGATCCAGACGGTGCCGACCGTCATGGGCGCGGCAACCCTGTTCGCGCGCTGGCAGCAATTCGCCAGCCGCCTGTTCGGGCCGATCTCGGCCGCCGGCATGATCTGGTGGGCGGGTTCGGAGGGGATGTTCTGGGGCCATAACGCGATCGTGCGCGTGCGCGCCTTCGCCGACAGTTGCGGCCTGCCCGAACTGCCCGGCCGCGCGCCCTTTGGCGGACATATATTAAGCCATGACATGTTGGAGGCGGCGCTGCTGCGCCGGCGCGGCTGGGATGTCCACATGGTCACGGCGGAGGACAGTTTCGAAGAATTCCCGCCGTCCATGCCCGACCTGTTCACCCGCGATCGCCGCTGGTGTCAGGGCAATATCCAGCATGTGCCGCTGCTGGTCCGCATCGCCGGCCTGCATCCGCTCAGCCGCTTCCAGTTGCTGGTCGGCGCGACCGCTTATTGCACCTCGCCCATGTGGCTGGCGCTGATGCTCGTGGTGCTGGGCGGCGCGGCGAGCGGCCTGTGGCCGGCGGCCGAAGTGCTGCCATCGGGCGCGCTGCTGGCGGTCACGGCGTTGTTGCTGTTCGGGCCGAAAATCCTGGCCATCTTCTGGGCGATGGCGGACCCGGCGCGCCGGATCGGTTTTGGCGGCGCGGCGCGGATGACGCGCGGCGTCATCGTCGACATCATCCTGTCGATCCTGATGGCGCCGGTCGCGATGCTGACCCAGACGATCAACCTCATCACCATCTTGATGGGCAAGAAGGCGAGCTGGAACGGTCAGACCCGCGACCGCGACGGCATGGCGATCACCAGCGCGATCTGGCTGTTCAAATGGCATATTCTGCTGGGCGTGGGCCTCACCGCTCTGGCGGTACGGGCCGGTGCGGTGGGCTGGACCCTGCCGGTGGTGGCCGGCTTGTTCCTGGCGCCTTTGCTCGCGGCGGTCACGGCGCGCAAGGATCTGGGACTGCGGGCCGAAACAGGCGGCCTGTTTCAGGTCGCCGACCCATGGTGGCGCACGCAAAGCTACCGCCCGTTGCGCTTCCGCTGGCCGACTGGCGACCGGCAACAGATGGGTCCGTTTGCGGCGAATGACGAGTGAGAGCGTCGTCTATGGATAGACGCTGAGCCTCAATCGTCCCAGTCGCTCAGCTTTTCCCGCAATTTGTCGAGCGCCGCCTTCTTGATCTGGCAGACCCGCGCCGCGCCGATGTCCAGCGTCCGGCCGATTTCCTCCAGGTTCAACTCCTCGACGAAATAGAGTTGCAGCACCAGCGCCTCGCGCTGTGGCAGTTCGCCGATGCAGGCGGCCAGCGCCTTTTTGAGCGACTCGCGCTCCATGACGTCGTCGGCGCGGTCCTCCACATCCGCAAACCACATGGACTGGTCGGAATAGACCTCGTCCATGCTGGTGTGCTGGACCATCTCGACACTGTCGGCGACCTCACGATAGGCGGCGGGGTCCAGCCCCATTTCCGCCGACATTTCCGCTTCGGTGGGCAGGCGGCCGAACCGTTGCTCCAGCCGGTTGCGCACGCCCGCGAGTTGCTTGCGCTTCGCCATCGCGGACCGGCACAAGGTCGCCTGCTTGCGCAGATGGTCGATCATCGCGCCGCGCACGCGCAACTGCGCATAGGCCGCAAAGCCCAGACCCCGATCCTCGAAACTATTGGCCGCCTCGACCAGCGCGACCATGCCGATCTGGAGCAGATCCTCCACCTCGATGGCGGTCGAAACGCGGCCATGGACGTGCCAGGCGATCTTGCGCACAAGCGGCATATATTGGCGGGCCAGCCGTTCGGGACTATGCTCGCCCGGTTTGGCGTAAGTATGGGCGCCGGCCGCGATCTTGTTCATATACATGGCTCAGCCTTTCCTCAGGCGACTCGTTCGCGCTGCGGCGCCGGATCGTGACGCGGCACCGGCCTGGATTCATTTCCTACCACCGCAACCACTTCCACTCCCTTACCGTCCGGGATTTCCAGGAAGGACAGCACCGGCGTTTCTGGCAGATGCGGCTTGAACAGGCGCGCGAGCGCGCGCCGCGCCACCGGCGACGTGACGATGGCGAAATTGCGTGCCTGGCCCAGCATCGGGCGGGCGGCCTGGACGACCGATTCGACGATGCGGTTGGCAAGGCTCGGCTCGATCGGATGCCGGGCGTCGCCCGCGACCCGCATCGCCTGCGCCAGCATGGCTTCCAGTTCGCCATCCAGCGTGATGACGGGGAGCGGCATCTTCACCGGGACCAGCCCCTGGATGATGAGCGCGCCGATCCGCTGGCGCACCGCCTCGACCAGCTGTTCATGGCTCATGTCGGGCCGGGCGGCATCGACCATCGCCTCGCAGATGCGGCGGAAATCCTTGAGCGCGATACCTTCGGACAGGAGGGCGCGGCACAATGCGCTGATCTGCGTCAGGCTCAGCAGGCCGGGCGTCAGTCCATCGGCCAGTTGCGGCGCAATGTCCTTGAGATTGTCGAGCAGCTTGCGGGCTTCGTCCAGCCCGAACATTTCGGCGGCGTTCATCGCGATCAGCTGGTTGAGATGGGTCGCAACCACCGTCGGCGGATCGACCACGGTATAGCCCGCGACCACCGCTTCGCTACGCTTGGCCTGGCTGATCCAGACCGCGTCCAGGCCGAAGGTCGGGTCTTTCGCCGCGCGGCCGGGCACCGTGCCCTCCAGCGCGCCGCTGTCGAGCGCCAGCAGATCGTCGGGCCATATCTCGTCCTCGCCCACGACGACGCCGGCGATGGTGATGCGATACTGGTTCGGCTCCAGCGCCAGATTGTCCTTCACGCGAACCATCGGCACGACGAAGCCCAGTTCCTTCGAAAGCTGGCGACGGATGCCGGTGATGCGGGCCATCAGCGGCGCACCCTTGCGCTCGTCCACCAGAGAGATGAGGCCATAGCCGATCTCCAGCCCCAGCACCGCGCCGTCCGATACATCGTCCCATTCGATCAGCGCCGGATTGGGCGCGGGCGGCGGCGGGGCGGGCTCGGCCGCCTTTTTCTGGCTCGCCTTGCGCAGTTGCCAGGCGATGCCGCCGGCGACGGCCGCTGCCGGCAGGATGATCATGTGCGGCATCCCCGGCAGCATGCCCAGGAAACCCAGGATCGCGGCGACCGGCACCCAGGCGCGGCCCGACCCGAACTGGCTGGCGACCTGGCCCGACAGATCCTGCTCGCTCTTCACGCGCGTGACGATGGAGGCGGCCGCAATCGACAGCAGCAGCGCCGGCACCTGCGCGACAAGCGCATCGCCGATGGCCAGGATGATATAGGTCTGGGCCGCTTCACCGATGGCAAGGCCATGGCTGACCACGCCCAGAATGATACCGCCGATGATGTTGATGACCAGGATCAGGATGCCCGCGACCGCATCGCCCTTCACGAACTTGCTGGCGCCGTCCATCGAGCCATAGAAATCGGCCTCTGTCGCGACTTCGGCGCGGCGGACCTTGGCTTCCTCGGGTGTCAGCAGCCCGGCGTTGAGGTCGGCGTCGATCGCCATCTGCTTGCCCGGCAGGGCGTCGAGGGTGAAGCGCGCCGACACTTCGGACACGCGGCCCGCGCCCTTGGTGATGACGACCAAGTTGATGATCATGATGATGGCGAAGACGAAGATGCCGACGACATAGTCGCCGCCGATCAGGAAGTGACCGAATGCCTCGATCACCTCCCCTGCCGCATCCGCCCCTTCATGGCCCTGGACCAGGACGACGCGGGTCGACGCGACGTTGAGCGCCAGGCGCAACAGGGTCGCGAACAGCAGCACCGTTGGAAAGCTGGAGAAATCGAGCGGCTTGGCGGCGTTGAGCGCCACCATCAGCACGGCCAGCGAAATCATGATGTTGGTGATGAAACCGATGTCCAGCATGATCGCCGGCACCGGCACCATCATGAACATCACGACCATCAACGTCGCAAAGGGCAGCACGGCGCCCTTGGCGGCGCTCATCCAGATCTTCGCTTTGACTTGGGTAGGAGACATTTCTGGCCGTTACCTTCCGAGGGTGGCGAGCATGAGATAGGCGAGGCGCGCCGTTTGCGGCTGCGGCCGGACGGTCACGTCGGGCTGCTGAGCAAGGCGCTGGGTTTCGATCCGCACATAATCGGCGGGCTGCACGGTCTTCGCCCCGCTGGGCACCGCGGCGGAAGCGTCGGCATATTGGACCGGACCGCCCAGGCCGTCGGAGCTTTTCTGAAGCTTGGCGGCGAAGCGATCGCGAATGTCCGCGAAGCTGCGCGCATTGCCGGAGCGGTCGTAGAAAATGGAGCGGTTGGCGCGGGCCGCCGCCGGGAACATCGACGCAGCGGTAGCGCCGGGCGCGCGATCATGGACCGACAGGAATTTGGACGCGCCGCCCACGCCCAGGAAATGGGCGAGATAGAGATCGACCGGCTCGGCCTCCCGGCCCAGCTTCGATTCCAGATAGGCCTTGTTGTCGGCGGCATGTTCGGCCGCCATGACCGACGCGGTCTCGGGATGCTTGCGCAGGTCGAGGATTTGCTGGCGCAGTTCGGCATCGGCGACATAATAGCGGCCATTGCTGCCACGACTGATCGCTTCCGACGCCCAGCCCAGACCATATTCGCTGCCATGTTTGTCGACGACGGCCAGCCAGCTCTGGTCGATGAACTGATAAAGGCCGGTGGCCGAAGAGGTGGTTGCGCGCGCGGTGGGGTTCAGGCTGGATTCGATCTTCGCCTGCCCCAGCAGATAGCTGAAGTCGACACCCGTGCGACGGCTCGCCATGGCGATCGCGTTGGTCACGCGATTGCCGGTCGATCCCGCCGTTGCCGATATGTCTGCGAAAGCCGACACGAAATAAATCCCCACTTGCTAGCGAGGACATTAGAGCAAAGTTTGTGCCAAGATTTGGTTAACGCGGCGGCAGGAAATATGATGCCGTATAACGAAAAACGGCGCCCGCAGACGCCGCTTTAGGTTTAACGTTAGAAAAATTCAGCGGCCGTAGGTCAGCGGCGCCGTTTGCGCGCCATGCGCCGCCAGGATGGACAGGCGTTGGCCGGCATGATCGGTCAGCAGGTTGACGCGCATCCGCGCGCTGTCGATCAGGGGCAGCATCGCATTCAACCGCTCCACCACCGATGGCTCGGAACGCCAGGCGCCGATCGCCCGGACCGAAGCGGCCGCGCGGCTCACCCGCTTGCTGGCGGCCTCGATCGCGGTCACGTCATTGCCGCCCAGCACCTCGCGAAGATCCTCGAAGGCGTCGAACAGATCGTCAAGAGCGGCAAGGCCGAGCGGCATGGGAGAAATCCTTATCCTGCGTTGGGCAGGTCGAGTTCAAGCATCCGCTCGGCAATCGCGTCGGGATTGACCGGGTAGTTGCCCGAAGCGATCGCATTCTTGATCGCGGCGATCCTGTCCATATCGACCGGCGCGCCTTCGGCCGCCATGCGCGCGGCCGGGCTGGCCGACGCGGACGCCGACGACGCCGGGGTCGATCCGGTGGCCGTGGACGCACGCGTCTTGCCGCCTTCGCGCAGGCTGTTGGCGCCGATGGCGCTGCTGATGCTCTGGCCCACAGAGTTGATCATTGGGTAAAATCCTTCACTCGTCCCTTAAGCCCTATAACGGACAAGTTCAAAAATCATTAAATCCCGGAATGCGCACAACGCCCATTTCCACGATCTGGGCGAAAATCGGCGGACTTTTGCGGTCTTCGCGCACCCGGATCGTATCGCCAATCGCGCCGCCTTCGTCCGCCAGCATCATGCGCGACACGCTGAAGCTGGCGTTGCCGGCCAGCAATTGGACGGGATCGCCCTTGCGGACGACTTCTTCCTTGGGCGCTTCGGGCGCGGCGCGGGTGAAGCGGCTGGCGGCAGCGCCGGGCACGGGACCATAGCTGGCTGCGGCCGCTCCCTTGACCAGCGGCACGCGAATACGCCAGCCCAGCGCCGCGCACTGGACCATCGCAGCGCCGAACACCGGCCCTTCGACAGTCGGCGTGGTCGGACAGGCGGCCAGGCGCAGGCGGCGATCCACCGGCGCGGCCGGGCCGCCCGGTTCGCCCAGATTGGCGCCCACGGTCATGGCGACCAGACTGTCGATGCGGTCGAGATTCTCGAACTTCTGCTGCGCCAGCGCGGGCTGCACAATGGTCAGCGCGGGAGCGGCGAAGAGGATGGTCGGAACGCGAAACACGGCATGTCTCCTGACAAAGGGAACAGTCTAGCCCGTATTTCAGCAATTTTCGTGCCAGTTGTCGTCAGTTGGACAATTTACGGCCCGGTGCGATGCGGATCACCTGCCCCTGCCCCGCCTGGGCCTCCGCCTGGTCAAGCCCGCGGATCAGCAGCCGGTCCCGCGCAATGCCCTGCGCCCGCAAGCCGCGGGCCACCGCGCCCAGCCGCGCGGCGGCCAGATCCCATTCGTCGAACCGCTGCTGCGTCGTGTCGGCGCCATGGCTGCGGATTTCGATGCCGTCCGCCCCCTTATAGCGGCGGGCGACATGGGCGAGTTCCGCCCGCCCGTCACTGGTCAGCAACGCTTCGCCCGGCACGAACAGATCGGCCGCGCGCAGTTCTACACCCTGCCCCAGCGGCCGCCCGCCCAATTGG
>NZ_AYOY01000170.1 GCF_000508185.1 Sphingobium sp. C100 | reverse complement strand
AGAGCACTAGCCTTCCAAGCTTGTGATGCGGGTTCGATCCCCGCTACCCGCTCCAGCATCCAGGCAAATCGACACGGTAAGGTCTTGGCCGCCACAAAAGCGCCGAACCCCGCCCGATCGGATTTTTACGAGGGGTCGGAGCGGCCTCCGGCGACCAGGCGGCGCAGCATGTCCTGATGCACGGCCTGGCGGATGTCGGCGGCTATTTCGTCGGTTTCGTGGATTGTCCGGTGCAATACGCCCATCATGATACTGGAAGCGATCGCCGCGGCTAGGGCCAGGGGCTGTCCTTTGAGGCTGGTCGTCTCCGCAATCGCGAACTGGCTGGTTCGGCCGCGCAGATAGCGCAAGGCAAGCGCCAGGCTGGAATCGGCGCGGCCCCGCGCGACGGCGAGCACCAGCTCGTCGATGGCGAGCGTTCTCCTCAGCGTTGGCGTATTGTTCGCCATGGGCGTGAAAGTGCCTGGTTCCGCCGGATTTGGGGAAAGGCCGGTCAGGATATGGTAGGTTTCGTGATAGGCAAGCCGCAGGAGGTCGTCGGCGCGCTTGAAATGGTGGGAGACGGTGCCCAGCGTAAGGCCGGCGCGAGCCGCGACCGCGCGATGGGTGATCGCGCCGATCCCGCCGAGCGCCAGCAGTTCTGTCGCTGCCTGGGCGATGTTCCGGCTGAGCGCGTCGTTGCGGTCTGCAACGAAGATGGACTGAATGGCTTGTTGCTTGAGCATTGCGCGCCAGGGAGCGGGCGGCAGCGGCGCACCATCCAGAAAGGCGCCAAACCCGCGCGTTATTTCATCCAGGCTGGCGCGATCGCCGGTCCGGTTCCACCGCATCAGGTGAAGGCAAACTTCCCCGTCAAAAAAATTGTGGCAGAAATCCGCATCCGCTTCGATGCCCAGGCGTCGGCAGATGCCGAGCCAGAAATTCCGCCACAACTGATCCCAGCCAGCCCAGAGCGTACTGAATTCGGGGCTTCTGGCGGCCAGTATATGGGCTTCGCGCCAGGCCAGGGCGATAGTCCGATCCTGGCTGCACAGCTCGTCGATCAACGTCGCCATCATCGCCGCGACGACGTCCCCTGGCCGCGCGCCATCGATGTGAAGCGCGCCGAACTGGGCCATTTGCGCATCGCACCATAGCCGGGCCTGGGCCATCGCTTCGTGCGATGCGGCTTCATACAAATGTTCTACATCGTCAAAATAATAATAGATGGCAGACGGGCTGATTCCGGCCGAGGCTGCGATCGTGCGAGCCGACAGTTCGCCAGTGCCTTGATGGTTCCATCCTGAAAGAACCGCCTGAATCAGGCTATTTTTCTTGACGATAGCGTCAGAAGTGTCGGATTTTGACGGCGGCATTCCTGGGTTGCATCCTGTATTTGAACGCTCAATGTATCAGAGTTGGAAAAGAGACCAATCCCGATCTGCATATTAAAAGGGTCTCTCATCTGTCATTGCGGCGACATACAACCGTTCTAGTCGCCCCCTCGACTTTCCAGACAGGGGGACTTTCATGACTATTATCCACGGGCGCCGACATAATAGCCGCACCACCATGTTCGCGGGCGCAGCGTTGCTTGCCCTTGCCACGGCGGGTGTCGCCAGCGCGCAGGATGCGGCCGTTCCGGCTGCCGATGCCGCTGAAGAGAATGAAATCATCGTCACCGGGTCGATCAGCGAGTCGCAGGCCTCGTCGATCAAGCTGAAGCGCAAGGCGGACAATCTGGTCGACATCATCGCTGCCGATGCCGTCGGGCGCTTTGCGGACCAGAACAGCGCCGCCGCGCTGTCGCGCCTGCCCGCCGTGGCGGTGCAGCGCGACCAGGGCCAGGAACGCTATATCCAGGTTCGCGGCGCGCCCAATCGCTGGACCTCTGTCAGCATTGACGGCATTCCGATGATCGGCGTCGATGAAGGCGGCACGACCCGCGCCTATCGTTTCGACGCGGTGCCGGCCGTGCTGCTGAGCGCCATGGCGGTCAACAAGTCGCTGACGTCCGACCTCCAGGCCGAAGCGATCGTCGCCAATATCGACCTGCGCACCTATTCGCCGATGGCCCAGAAGGGTTTCCATCTTCAGGGCGACCTTGGCTATGGTTTCATGGAGCTGGGCGGCAAGGACCAGCGTCAGGGCTCGATCCGGGCGAGCTGGTCGAACGACACTGTCGGCTTCGTTGTCGGTGCATCCCATTATCGCCGCAAGCAGCTGACCGACAATCGCGAGGTCGGCGCCTACGACGACAACGGCCCGACCGTCTTCGACGTCCGCCAATATGAGGTGGAGCGCGAGAATAATGGCCTGTTCGCCGCGATCGAATATGAGCCGCAGGACGGCCAGCGTATCTATGCGCGCAGCATCTACACCGAATTCAAGGATGACGAGCAGCGCAACCAATATGTGTTCCGCCTGTCCAACGCGGCCAGCGGCACGCGGACGCAGGATAGCGGCGACCTGGTCGGGGTGCCGGTGCGCGGGTCGTTCAACTATGGCGAATATCGCACCCGCAACTATATCAACACGATCGGCGGCGAATATGAGACGGACGACGGCCTGAAGGCGTCGGTGAACCTCAACTATACCCGTACCGAGAATACCACCTATCTGCCGATGGTCCAGGCCAGCACTTCGGGCGCCAATTCGCCCTCGCTGACCTATGACAACAGCGATCCGCGCTTCCCGATCGTCACGCTTTACCAGACGGTGATGGACGGGGAAACGGCGACCCGCGGCGCTGCGCTCGGCAGCTTTGACCAGAGCAAGGTGACATCGGGCGCGCTGCTGCTGCCGCTGACGCAGGACACCTTCTCCGACAGCTATACGTTCAAGGCCGATGTCTCCAAGGCGTTCGATAATCTGACCCTGTCGGCCGGTCTTCTCTATGCCGATCGCGAGATTAACGGCTTCACCTTCGTCCAGAGCAATTATATCGTGCTCGCCACCCAGCCCTCGTTCAATCCGGGCGGTTATGTGACCGACAGGAGGTGGGACACCGGCTTCCCGCTTGGCACGGATTTAAACTATATCGACAATCGCGCGATGCGCAGCGACATCGACACACTGCTGGCGCAGCTTGAGGCGGCCGGCAGCTTCGATCCCAATGCCGTGCCGGAGCAAAATCGCTACAAGCTCAATGAGCGCACGCTTGCGGGCTATGTTCAGGGCAAATATGAATTTGACGGCGGCCAGGTCGTGGCCGGCGTGCGCGTCGAACGGTTCAGGCTCGACAATGTCGGCACCGCCGTTACCGCCGCAGGCAATGTGCCGCTGTCGGCGCCGCAGAGCTACACCGACTTTTTTCCCAGCATCAATGCGCGCTTTGACCTGACGCAGAACCTGGTTTTCCGGCTCGCCGGGCAACGCGGCATCGCGCGGCCGTCCTTTGGCGAGATTCGCGTCGGCAGTTCGATCAGCGACACGGCAATTCCCGGCACGATCAGCGGAGGAAACCCTGACCTGAAGCCCGAATATACCTGGGGCGTGGACGCCAGCCTGGAATATTATCTGCCCGGCGGCGGCATCGCGTCGGTCTCGGCCTTCCACCGCTGGGTGGACAATGTCCTCTATCAGAACCAGCAGGCGGTCGGCAGCAGCCTGTATGACAGCGACGGCGTCGATCGTTCGGGCTATCTGCTGACATCGACATTCAACGGCACGAGCGGCAAGCTCTACGGCGTCGAATTCAACTATCAGCAGCAGTTCACCTTCCTCCCCTCGCCGCTCGACGGCTTTGGCTTCCAGGGCAATCTGGCGCTGCTGAGCGGCGAATTCGACACGCCCACGCAGAAGAATATCGCGTTCCAGGGCCTGTCCGATACAGTGCTCAACACCTCGATCTATTATGAGAAATACGGCCTGTCGGCCCGGGTCAGCTATCAGTGGCGCAGCGACTGGCTCGACACGCTGGGCGGGCTTGGCAGTGGCGAATATCGCAATGGCTACGACAATCTGGACGTGTCGCTGCGCTATGCGGTCAATGACAATCTGACCCTGTTCGCCGACGCCACCAACCTGACCGACGCCATCTACATGGCCTATGAAGGCGACGAGTCCAAGCCGACCGAAGTCGAGCAGGTCGGCCGTCGCTACATGTTCGGCGTCCGTTTCGGTTTCTGAAAACAGAGATAAGGATCAACTTCATGCGCATCCCACATATTCGCGCGCTGTCGGCGCTGCTGTGCGTCGCGGGCCTGGCCCTGCCGGCCACGGCGCTCGCCCAGGCCCAACCGCAGCCTCAACCGGTGGCCCACGCCAATGGCCAGCATGAACGGCTGTTGCCGTTGGAAGGTGGCCAGAATTTCCGTGATCTGGGCGGCTATCGCACCACCGACGGCCGCATGGTAAAATGGGGCGTTCTGCTGCGGTCGGGCGCGATGTCGCGCCTGACCGACAAGGATTTCGCCTATCTCGCGTCGCTCGGCCTCAAGACCGTAGTCGATTTTCGTGATACGCGGGAGCGGACGGCTGAGCCGGTCAACTGGCCCGAAGCGAGCAAGCCCGCTGTCTTCGAACGCGACTATGCTATGGATCATGGCATGTTCATGAACCTGCTGATGGAGCCGGGCATCACCGCCGATGAGGCGAAGGAGACCATGGCGACCCTGTATCGCGACATTCCCAATCTCTTTGCCGACCAGTATCGCACCTTGTTCGAACAACTGCTCGCCACGGACGGCACGGTGGCGTTCAATTGCACGGCGGGCAAGGACCGCACCGGCGTCGCCGCCGCGATCCTGTTGTCGGTACTGGGCGTCGATCGGGAAACCGCGATCCAGGACTATCTGCTGTCGAACCGCTATTTCAAACCGCAGCCGCCCGAGGCGAACGATCCGTCGCTGGCGATGTTCAACAAGCTGCCGCCTGAAGTGCTCAAGACACTGATGGGTGTGGATCGTAGCTTTATCGAAGGCGCGTTCGCCACGATGGATGCCTATCCCGGCGGGATCAAAGGCTATTATCGCGAAAAGCTGGGCCTGGACGATCTCAAGATCGCTCGTTTGCGCGCCAAGTTCCTCACTGCCGCCTGATCGACGGTGTCCGGGGCGGCGTGTGCCGCCCCGGACCTCAGCCTGGCCTATTCGGCGCCTGTTCAACTCACCGGACCCATGAAGGCGCCCGGCGCAGCAAGTCGGTCCGTCGCCATATATCTGTCATTCTCCCCGCATAGGCCGACTGTCGGTCTGTCATGCGAATCGAGCCGGTGGGACGGTTCGGCCTCGCATGTCTCATGTGGGGAATTGCAATGGCGTCCAATGTCTTCATCAACGAAATCCATTATGACAATGCCGGCACCGATGCCGGGGAGTTCGTCGAGATTGCCGGTCTGGCCGGCACGGATGTCACCGGTTGGACGGTCGTCCTCTACAATGGCAACCCCAGCAATCGCGGCGTTTACAATAGCCAGACGCTGAGCGGCGTGATTACCGACCAGCAAAATGGTTTCGGTACGATCCGCATCGACTATCCTTCCAACGGCATCCAGAATGGCGGATCGGGCGCCGATGGCGAGCCGGACGGGATCGCGCTGGTCGATGCGGCGGGCAATGTCGTCCAGTTTTTGAGCTGGGAAGGCAGCTTCGTGGCGGCGAGCGGTCCGGCGGCCGGCATGACCAGCACCAATGTCGGCGTCTATGAAAACGGGTCGCAGACCGGCACATCGATCGGCCTGATCGGCAGCGGCGACAGCGTCGATGATTTCAGCTGGGCGCTGATCAACGGCGCCACCGCCGGCGACGTTAATGCCGGCCAGAGCTTCGGCGGCGGCGACCCGGAACCGCAGCCCGGTGCGCTGTCCATCGCTGACACGAGCATCGTCGAAGGCGACGCCGGCACGCAGGAGATCGTCTTCACGGTCAGCCGCAGCGGCGGCAGCGCCGGCGCGGTCGCCGCCACATGGACGCTGATGCTCGACGGATCGGCCAACGCCGCCGACTTCGCGCCGGGCCAGGCGATGAGCGGCACGGTCAGCTTCGCCGACGGCGCCACCTCCGCCGAAGTCCGCCTGACGGTTCAGGGCGACACCGATTTCGAAAGCGATGACAGCTTCACCGTCACCCTGTCGGACGCGGCCGGGGGCGCGACACTGGGCGATGCCAGCGCTGTCGGCACGATCGTCAATGACGATGCCGCGCCCCCCAGCCCGGCGGCCAATGTGTTCGTCAACGAAATCCACTATGACAATGTCGGCACCGACACGGGCGAGGGGATCGAGATCGCCGGCACCGCCGGCACCGACCTCACCGGCTACAAGATCGTCTTCTACAATGGTTCCAACACGCCCGACGCTGCGGTCGTCTATGACACGCTCAACCTGTCGGGCGTGATCGACGATGAAGGCGATGGCTTTGGCGCCCTGTCCTTCGCGCGTGCGGGAATCCAGAATGGCGCGTCCGACGGTTTCGCGCTGGTCGCGCCCGACGGCACGGTGATCCAGCTCCTTTCCTATGAAGGCAGCTTCACCGCCGCGGCCGGCACGCCTGCGGCCGGCATGACCAGCATCGACATCGGCGTGTCGCAAGACCCCGCGCCCGCATCCGGCCTGACGCTGCAACTCACCGGCGCGGGATCGACCGCCACCGATTTCAGCTGGGTCGCCAACGGGTCCGAAAGCTTCGGTTCGCTCAACGCCGGGCAAAGCTTCCTGCCCGCCGATGGCACCGGCCACCTGCGGATTGAGGATGCCAGCGTGGCGGAAGGCGACACCGGGCTGACCGACATGGTCTTCACCGTGCGCCGTGCGGGCGGTCAGGCCAACGAGGCCTCCGTCGATTATTCCGTCGATCTGGACGGCGCGGCGAGCGCCGACGATCTGGGCACGGGCGCGGTGCTGACCGGCACGCTACACTTTGCTGCGGGCGAGTTCGTCAAGCAGATCGTCGTCCCCGTGCAGGGCGACCTGGTGGGCGAGGGCAATGAAACGCTGACGGTGCGCCTGGGCGCGACCAGCGGCGACGTTGTGATCGACCGCGCCGAGGCGACCGGCACCATCGTCAATGACGACCCGATCGCGCTCGACATCGGCACGATCCAGGGCGAGGGCCATGTCTCCGACTATGTCGGGCAGGTCGTCACCACCACCGGCATCGTCACCGCTGTGGACAGCAACGGCTTCTATCTTCAGTCGGCGATCGATGACGGCAATGCCCGCACCTCCGACGGCATCTTCGTCTTCACCTCGACCGCCCCCGCCGTCGCCGTGGGGGATGCCGCCAGCGTTCAGGGCGTCGTTGCTGAATATGCCGCCGATGCGCAGGCGCTCTCGCTGACCGAGATCGTCTCCCCGACCGTCACCGTCACCAGCAGCGGCAACGCGCTGCCCGACGCGGTGCTGATCGGGCAGGGCGGCCTGCTGCCGCCGAGCCAGTATCTCGATAATGACGGCCTCACCAGCTATGATCCGGCGACAGACGGCATCGATTTCTGGGAAGCGCTGGAAGGGATGCGCGTCACCATCGACGCGCCGCAGGTCGTGTCCAACACCAACGGCTTCGGCGAAACCGACGTGGTCGCCTCGCACGGCGTGGGCGCCACCGGCATCAACGATCGGGGCGGCATCACCATTTCCCCCAATGCCGACGGGACGATCGACTATAATCCCGAAAAGATCCAGATCGACGATGACAGCGCGATCTTCTCCGGCTTCAATCCCGACTATTCGATCGGCGATCAGCTGAGCAGCGTCACCGGCATCGTCAATTACAGCTTCGACTATTATGAAGTGCTGGTGACCGAAGCGGTGACCGTCACCAGCGACGTGACGCTGGACCGGGAAGTGACCACCCTGTCGGGCGACAGCAACTATCTTTCGCTCGCCACCTATAATCTGGAAAATCTCGATCCGGGCGACAACAAGTTCGACATCCTCGCCGACAATATCGTCTACAGCCTGAACGCGCCCGACATCGTGGGCGTGCAGGAAATCCAGGATGCCGACGGCGCTGGCTCGGGGGCCGACCTCTCCGGCACCATCACCGCCCAGGGGTTGATCGACGCGATCTACGCTGAATCGGGCGTGCGCTACGCCTATGTCGAAATCGCGCCCACGGTCGCGGGATCGACCGGTGGTGAGCCGGGCGGCAATATCCGCAATGGCTTCCTCTACAATGTCGATCGCGTCTCCTATGTCGAGGGCAGCGCCGAGCTGATCACCGGCGCGGCCTATACCGGCAGCCGCAACCCGCTTGCCGCGCAGTTCAGCTTCGCGGGGCAGACGATCACCGCGATCAACGTCCACTTCACCTCGCGCGGCGGCAGCGAGCCGCTGTGGGGCGACAATCAGCCGGCGGTTGCGGGTGGCGAGTCCGCCCGCCTCGCCCAGGCCGAAGGGGTCAAGGCCTATATCCAGGAGCATCTGGCCGACGACCCGTCGCTCAACCTGGCGGTGCTGGGCGATTTCAACGGCTTCTATTTCGAGGATTTCCAGACCCTGCTGACCGATCCGGCGCGGGGCGGGATGCTGACCAACCTCAACACGCTGCTGCCGCCCGAGGAACGTTACAGCTACATGTTCGAGGGCAATGCCCAGCAGCTCGACAATATCCTGGTCACTGGCGGCCTGGTCGGCGGCGCGCACTATGACGCGGTCCACATCAATGCCGAATTTGGCGGCGACCGGCCGACCGATCATGATCCGCAGCTCGCCCTGCTGATGCTGGGCGCCGCGCCTACCGACCTGATCCTCGATCATGCGAGCGTGAACGAAAATCTGGCGGCAGGCAGCATCGTGGGCACCCTGTCGGCCACCGACACCGCCAATGACGTGCTGAGCTACAGCCTGGTCGATGATGCGAACGGCCTGTTCGTGGTGGACGCGGCGACCGGCGTCATCACCACCACGGCCGCGCTCGATCATGAAGCGATGGCCGCCTATGACATCGTCGCGCGCACGACCGACAGCGGCGGCCTGTCGACGGAGCAGGACTTTACCATCGCCGTCAACGATGTGAACGAAGCGCCGACGGCGGCGAATGACGCCGTGGCCGTCAATGAGGATGCCACCAGCGCCAATCTGTGGCAGGCGCTGCTCGCTAACGATAATGATCCCGACACGGGCGACACGCTGGCGATCAGCGCGGTTGACACGAGCGGCACGCTGGGCAGCGTCATCTTCGACGCCGATACGCAGCAACTGCGTTATGTCGCCGACAATGACGTGTTCGATGCGCTCGCGCCCGGCGTGACGCTGACGGACAGCTTCACCTACACGGTGACTGACAGCCAGGGCCTGACCAGCACCGCGACGGTCGATGTCACCGTCACCGGCATCAATGATGGCGTCCGGCGTATCGGTTCCATCTTCTCCGACACGATCAAGGGCACGGCGGGCGAGGATCGCCTGTCGGGCAGCCTGGGCAATGACAAGCTATACGGCCTTGGCGGCCATGATGTCATCGATGGCGGCATCGGCAATGACCTGCTCGATGGCGGCGACGGCAATGACGTGCTGTTCGGCGGCCTGGGCAAGGATATGCTGATCGGTGGCGCGGGTAATGACATATTGTTCGGCGGTCTGGGCGACGACATTCTGACCGGCGGGGAGGGCGCAGACGCCTTCCACTTCGGCCGGGCGGAGGGCAAGGACCAGATCCTGGACTTTGACGTCACGTCCGACAGCATCGTGCTGGACGACGGCATCACGCTGTTCCGCACCAAGGTGCAGGATGTCGATCATGACGGCGTCAAGGATCTGACGCTGACCTTTACCCAGGGCACCAGCGTGACGCTGATGGGCGTCAGCGACGTGAACGCGGTCGAGTTCGCCGCGACCGATTATTGGTCGGACAACCAGCCGGGCCTGGTCGGCTTTCTCGACATGATCGGTGATTTTCTCCACCATTTCCCGACCTCGGCCGACCTGCACCAGTTCGGCTGATCCGGCGGCGCCGCCGGCCCGCTATCTTCCAGGTGGCGGGCCGGAGCTGCCGCGCTCGATCAGGGTGAAGAGAAATTCGGGCGTTTCTCTCGCGCCATTGGCCAGCGCGTCGATCACCGCGCGACCCATATCCTCCAGCGGCTGTCGGACCGTGGTCAATGGCGGCCAGGAGGTGAGGCTGGCAGACGTATCGTCGAAGCCCGCAACCGACAGGTCCTCCGGCACGCGCAGGCCCAGGCGGTGCGCCAGCGTCAGCATACCGAGCGCCATTTCGTCATTGGTCGCGAAGACGGCGGTCGGCGGTTCGGGCAGGGCGAGCAGCGCCTCCCCCGCCTCGATCCCCGACGCGAAGTCGAACCGGCCGGGCAGGAACAGCGCCTCGTCGATCGCGATGTCCGCTGCCGCCAGACCGTCGCGAAAGCCATCGACCCGGCGCAGCGCGGCATGATGGCTGGGCGGCGGGGTGATGATCCCGATGCGGCGGTGGCCCAGCCCGATCAGATGGTCCGCGACCATCCGCCCCGCCGCCCGTTCGGGCGTATGGACGGTGAAATCGGCGGATGGGGTCGATCCCGCGATCCGCGCGCAGGGCAGTTGCATCTCCGCCAGCCGCGCCAGCAAAGCCTCATCGTCAGACAAAGGCGGCACCAGCAGCACGCCATCGGGCCGCAGCGCCGCGACCAGCCGGTCGAGCACCTCGAACCGCTCCTCCCCGTCCGGCGATATGGGTTCGACCACCAGATGATAGCCCAGGTCGCGACACCGCCAGGCCGCGCCCATCTGGATGCGGCTGACATAGCCGGGGGCGGGGTTATTATAGAGGAAGGCGATCATGAAGGATCGCCCGCCCGCCAGCCGGCGCGCCGACTGGTTGGGGCGATAGCCCAGTTGATCGATCGCGGCCTGCACCCGTGCGCGCAATTCCTCACTGACATTGGGCGCGTGGTTGACGACGCGCGACACTGTCTTGATCGAAACCCTGGCGATGGCGGCGACGTCGTGGATGCTCGTCATTGGTCCTGGCTCGGCGGGCGGGAAAAGCTTGTCATGCCCCGTTTCCGCAACTGTTGGCAAGATGCGGCGCCCCGCCTTATGGTGCCGGCATGAGCAATGTCATCAATCTGCGTCAGGCCCGCAAACAAAAGGCACGCGCCGACAAGGCGGCCGGGGCGGCGGCCAATCGCGCGAAATTCGGCCGCACCAAGGCGCAGCGCGCCGCCGATACGTCCGAGGAACAGAGAAGGGCGGTGACGCTGGACAATGCGCGCCTTGAAGGAAATCGCGATAAAAAGCCGGATGATCGGTAAGACGTTCAGCTATATTTTTAGCTAAATTCGTAAATACTCCGTTCATGTCGGTGTGAACGGATATTAATATTCGTCAGATTAACCGAATGCGCCCTCGGTTCATCGCGATTTTAACGCGATGACTGCGATTAATTGCCCGGTTGATTGTTGTGTATTTGCTATGACTGGACATATTCGCAACATTCGCCCCGCCAGGGCCGCGATCGCCGCTGTTCTGGCCTTCAGTGCAACCCCCTTGTTCGCGCAGACGGAAGCGCCGCCGCCTCTGGTCGTTCCGACGCCCGCGCCGGATGCGACGACGCCCATGCAGGCGCCCGCGCCTGCCTCCGTCGCCCCTGCCGCTGCCACCCCGACACCGATCTTCAAGCCGAGCGAACCCGTGGTGCAGGCGACCCCGCCCATCGATGAACGCATTGCGGCCGCACAGGTCGCTGCCAAGGCCGAGCAGGCCGCGCAACCCGCGCCGCAGCCGGTCCACCGCGCCGCCGCCACCCGTCCGCAGCCCGCCGCGGCAGCGCCGGCCGAGGGCATAGCGGAACGAACGCCTCAGCCTGCCGTCCCAGCGCCGATCGCCACTGCGGAGACCGCGCCGCCGGCCACACCCGCAGTCGCGCCCGCGCCTAGGGAACAGGCGGTCGCTACGACCTCCGCCCCGGCGGGTGCGCAGGCGCGCACCGACCAGGCGCTGCTCTGGGCCTTGGGCGGTGGCGCTCTGTTGTTGCTGGGCCTGGGCGGCGCGGCGATGATGCGTCGTCGTCGGCCCGACGATGCCGATGCGACGACGGCTGCGCCCGGGCAGCTTGCCCCTGAACCCGTTGTGGTGCGCAGAGCGGCCCCGGCGCCTGCCATGGCCCGTCCGCTGGTCACCGCCGACGCCACGCTGGATGCGATGGTCGCCGCGCCGCCCAGCGCCGACAATCCCTTCATGACCCGCTCCAAGCGCCTGCGCCGCGCCAAGTTCCTGCTGGCGCAGCGCGAAGCGGCGATGCAGCCGCCAGTCGCGCAACGGACCGTCCAGCCTGCCCCCGTGCCCACGCCCGCGGCCGATCGAAGCCAGACCGTCTACCACTTCGGCGCGGATCGTCAGCGCCAGGGCTTCATGAAGCCGCGCACCCGCTGATATTACAGCAGGAAAGGACCGGAAGCCGGGCGATGCTGCGCCCGGCTTCCGCTTGTCCGGTTGCGCTTTGGCGGCTTGCCTGATACCGGGCGCGCGCACCGTTTTTCGCGCCGTTCCAGCAGAAAGAGTCGCCGCTCCATGTCCGACCAGATCAACCGCATCGTCCTCGCCTTTTCCGGTGGTCTCGATACCAGCGTGATCCTGAAATGGTTGCAGCAGACCTACGGGTGCGAAGTCGTGACCTTCACCGCCGATCTGGGGCAGGGCGAAGAATTGGAGCCTGCCCGCGCCAAGGCCCGCCTGATGGGCGTCAAGGAAGAACATATCTTCATCGACGACCTGCGCGAGGAATTCGTGAAGGATTATGTCTTCCCCATGATGCGCTCCAACGCGCTCTATGAAGGCCTCTATCTGCTCGGCACCTCGATCGCCCGGCCACTGATCGCCAAGCGCCAAATCGAGATCGCCCGACAAGTCGGCGCCGATGCGGTCAGCCATGGCGCGACGGGCAAGGGCAATGACCAGGTCCGCTTTGAACTGGGCTATTACGCCCTGTCGCCGGATATCAAGGTGATCGCTCCCTGGCGCGAATGGGATTTGACCAGCCGCACCAAGCTGATCGAATTCGCCGAAAAGCACCAGATCCCAATCCCCCGCGACAAGCGCGGCGAAAGCCCCTTTTCGACGGATGCGAACATGCTCCACACCAGTTCCGAGGGCAAGGTGCTGGAAGATCCGTGGGAGGAAACCCCGGACTATGTCTATTCGCGCACGGTGAACCCGGAGGATGCGCCCGACGCGCCGGAATATATCACCATCGATTTCGAACGTGGCGACGGCGTGGCGATCAACGGCGTGGGCATGTCGCCGGCGACGCTGCTGGAAACGCTGAACGACTATGGCCGCAAACATGGCATTGGTCGCCTCGATCTGGTCGAAAACCGCTTTGTCGGCATGAAGTCGCGCGGCATGTATGAAACGCCCGGCGGCACCATCTACCATCTCGCCCATCGCGGCATCGAGCAACTGACGCTGGATCGCGGCGCTGCGCATCTGAAGGATGAGCTGGCGCCCAAATATGCCGAGCTGATCTATAACGGCTTCTGGTTCAGCCCGGAGCGTGAGATGCTCCAGGCCGCGATCGACCATAGCCAGGAAAAGGTGACCGGCACCGTTCGCCTGAAGCTCTACAAGGGCAGCGTTCATGTCGTCGGCCGCAAATCGCCTTACTCGCTCTACAGCGAGAAGGTCGTGACGTTCGAGGATGATGCGGGCGCCTATGACCAGCGCGACGCGGCGGGCTTCATCAAGCTCAACGCGCTGCGGTTGCGCCTGCTGGGCCGCCGCGACGCCTGACGAACGGCGGCGCCGCCCGTTACAATTCGCGACAAATTTGCGGGCGGGGTGACAAATTTGCGGGACAAGTTGTTTCCATAAACAGTGTCAAGGACGGCGGTTCGTCGTTCGGGATGACCTCGAGAAGGAAACAGATATGCTTCGCAAATTTTTCACCACCGTTGCGGTTGGTTCGCTGTTCGTTGGCGGTCTGGCCGCCAGTCACCTCGCTTTTGCTCAGCCCGGCGCCGATGGTGCGCGCGGTCCGCGCGGCGGCATGATGGCGATGGCCGACACCAACAAGGACGGCAAGATCAGCAAGGCGGAACTGACCGCCGGGCTGGAAGCCCGCTTCGCCAAGATGGACGTCGACAAGGATGGCCAGCTCACCCAGAAGGATCGCGATCTTGTGCGTCAGCAGCGCATGGATGCGCGTTTCGCCGCGCTGGACACGGACAAGAACGGCCAGATCAGCAAGACCGAATTTGCTGCCGGCCAACAGGCCCGTGCCGACAAGCGCGCCGAAATGCGCGGCCCTGGCGGCCCCGAAGGCCGTCATATGGGCAAGGGCCATCATCGTGGCGGCCATCGCATGATGCGCGGCGGCCATGGTGGCCCCGGCGGCTTTGGCGACGCGAACAAGGATGGCACGATCACCAAGGCTGAATTCATGGCCGGCCCGATCGCGATGTTCGACAAGGCCGACAGCAACAAGGATGGCTTTGTCACCGCCGACGAAATGAAGGCGGCGCATCAGGCGATGCGCAGCCAGTGGAAGGATCGCAAGGCGCCCCCCGCGCCGGCGCAGAACTGACCCGCCTTGCGGGCGGCCTTCGGCGCGGGGTTCCCTCCCCTTGGCTTCGCGTCGCCGGCCGCCCGACCGGGAAGGACGAAGGCTCCCCCTGCCTTCGCCCTTCCAACCTTTCCCAACCCATGACAGACAGGCAAGATGAGCGAACGTCCCCATCTCCTGCTCGTCGATGACGAGCGTTCGATCCGCGAGCCGCTGGCGCAATATCTCGGGCGCAACGGCTTCCGCGTGACCGCCGTCGAAAATGCCGCCGAGGCGCGTGTGCGGCTGAACGCCAACGCGATCGACCTCGTCATTCTCGACATCATGATGCCCGGCGAGGATGGCCTGTCGCTGTGCCGCCACATCCGCGAGACCAGCGAAATTCCGGTGATCCTGCTGACCGCGAAGTCAGAGGAGACCGACCGCATCGTCGGGCTGGAGATGGGCGCGGACGATTATGTGCTGAAGCCTTTCAGTCCGCGCGAACTGGTCGCCCGCATCAAGGTGATCTTTCGCCGCGTCGCCAGTGGTGGCCAGCGCGTCACGGCGCCCGACGGCGCGACCTATGCCTTTGCCGGCTGGCTGCTCAAGTCGCAGGAGCGCACGCTGGTCGATGCGGAGGGCGTGTCGCTGCCGCTCTCGACCGCCGAATATAATCTCATGCTGGCCTTTGCCACCCGACCCAATCAGGTGCTGAGCCGCGACCAGCTGCTCGACATCACCCAGGGGCGCGAGGCCAACGCCTTCGACCGCGCGATCGACAACCAGATCAGCCGCCTGCGCAAGAAGATCGAGCCGGACCCCAAAAATCCCACCCTCATCAAGACCGTCTGGGGCGGTGGCTACACCCTGTCGGCAGAGGTTCGCAAATTGTGACGTACCCGTCATGAAAAAGTGGCGCCTGTGGCCGCAAAGTCTGGTCGGCCAGATCATCCTGCTCGTTGCGATCGCGCTGTTTGTGGCGCAGGCCATTAATTTCGGTATGTTGTTACGGGAGCGTAATCAGGTTGAGCTGACCGGTCAGACCGCTCCGCTCGTCTATCGCGTCATCAATGCGCTCGACACCCGCGGCGACCGTTGGCCCGCCCTTCCCGAACGGCAGGGCAATCAGGGCCATGATCGGGGCGATCGTCGCAATGTGGAATTTTCGACGACCCGCCCTGTTCTCGACGGCAAGGTTCGCCCTGACGTCAAGGCGCGGGCGGAGGGCATGTTCGATGATATCGGTCTTGCCGTCCATTCGGTCGTCGCGGCCGAGGATAGCCGCGTCATGCCGCTGCGCCGCTGGGAACGGATTCGCAACCGCGCCACCGGCGAAGGCTTGCGCGATCGCCGCGTCGGCCGGTTGCGCCTCGCGGTGGAATATGAGCCCGGCAAATGGGTCACGACCGAAGCGCGCATCGGCAATCGGCCGCCGCGCTTTGGCGGCTGGCTGATCGGCCAGACGCTGATCCTCTACATCATCGTCCTGCTCCCTCTGCTGTGGGTCGGGCGGCGGCTGGCGCGGCCGCTCAAGCAGCTTACCGGGTCCGCTCAGCAATTTGCCCGCACCGGTGCGGCCGATGCGGTGGACGAGCGCGGCCCCGGCGACGTGCGCAACCTGACCATGGCGTTCAACGCCATGCGCGCCCGTATCATCGCCATGCTGGATGAAAAGGACCGGATGCTCGGCGCCATCGGTCATGATCTGCGCACGCCGCTGGCGTCGCTGCGCGTCCGGGCCGAATCGGTCGAGGATGAGGGCGAGCGCGCCCGCATGTCCGAAACCATCGACGAGATGAACCGGATGCTGGAGGATATCCTCTCGCTGGCCCGCGCCGGACGCAGCACGGAAAATCCGCAGAAGGTCGACCTGTCGGCGCTCGCCGACGCCGTGGTGGAGGATTTCATCGAACTGGGAGCGGCGGTCGAGATGGCCGACAGCGCGCGCGCAGTGGCGCTGGTCCGGCCCCAGCAGATCCGCCGCGCGCTGCGCAACCTGATCGAAAACGCCATCGTCTATGGCGATCGCGCTTATGTGTCGGTGCGTCAGGAGGGCGGCATGATCCGCATCGCCGTCGTCGATGAAGGCCCCGGCATTGCGGAGGACCGCATGGCCGAAATGCTGGAGCCCTTCACCCGCCTTGAAGGATCACGCAACCGCGAGACCGGCGGGGCGGGCCTGGGCTTGGCGCTGGTCCGGGCGATCATGACCGAACATCAGGGCGAATTGCGCCTCGCCAACCGGCCCGAGGGTGGGCTGGAGGCCAGCCTGATGCTGCCGGGTTGATGGAGCGAGGTTGAGGCCGAAGGGGTTTCGTCGGGAGGCGAGGAGTAGCGATCCTGAATATCCTCCCTGCGCCGCCGATGGAGGGCGGGTCTAAGAGGCTTTCACATCCCGCGACACCCCGTTTCACCTGTCGGGTTCGCTGTCGCGTTTCCGGCAAGGGCGCCATGTCGTCACGGCGCCCTTGCCGGATGGGCAGGCCTCACGCCGCGGCGCGGCGTTCCTTGAGTTCCTCGTTCAGCATTTCGGCCAGCAGGAAGGCCAGTTCCAGGCTCTGCGCGGCGTTGAGGCGCGGGTCGCAATGGGTGTGGTAGCGGTCGGCCAGCCCTTCGTCGGTTATGGCGATGGCGCCGCCGGTGCACTCCGTCACATTCTGCCCGGTCATTTCGGCGTGGATGCCCCCGCCAAAGCTGCCCTCGGCCCGGTGAACGGCGAAGAAGCCGCGCACTTCGGCGAGGATGCGGTCGAAGGGGCGGGTCTTGTAGCCATTGGCCGCCTTGATGACATTGCCGTGCATCGGGTCGCAGGACCAGACCACCGGATGGCCTTCGCGCAGCACCGCGCGCACCAGCCTGGGCAGGCCTGCCTCGATCTTGTCATGGCCATAGCGGGTGATGAGCGTGATGCGCCCAGCCTCCCGCGCCGGGTTCAGCACGTCGAGCAGGCGGATGAGCGCGTCCGGCTCCAGGCTGGGGCCGCACTTCATGCCGATGGGGTTGCCGATGCCGCGCAGATATTCGACATGGGCCGACCCTTCGAAGCGGGTGCGGTCGCCGATCCACAGCATGTGCGCCGACGTGTCATACCAGTCGCCGGTCAGCGAGTCCTGACGGGTCAGCGCCTGTTCGAACGGCAGCAGCAGCGCTTCGTGGCTGGTGTAGAAGCTGGTCCCGCCAAGTTGCGGCACGGTTTCCGCCGACAGGCCACAGGCGCGCATGAAGTCCAGCGCCTGGCCGATCTGGTCGGCCATCGCCTCGAACTTCGCGGCCCATGGGCTGCGGCCCATGAAATCGAGCATCCAGCCATGCACCCGGTCCAGGCTGGCATAGCCGCCGGTCGAAAAAGCGCGCACCAGGTTCAGCGTCGCGGCCGACTGATTATAGGCGCGCACCATCCGCGCCGGGTCCGGTTCGCGGGCTTCGGGCGTGAAGGCGATGTCATTGACATTGTCGCCGCGATAGCTCGGCAATTCGACGCCGCCGATCGTTTCGGTATCCGCCGAACGGGGCTTGGCGAACTGGCCCGCCATGCGGCCGACCTTCACCACCGGCAGCTTCGATGCGAAGGTCAGCACCACCGCCATCTGGAGCAGCACGCGGAACGTGTCGCGGATATTGTTCGGATGGAACTCCGCGAAACTTTCGGCGCAATCGCCTCCCTGGAGCAGGAAGGCTTCGCCGTCCGCCACCTTGGCCAGATCCGCCTTCAGGTTGCGCGCCTCGCCCGCAAAGACGAGCGGCGGAAACTGGCCAAGCTGGGCCTCTACCGAGGCCAGCGCCTCTGCATCCCGATAAAAGGGCATCTGGATGCCCTTATGCTCCCGCCAGCTTTCCGGCGTCCACTTCGCCGCCACGTCGAGTCTCCTTTGATGAGCGAAAAATAGGCGCCGCACCTACGCTGCCGCGGCGTTCAAGGCAAGTTTATAGCGGTTTCACCGTCGCCTTGCGCAATGATTTGTCCCGATCATGCTGATCGTTCCGCTCAATGTCTCGCCCCGCTTCATTTCTGACAGGGCCAGCGTTCGTTGAGCGACACGCTGACCAGCACGGACGCGGGCGCCTTGCGCTGGTCGGGCCAGCGTTCGAGATAGGCGATCACAGTCTTGCGCGCGTCCTGCGCGCTCATCTTGTCCGGCCAGCAGACGGGGCGCGCGCGGCCGATGAACATGTCCTTGCGAATGCCATCGACCACACCGACGATATAGGCGGTGCAGGCAAGCGCATATTCGGGCGCCTTGGTGTGGCATTTGGCGAGCAGGGTCGTGCCAGTTTCGAACATGAACGCCTGCGCGGCGACCGGCGCGGGGCTGGCGGCGGCGAACAGGGCGGCGGCGGGCAGAATGGGGGCGAGGGCGAGGGGGAGCGTGCGCATCAATTCTTCCGCTTCGCCGAAAAAGCGAAGGAGACGGCCACCTGCGGCGCGAGGCTGCCGCTGCTCTCGCCATTGCCCACGTCGAACGCGGCGCGGGCGATGGTGGCGCTGCCCGTGACCTTGCGGGTGACGCCCTCGCCCGTCAGGGCGAAGCGGATCGTCTGCGGCTTCGACACGCCTTTCAGAGTCAACATGCCTTTGGCGCGATAGCGGCCCGCGCCGGTTGCTTCCGCCCCCTTGGCGACGAATGTCGCGGTCGGATGCGCGGCGGTGGCGAAAAATTCCTCGCCGGGCAGCATCCCATCCTTATAGGCGTCGCCCACGCTGGCCGATGTCATGTCGATCGACACCATGATGTCGGCGCTGTCGGGATGATCGGGGTCCATCACGATCTTTGCCGTCCATTTGGAAAAGCTGCCGCTGATCGTCTCGCCGTCATTGCCGACCGAAAAGCCGATGCGGCCGCCCGGTTGGACCGTCCAGGCGGGGGGCGGTCCGGCCGGCTCCTCCGTCTTTTCCGCAGGAACGGCCGCCGCCGTGGCGTCGCTGCTGCTATTGTCCGCGGCGGCTTTGTTCGCGGCTTCGGCGGCGTTGTCAGTGGAGGAAGATAAGGCTGCTTCCACTTCGGCAGTGTTCACCGTCGCATCGTCACTATTTTCGGCGGCGGATGCCAGGGCGGGTGTGGTTCGCGCGGCGGGCAGGATAGCGCGACCGGCGAGGAAGCCGAGCAGGATCAGCGCCGGCAGCGCCACCAGCAGAGCGGTCGAACGGCCCGGCACCATGCGCCAGATGAGGCCGTCGCCCATCAGGACATGATGGCGCAGCGCGCCCGCGACATGCAGCAGGAACAGCGCGATGCCGATCCATGCCAGCAGGCCGTGGCCATTTTCCGCCAGCGCATGACTGCTTTGGGGCAAGGGAAGATGGGGCAGGGGCAGCACGCCGAAAAGGAGCGTCGGCACCTTGACCTTGGCGGTGGACACCAGCGCCCAGCCGGTCAGCGGCGCACCCAGCATGAAGGCGTAGAGGCCGACATGCACGGCGGACGCCAGCGCGCCCTGCCAGCCGCCTTCCAGCTTGGTCGGGCGGGGCTTCCAGTAGCGGACGGCGATGCGGGCGAGAGTCAGCGCCAGAATGGTGATGCCGACCGATTTGTGAAGCTGGTAGAGCGCGAAGCCGCGCGCGCCCAGATCCTCCAGCGCCCAGCCGACGGCGATCTGAAAGGCGAGCAGGGCCGCGATCGTCCAGTGCAGGATGATGGCGGCAAGGCTGTAGCGCTGCGGCATGGACGTCCCCCGGTTGGTCTGGGCGCGAAACTATGTCGCAGGTGGCGCGAAGTCCATTGGCTGAGGTGGAAACGGTGCGTTCCGCCTTAATCGGCCAATTCGAGCGGCGGTCGTTCGGCGTCCGGCAGCGACGCGCCCATCACCTTGGCCAGCGTCGGCGCGATGGCGCGCATGTCGACCAGCCCCAGATCCTTGCCGGCCGCCACGCCCTTGCCCATCAGCAGCAAGGTCGCCTGAAGATTGGCGGGGCCGGGGAAATAGCCGTGCATCCCCTTGACGCTGCTGTGGGACAGGACGGGCGCGGACGCGCCGCGATAGATGTCGGTGACGAAGCCGGGCTTCAGATTGACGGCGAAGCTGGCCTGCGGATTGCCGCCGCGCGCCGCGATGGCCGCCTTGTCGGCGACCATGGCGATGCCGTTGGCGGGATTGGCGGCGAGTCGGTCGAGCAGCGCCTTCACCCGCATGGCCAGTGCCTGGTCGTCGGGCCGCGACAGCATGATCGCGGCCGATCCGCCCGCGATCCAGGGCATGGCCAGCCACGAGGCGACCTTACCATCCCGGCCGACGGTGATGAGGCCGGCGTCGATGAAGGGGCGAAAAAGGTTGATCGCCGTATGCGTCGCTTCGAACCCATGGTCGCTGACAAGGGCGATGACGGCGTCGGGATGCGCTTTCATCTCGGCTGCAACCACCTCGCCGATGATCGCGTCGATCTTCTCCAGCACGGCATTGGCCTCTGGCGATCCGGGCGCGCTGGCATGTTCCTCATGGTCCAGCGCGGCGAAATAGACGGTCAGGAAATCGGGCTTGTGTGCGCCGATGAGGGCGGTGGCGAAGCGGGCGCGGTTCTGGTCGCCGGCAAGGCTTTCGTCGATGCCCATGGCATAGGCCTGGCCGACCTTCGCCTCCAGTTCCGCCTTGAGGCCCGGCGTCGCCAGCGCGTCGAGCAGCAGCGCATCGTCGGGATGGCCGGTGCGCCAGATTTGCGGCAGGTTCCAGGTCACGCCCTTGGCGGCAACGCTGACCGGCCAGTGAATATTGCCGGTGGACAGGCCCGCTTTCGTCGCGGCCTCCCACAGCATCGGCGTCTTGACGGTCTGCGCATACCAGTACCAGCCGCCCTGGTTGATGCCGGTCGGATCGAAGCTGTTATTGGCGACGACACCATGTGTGGCGGGCGAAACGCCGGCCATCAGCGTCACATGGCTGGGATAGGTGAGGGTAGGCAGTACCCCGGTGACGCCGGTGGCATGTGCTCCTTGCGTCACGAACCGGCGCAGATTGGGAATGGAAAGGCCGCGTTTGCCAGCCTCCAGCACATCGCCGGGGCGCAGCCCGTCGATCGAGATCAGGAGGACGGGTTCGGCACGGGCGCTGGCCGGGATGGCCAGGACCAGAACCGAAGCGACAAGCGCGGCCCTTTTCATATCATGTCTCCGGCTTCCGGCTCAGAAACCGGTCTTGATCGTTGCGAAGAATTGCTGCGGCGCGCCTACCAGCAGGGTCTGCGCGTCGCCGCTGTTGCCAAAGCCGCCCGACCCGATCGTGCCGACATATTTCTTGTCGAACAGGTTGGTGGCGTTGAGCTGAACCTCAATCTTGTCGGTGAAGCGATAGCCGATCGAGGCATCGACAATCACCCGGCCGGGGACCGAGGCGTCGTTGGTGTAGCTATAATAGCGGCGCGACATATAGTTGACGCCGATGCGGCCAAAGGCCCGGCCGTCGTCATAGTTGAATTCGCCCCGCGCCATATGTTTGGGGCTGTCGACCACGGTCTTGCCCTTGATCGCCGCAACCAGCGTGCCGTCGGAGCTGTTGAGCACGTCATCGCGATAGGTGGCGTCGGTATAGCTGTAGCTGGCATAGACGCCAAAGCCATGGCCAAGCTTCAGGTCGCCCGCCGCCTCGACGCCCACGGCGCGCACGCCGCCGACATTCTGGAGCGCGGAGGCCAGGCCCTGGATCGGGCTGCCGACCGTGACCGCCAGCAGGCGGTTGCGGAAATTGACCAGATAGGCGCCGACCGTGCCGTTGAACATCGGCGTGTTATAGCGCAGGCCCAGTTCATAGGTGTCGGACTGCTCGGCCTTCAGGTCATCCTTGATCGCATTAAAGCCGGTCTGGTTGGTCGAGAAAGGGCCGGTGGTGGTGGCGCTGGCGAAGGCGCGGGTCACCTGGGTGAAGCCGCCGAAGACTTCCGCTTCCGGGCTGAGTTCCACGGCGAAGCCGGCATGGGGCTGGAACCAGTCTTCCACCTTGATCTTGCCTTCGGGGAAGGTCGCCTGAACGATGGCTTCGGCCTTGTTGGTGACCTTGAAGCCCTTCCAGCCCAGATTGATCGTCACCATGCCAAAATCGATCTTGTCCTGGACATGATATTGGAAGGTGTTGGTGGTGAAGTCGAATTCCCACTGGGTGAAGAAGGGGTTTTCCGGATAGTCGCGGAAGGACAGGCCCGGCTCGGTGCGGCTGGCGAAGGCGTAGAAGCGGCGGGCCTGATGGAACTGGTTATTCTCATACCATGCGCCGACGCTCAAATTCTGGATGCCGAGCGTATAGTCGATGCTGCCGAACGCGCCGATCCGGTCCATGTCATATTCGGTGGTGCGCACCGACATCGGCACGCCGTTGGGGCTGGGGGTATAGGGCGTCGCCCACAGGCCCATGCCGCTATTATTATGGTAATAGCCCTTGAGCTTGAAGGTCGCCTGCTCGCCGAGCGGGGTGGTCAGGCCGATCGCGCCCAGCCAGTCCTTGCGCAGGCCAGCCGCGTCATAATAGGCATCGTCGGCGCTGGTGACATTGCCCGGATAGGTCTGCGCACCGACGGGCGCGCCGCTATAATCGTAGAGGCCGTCGGGGAAGGGCGATCCGCCGCTGTTGCTGATCAGGTCGACGTCGTTCAGGCGGCTGGCATAGTCGATCGCGCGGGCATAGTCGGGATAGGTGTTGTCCCAGTCCCAGCCCAGGCGGCGGATCATGTTCATCGACATGTCCTGATAATCCTGCTCGCGCCGGTCGGAATAGCTGAGCCAGCCGTCGATCGTTGCTTCACCGACGGGGATCACGACCTTGGCATTGCCCATATGCTGGTCCTGCGTGCCCTGGCCCTTATATTTGTCGGTGGCGCCATAGCCATAGGAGACATAGCCGCGGATGCCGTCCTTGCTGCCCAGGTTCACGCGGGCGAAGGCGCGCCAGGTTTCGTCGCTGCCATAGGTCAGGTTGCCCTGCACGCCGAATTCGCCCGTCGGCTCCATCGAAAAGGTTTCGACCGTGCCGCCCAGATTGCCGGTCGCCTGGGTGCCGAGCGAACCGGCGCCCTGCGACACGCGCACGCTGCCGATATTCTCGCTGCTGATCGCGCGGGTGATGTGCAGGCCGTTATGATTGCCATAGCTCATGTCGCCCAGCGGAATGCCGTCGAAGGTGAAGCCGAGCTGATTCTGGTTGAAGCTGCGGATGGTGATGCGCTGCGACCATTCATAGTTGCCGAACGGATCGGCCGACTGGAAGTTGACGCTGGGCAGCTTCTCGATCGCCTTGAGCGCGTTGGTGCCCGGCGTCAGGGTCAACAGATCCTTCGCCTGGATTTCCTGGACCTGGCGGGTTTCGCCGCGACCGAAAACGATAATCTCGGCGCCGTCCGCAGGCGCGTCGGCGACCGGCGCGGCGCTTTGCGCGAAAGCGGGCGCTGCCGCCAACATGGTCGATGCAAGCAAGAAAGCGTGAATAGGCCGCATGATGATTCCCCCAATGAACCCTGCTCTGAGCGAGTGGTTCAGCCGGGCCTGTAGGCGCTTCATGTTGCAGTGCAGTGAGAGTATCTTGACGGATCAGCGGCTTGATCGTGACAAAAGCGTTATAATCATCGGCGCAATTGTGTCAAAAAGGTCGCAGTCTTTCCATTTTCGCGGGCGCGATTGCATCACCGGTGATGATGGCTATGGAAATGAACAGCAATTTCCAAGGGAAAGCAGGACATGGCCAAACCCGAAAGCTGGCGGTTCAGTCCCGATGCCTATAGCTTCGTGACCAGCATCGACACGCGCTTCCAGGATCTCGACACGATGGGCCACATCAACAATGTGGCCATATCCGGTATTTTCGAAACCGCGCGCATCCGGTTCCACCATCATCTGGGCCGGCATCCGCAGGAGCAGGGCGTGCGCTGGCTGGTGGCGGCGGTGTCACTCAACTTTATCGAGGAGTCGCATTTCCCCTATCCGTTCGAGGTGCGGTGCGCGATCGGCCATATCGGCCGGACCAGTTGGACGATCAGTTCGGCGGGTTTCCAGAAGGGGTTGTGCGTCGCGACCTGCGACACGACCGTCGTCACCCATGGTCCCGACGGCCGCCGCGTCATCGACGAAACGCTGCGCGAGGCGATGGAGCGCAATTTCCTGCGCCAGCCGGACTAAAAGGCCGGTTCATCGGAAGCCGGCCATCCGCCGGCTCCACTGAAAGGCGATGACCCCGCCCTTGACCGGCTGGATCAGCGCCACGGCCAGGATCGCGGCGAGGGCAGGCCAGAGCGCCGCCTGCCAACCGAGTGGAATGGCGAGGACCGCATTCACCTCGATCATCAGGGGCAACATGATATGCCCGAGCAGCAGGATCACGATATAGGCCGGGAAATCGTCGGCCTGATGCACGTCAAGGCGCTGCCCGCAATGCGCGCAGGCGGGCGCCACCTTCAGGAAATGGTCGAATATCCGTCCTTTCCCGCAGGCCGGGCAGCGGCCGCGCAGGCCAAGGCCGATCGCCGGACGGATCGCCCGGTCGGACTGGTGGGGAATGACGGGATCGGTCATGCCGCTGGCGCTAGGGGTTCCGCCCGATCCATGCAATAACCCATCCCCGCCATGCGCCCTTTCGCGGCGCGCAAAGCCTGTTAAGAAGCGCCATGCGTCTTCCCGGCCCGACCGAAGCCTTCTGCCTGTTCGACGATGCGCGTCCGCGCGGACCGGCGCCTGCGCGGCTGTATCGAGACCCCGTTGCAATCATCACCGCGCACCGGATGGATGAAGTGCAACCCGCGCTCGACCGGATCGCCGAAGCGCGCGAGGCTGGCCTTCATGCCGCCGGTTTCATGAGCTATGAAGCGGGTCTGGCGCTGGAGGAGCGGCTGGCGCCGATCGCCCGTCCGCGAGAAGCGGACGGCGTGCCGCTGCTATGGTTCGGCCTGTTCGAAGGGATGCGGCTGATCGCTCCTGGCGCGCTGCCGGCATTGCTGCCCGATCCGGCCGCCGCCCGCATCGGCCCGTTGCGGCCGCTGGTGGCCGAGCACGCCTATCAGGCCGCTTTCGATGCGGTGCAGGCCTATATCCGCGCGGGGGACATTTATCAGGTCAACCTGACCTTTCCCTGCGACGTTGCGGTCGATGGCGATCCGATGGCGCTCTACGCCGCGATCCGGCCGCGTGCCGGGGCTGGCTATGGCGGCGTCATCCGCACGGGCGAGCGCAGCATCCTGTCCTTCTCGCCGGAGCTTTTCTTCACCCTGGTGCGCGGCCAGTTGACGGCGCGGCCGATGAAGGGGACGGCGACGCGCGGCGCCGACCGGCAGGAGGACGCCGACCGGGCGCGCTGGCTGGAGGCGGATGCGAAGCAGCGCGCGGAAAATCTGATGATCGTCGACCTGCTGCGCAACGACCTGTCGCGCGTGTCGCAGGCGGGCAGCGTCGCCGTGCCCGACCTTTTCAAAGTGGAAACCTATCCCACGGTTCACCAACTGGTGTCGACGGTGCGGGCGCGGCTGCTGCCCGGCCTGTCGCCCGTCGACGTGCTGCGCATCCTTTTTCCCTGTGGATCGATCACCGGCGCCCCCAAAGTGCGGGCAATGGAAATTATCGACGCGGTCGAGCCGCACGCCCGTGGCGTTTATACCGGCGCGATGGGCTGGATCGATCCCGAAGGCGATGCCGCCTTCAATGTTGCCATTCGCACCCTTTGCGTCGAAGAAGGTAAAGCTATGGGCCGGCTGGGCCTGGGATCGGGCATTGTCGCGGATTCGGAAGCTGCATCCGAATGGGCGGAATGCCTGGCCAAGGGGCGGTTTCTTTCGCCGGCTTGACATGATGACGCGCAGGGGCTTGAAATAATTCCAATGTCTTTGACTGACGGACGGTTCGACCTGCTCGAAACCATGGCCTTCGACCCGCATGAGGGGATCAGGCTGCTTGAACTGCATCTGGCGCGGATGAAGGCCAGTGCGGATGCGCTGGGCTTTGCCTTTGATCGCCATGATGTCCGCAATGAGCTTCAGGCCGCAACATTCCGCCTGCGCGAACGGAGCCGGGTGCGTCTGCTGGTCTCACGCGGCGGGGCGCTGGCGATCGAAGTGCGCGAACATCGCACCTGGCCACAAGCGATCATACCCGTTGCGGTCGTTGCCCGCCATGCGGCGCCCGACGACGCGCGCCTGTGCCATAAGACCACGGATCGCTCCCTCTATCGTGACGCGCTGCGTCGGGGTGGCACCTATGAAGTGTTGCTGATGGATGCCGCCGGCTATTTGACGGAGGGATGTTTTTCCACCCTGTTCGTCGAACGCGGCGACAAGCTGGTGACGCCGCCGCTCAGGCGCGGCCTGTTGCCGGGTGTCCTGCGGCAGAGCCTGATCGACATGGGGGAGGCGGCGGAGGCCGACCTGCGCCCCCACGATCTGGAACGGGGCTTTTTCATCGGCAATGCCGCGCGGGGCATGGTCGCCGCGACATTGGCGCGCTGACAGGCGCACGATAGCAGCCCTATTCTGCCGTAAAGCCATTGCAGCCCATCTGGCGGTTGCCCCTGCGTCCGTTGCGCACTAAGGGACGCCGCGTCCGCTTTTCATGCGGACAAGAGGATATTTGAGAAAGAAGATTGCCATGAGCCAGACTTCCGCTGCCCTCGGTCGCATCCAGCCGTCCGCCACGCTCGCCATGAGCGCCCGCGTGAATGCGCTCAAAGCCGAAGGCGTGGACGTCATTGGCCTGTCGGCGGGCGAGCCTGACTTCGACACGCCCGACTTCGTCAAGGACGCCGGCATCGCCGCGATCCGCAACAACCAGACGCGCTATACCGATGTCGATGGCACCGTCGATGTGAAGGAAGCCGTCGCCTTCAAGTTCAAGCGCGACAATGGCCTGGCCTATACGCGCAAGCAGATCAGCGTGAATTCGGGCGGCAAGCACACGCTGTTCAACGCCTTGGTCGCGACTGTCGACGCGGGCGACGAAGTCGTCATCCCGGCGCCCTATTGGGTGAGCTATCCCGACATCGTGAACTTTGCCGGCGGCACGCCCGTGTTCATCGCGGCGCCGGCCAGCCAGGGCTACAAGATCACGCCCGCGCAGCTTGAGGCCGCCATTACGCCGCGCACCAAATGGGTGATGCTCAATTCGCCGTCGAACCCGTCGGGCGCAGCCTATTCGAGTGAGGAACTCAAGGCGCTGGGCGAGGTGCTGCTGCGCCACCCCCATGTGCTGGTGATGACCGACGACATGTATGAGCATGTCTGGTACGCGGCCAGCCCCTTCGCCACCATCGCACAGGTCTGCCCGGACCTTTATGACCGCACCTTGACGGTCAACGGCTGTTCCAAGGCCTTTTCCATGACCGGCTGGCGCATCGGCTTTGCCGGTGGCCCGGAATGGATCATCAAGGCGATGAGCAAGCTTCAGTCGCAGTCGACCAGCAATCCCTGTTCGATCAGCCAGGCCGCCGCTGTCGCGGCGCTGACCGGGCCGCAGGATTTCCTCGAGGAACGTAATGGCGTGTTCCGCAAGCGCCGCGACATGGTCGTCGCCATGCTGAACGATGCGCCGGGGCTGGATTGCCCGACGCCCGAAGGCGCTTTCTACGTCTATCCCGACGCCAGCGGCGTGATCGGCAAGACGACGCCCAAGGGCGTCGTGATCGATAGCGACGAGGCGCTGATCGGCTATTTCCTCGACGAAGCCAAGGTTGCGGCCGTCCATGGCGCCGCTTTCGGCCTCTCGCCCGCTTTCCGGATCAGCTACGCGACGTCGGACGAGGTGCTCAAAAAGGCCTGCACCCGCATCCAGGAGGCTTGCGCCGCGCTCAAATAAGAGCGGGCATTCGCCGAAAGTCAAAAACGGAAACGGTGTTTTTCCCGCCGCGCCGTCTTGCGATTGGCGCGGCGCGGCTTATATACCCGTTGCGAAGAGAAACTTAAAAATCGGCGGCGTTCGTCGTCCTAAGTCCCGCATTGGTCGAAAGCTGCTCCCGCAGGCACGGCCGTTCAGTCAGGGGCAAGGCGCATGAACATAGTCGATATGCCGACAGAAGCGGCAGACTATATGAGAAAGGCGTTTGCCATGTTGGCGTTCCTCAAATCCGACCTGTTCCTGCGCTTCATCGGCGGGTTTGCGGTCGGCGCCGTGGGCATGTTCATGATGCAGCCCCAGGAGCCGCCGATGTTCGGCAGCACTGCCGTTGCAGCGACGTCGATCCATGACGCGGCGCTTTAACGCCTCGCTCTTCTTCCTGTTCGCGGCGCTTGCCGCCGCTTCCCCCGCGCGCGCCGAACGGGTCGTCCAGGCGCCCGTTCCCACGGTCGACGCCACCGCCACACGCAAGCTGGAAACTGCGGTTTTCGCCGGCGGTTGTTATTGGGGCGTGGAGGGCGTTTTTGCACATGTCAAAGGTGTCCATCTCGCTGTCGCGGGTTTTGCCGGCGGCCCAAAGGCGCGCCGCGTCGACTATGAAACGGTAAGCGGCGGCGATACCGGCTATGCCGAGGCGGTGCGGGTCACCTATGATCCCAAGGTCGTCAGCTATGGCACCTTGCTGCGCATTTTCTTCTCGGTCATCGCCGACCCGACGACGCTGAACTATCAGGGGCCGGACCATGGCACCCAATATCGCAGCGCGCTCTTTCCCCTGAACGGTGAACAGGACAAGGCCGCCCGCGCCTATCTGGCGCAGCTGGGCCGGAGCGGCCTGTGGCGCGATCCGGTCGTGACCCGAGTGGAACGGTTCACCGGCTTTCAGGACGCGGCGCGCGACCATCAGGATTTCATGCGCAAAAACCCGCTCCATCCCTATATCCTGCGCTGGGACAAGCCCAAGCTGGCGGCGTTCAAGGAAATGTTTCCCGCGCTTTACCAGGAAAAGCCGGCCGCCTGATCCAGTCGGGCCGCCGCGTCGGCTTGTGATTGGCGCTCGCGCGCTTATGTCCTCCCCGGGCATCAGCAAGGAGCATCTGCCATGGACGACATACGCGGCCTCAAGATCCTGTCCACTCTCGCCGAGGATGGCCGTCTGACCGTCGCGTTGGCGGAAGAGACCCTGCCGCCGCCCAAAGGGCATGAAATATTGGTCAGCGTAGAGGCTGCGCCGATCAACCCGTCGGACCTGGGCCTGTTATTCGGTCCCGCTGACGTCGAACATGCCGATTATGGCGAAGGCCGGATCGTGGCGCAGATGCCCGATGGCGCGCGCCGAGCCATGGCGGCGCGCGTGGGGCAGTCGATGCCAGTCGGCAATGAGGGTGCAGGCACGGTGATCGCGGCCGGCGATGCGCCCGAAGCGCAGGCGTTGCTTGGCAAGCTGGTGACATGCGTGCCGGGCGGCATGTTCGCGCAATATCGGCTGGTCGACGCGCGCTCTGCCATGCTGCTGCCCGATGGGGCGAGCGCGGAGGAGGGGGCTTCGGCCTTCGTCAATCCAATGACCGCGCTCGGCTTTGTCGAAACGATGCGGCAGGAAGGGCATAAGGCCATCGTCCATACCGCTGCGGCGTCCAATCTGGGCCAGATGCTGGTGCGCATAGCCCAGGAGGACGGCATTCCGCTTGTCAACATCGTGCGCAGCGAAGCGCAAGTGGACCTGCTGAAGGCTCTGGGCGCGGAGCATGTGCTGGACAGTTCCCAGCCGGATTTCCGCGACCAGCTTCAGGCCGCGATCGATGCGACCGGCGCCACCATCGCCTTTGACGCGATCGGCGGCGGCCCGCTGGTCGATCAGAACCCTCGCCTATGT
>NZ_AYOY01000169.1 GCF_000508185.1 Sphingobium sp. C100 | reverse complement strand
CCAGGGAGCGGCTCCCGCGTCTTGGGCGCTTATTCCATGTCCTGGGTGGTGAAGTCCTCACCCTGGATGGCGGCCAGCGGATCATTGCCGATCGCCGCTTCCGGACCCTGCGCCAGTTCGGCGGCATGTTCCTCGGCGGCGGACTTCGGCGCGATCAGATGCGCGTCGTTGGTCGTCCGCAGCGCAGCTCGCAGCGCCGCGTCACGCGACGATGCAGCGACCCGCATCCGGTTCATGCCCGCGCCCGTGCCCGCCGGGATCAGGCGACCGACGATGACATTTTCCTTCAGACCGACCAGCGTGTCCTTCTTGCCCTGGACCGCCGCTTCCGTGAGGACGCGGGTAGTTTCTTGGAACGACGCGGCCGAGATGAAGCTGCGAGTCTGGAGCGAGGCCTTGGTGATGCCCAGCAGCACCGGCTTGCCCTCTGCGGGCTGTAAACCGGGCGCCAGCTTGGCGTTCACCTCGTCCATCTCCTCGCGATCCACCTGTTCGCCGACCAGCAAGGTGGTGTCGCCCGACACGATGATCTCGACCTTTTGCAGCATCTGACGAACGATCGTCTCGATATGCTTGTCGTTGATCTTCACGCCCTGCAAGCGATAGACTTCCTGGATCTCGGCGACCAGATATTCCGCCAGCGGCTCGATGCCGAGCACTTCGAGAATATCGTGCGGATCGGGCGAACCGCCGATCAGATTGTCGCCGCGCTTCACGAAGTCGCCTTCCTGAACGTCGATCACCTTGCTCTTGGGGATCAGATATTCGACCGGCTCGCCGCCATCCTCGGGATTGATGGCGATTTTGCGCTTCGCCTTGTAATCCTTGAGGAACTGGACGCGGCCCGACACCTTGGCAATGATCGCATTGTCCTTGGGCTTGCGGGCTTCGAACAGTTCGGCGACGCGCGGCAGACCGCCGGTGATGTCGCGGGTCTTGGCCGCTTCACGGCTGACACGCGCCAGCACGTCACCGGCCTGCACCTGGGCGCCATCATCGACCGAAAGGGTTGCGCCCACCGCCAGCATGTAGCGGGCGGCTTCACCCGACTGGTCGTCGAGCAGGGTCAGGCGGGGACGCAGATCCTCCTTAGACCGGGCCGATCCACGGAATTCCGTGACCACGCGCTGGGCGATACCCGTCGCTTCGTCGGTCTGCTCGGTCAGCGTCTTGCTGTCGATCAGATCCTGATACTTCACGATGCCCGGCTTTTCGGTGATCACCGGCATGGTGAACGGATCCCACTCGGCGATGCGGTCGCCCTTGGCCACCGCTGCGCCGTCCGCGAACAGGATGGTCGCGCCATAGGGCAGGCGATGGGTCGCGCGCTCGCGGCCCTCGCTGTCGATGATCGCGATCTCGCCGTTGCGGGCGAGGCTGAGGCGACGGCCATTCTTGTCCATGATGGTCGGCATGTCGCGCAGTTCGATCGTGCCGTCCGCCACGGATTCCAGGTTCGACGTTTCGTTGAAGTTCGCCGCGCCGCCGATGTGGAAGGTACGCATGGTGAGCTGCGTGCCCGGTTCGCCGATCGACTGGGCCGCGATGACGCCGACGGCTTCGCCGATGTTGACCGGCGTGCCGCGGGCCAGGTCACGACCGTAGCATTTGGCGCACACGCCCATCTTGCTTTCGCAGATAAGCGGGCTGCGGATCTTCACCGCCTGCGTGCCAATGGCCTCGATCTGCGCGATCATCGGCTCGTCCAGCAGCGTGCCGATGGGGATCACCACGCTGTTGTCCTTGGTGTCGACGATGTCCTCTGCCGTGGTGCGGCCCAGGATGCGCTCGCCGAGCGAGGCGATGACGGAGCCGCCCTGGACGATCGCCTTCATCTCCAGCGCCTTGTCGGTGCCGCAATCCTCCTCGACGACGGTGCAATCCTGCGACACATCGACCAGACGGCGGGTCAGGTAACCCGAATTCGCCGTCTTGAGCGCGGTGTCGGCCAGACCCTTGCGGGCGCCGTGCGTGGAGTTGAAATATTCAAGGACGGTCAGGCCTTCCTTGAAGTTAGAGATGATCGGCGTCTCGATGATCTCGCCCGAAGGCTTGGCCATCAGGCCGCGCATACCGGCAAGCTGCTTCATCTGCGCCTGCGAACCACGGGCGCCCGAATGGGCCATCATGTAGATCGAGTTGATCGGCGCCATCCGGCCCGTATTCGGGTCTTTGGGCTGGGCCTTGATCTCGTCCATCATGGCGTTGGCGACCTGGTCGCCGCAGCGCGACCAGGCGTCGATCACCTTGTTGTATTTTTCCTGCTGGGTGATCAGGCCGTCCTGATATTGCTGCTCATAATCGGCCACCAGCGCCTTGGTCTCATCGACCATCGTCACCTTGCTGTCGGGGATGACCATGTCGTCCTTGCCGAAGCTGATGCCGGCCTGGAAAGCGTGCTTGAAGCCCAGCGCCATGATGGCGTCGGCGAACAGCACGGTGTCCTTCTGGCCGGTGTGACGATAGACCTGATCGATCACGTCGCCGATTTCCTTCTTGGTCAGAAGGCGGTTGACGACGTCGAAGGGCACCTTGAAGTTCTTGGGCAGGCATTCGCCCAGCAACATGCGACCCGGCGTGGTTTCGAACCGCTTCATATATTGCTGACCGGCTTCGTCGGTCTGCGGCACGCGGCTGATGATCTTGCTGTGCAGGGTCACGGCCTTGGCGAACAGCGCCTGATGCACTTCCTGCATGTCGGCGAGCAACATGCCTTCGCCCGGCTCGCCTTCGCGTTCCATCGACAGATAATAGATGCCCAGCACCATGTCCTGCGACGGCACGATGATCGGCTTGCCGTTCGCGGGCGACAGGATGTTGTTGGTGGACATCATCAGGACGCGCGCTTCCAACTGGGCCTCAAGGCTCAGGGGGACGTGAACGGCCATCTGGTCGCCGTCGAAGTCAGCGTTGAAGGCGGAGCAGACCAGCGGATGAAGCTGGATCGCCTTGCCTTCGATCAGGACGGGTTCGAACGCCTGGATGCCCAGACGGTGAAGCGTGGGCGCGCGGTTCAGCATTACCGGATGCTCGCGGATCACCTCATCCAGGATGTCCCAGACTTCCTTGCGCTCCTTCTCGACCCACTTCTTGGCCTGCTTCAGGGTCATGGACAGACCCTTGGCGTCGAGGCGGGCGTAGATGAACGGCTTGAACAGTTCGAGCGCCATCTTCTTGGGCAGGCCGCACTGATGCAGCTTCAATTCAGGACCGGTCACGATGACCGAACGACCCGAATAGTCGACGCGCTTGCCGAGCAGGTTCTGGCGGAAGCGGCCCTGCTTGCCCTTGAGCATGTCGGAGAGCGATTTCAGCGGACGCTTGTTGGCGCCGGTGATGACGCGGCCGCGACGGCCATTGTCGAACAGGGCGTCGACGGCTTCCTGCAACATGCGCTTTTCGTTGCGGACGATGATGTCCGGCGCACGCAGTTCCATCAGTCGCTTCAGGCGGTTGTTGCGGTTAATGACGCGGCGATACAGGTCATTAAGATCCGACGTCGCGAAACGGCCGCCATCCAGCGGCACCAGCGGGCGCAGTTCTGGCGGGATGACCGGCACGACGTCCAGGATCATCCATTCGGGACGGTTGCCCGATTCCAGGAAGCTCTCGACGACCTTCAGGCGCTTGATGATCTTCTTGGGCTTGAGTTCCGACTTGGTGGTCGCCAGTTCCTCGAGCAGAACCTGCTTTTCGCCTTCCAGGTCGAGATCCATCAGCATGACCTTGACCGCTTCCGCGCCGATACCGGCGGTGAAGGCGTCTTCGCCATATTCGTCCTGCGCGTCCAGCAGTTCGTCCTCGGTCAGCAACTGGAACTTCTCCAGCGGCGTCAGGCCCGGCTCGGTGACGATGTAGCTCTCGAAATAGAGGACGCGCTCAAGCTGCTTGAGCTGCATGTCGAGCAGCAGGCCGATGCGCGAGGGCAGGGACTTGAGGAACCAGATATGCGCGACCGGCGCGGCCAGTTCGATATGGCCCATGCGCTCGCGGCGGACCTTGCTCACCGTAACTTCGACACCGCACTTTTCGCAGACGATGCCCTTATACTTCATGCGCTTATACTTGCCGCACAGGCACTCATAATCCTTGATCGGACCGAAGATGCGCGCGCAGAACAGGCCGTCACGCTCGGGCTTGAACGTGCGATAGTTGATCGTTTCGGGCTTCTTGATCTCGCCGAAGGACCATGAACGGATGCGCTCGGGGGAAGCGAGTCCGATCTGGATCTGGTCGAAGGTTTCCGGCTTCTGGACCGGGTTGGCGAAGTTGGTCAGTTCGTTCATTTTTTCAATTCCCTCTAGAGGGTAAATTTTCCGGGCGAGGTTGGGCAGGGGTGCCGTTCACGAAACGGCACCCGATAATCCCTTACTCCGCCGCCTGCGCCATGCCGTCGTCGTCCTCGACCTCGTCCATCGCGGCGAGTTCGACGTTGAGACCCAGCGAGCGCATTTCCTTGACGAGCACGTTGAAGCTCTCGGGAATGCCGGCCTCGAACGTGTCGTCACCCTTGACGATCGCCTCATAGACCTTGGTGCGGCCGACCACGTCGTCCGACTTCACCGTCAGCATTTCCTGCAACGTGTAGGCGGCGCCATAGGCCTGGAGCGCCCACACCTCCATCTCACCGAAGCGCTGCCCGCCGAACTGCGCCTTACCGCCCAGCGGCTGCTGGGTGACGAGGCTGTAGGGGCCGATGGAGCGCGCGTGGATCTTGTCGTCGACCAGGTGATGGAGCTTCAGCATATAGATGATGCCCACCGTGACCTTGCGGTCGAACCGGTCGCCGGTGCGGCCGTCATACAGGTCCGACTGACCCGATGTGTGCAGGCCCGCCAGTTCCAGCATCGCCGACACATCGGCTTCGCGGGCGCCGTCGAACACCGGCGTCGCCATCGGCACGCCACGGCCCAGATGCTCGGCCAGGTCGATGATCTGCTCGGGGGTCCGGGCCTCGATCTGTTCGGCATAATGCGCGCCATAGGTGTCGACCAGCCGCTGCCTCACCGCGTCGGGCATCGCGCCCGCCTCGGCGTTCGGATTGGCTTCGCGCCAATCTTCCAGGGCATGCTTGATCTGCTCGCCCAGGCCGCGCGCGGCCCAACCCAGATGGGTTTCGAAGATCTGCCCGACATTCATGCGCGACGGCACGCCCAGCGGGTTGAGCACGATGTCGACATGGGTGCCATCCTCCAGGAACGGCATGTCTTCGATCGGCAGGATGCGCGAAATGACGCCCTTGTTGCCGTGACGGCCGGCCATCTTGTCGCCCGGCTGCAGCTTGCGCTTCACCGCGACGAACACCTTGACCATCTTGAGCACGCCCGGCGGCAGTTCGTCGCCGCGCTGCAGCTTGTCAACGCGATCCTCGAACTTCTCGACGATCAGCTTCACCGCCTCGTCATATTGCGCCTTGACGGCTTCGATACCGGCCTGGCGCTGATCGTCCTCGACGGCGAACTTCCACCATTCATGACGTTCGACTTCGCCCAGCAGGGCCTCGTCGATCACCACGCCCTTCTTGATGCCCTTGGGCGCGGCCGAAGCGGTCTGGCCCAGCAGCATTTCGGACAAGCGGTTGAATGTCGCCCGGTTGAGGATGGCGCGTTCGTCCTCGCGGTCCTTGGCCAGGCGGTCGATTTCCTCGCGCTCGATCGCCATCGCGCGCTCGTCCTTGTCGATGCCGTGGCGGTTGAACACGCGCACTTCGACGACCGTGCCGGCGACGCCCGGCGGCAGGCGCAGCGACGTGTCGCGCACGTCGCTCGCCTTTTCGCCGAAGATCGCGCGGAGCAGCTTTTCTTCCGGGGTCATCGGCGATTCGCCCTTGGGCGTGATCTTGCCGACCAGGATGTCGCCCGGCTCCACTTCAGCGCCGATATAGACGATGCCCGCCTCGTCGAGGTTGCGCAGCGCTTCCTCGCCGACATTGGGGATGTCGCGGGTGATGTCCTCCGGCCCCAGCTTGGTGTCTCGGGCCATGACCTCGAACTCCTCGATATGGATCGAGGTGAAGACGTCATCCTTCACGATCCGCTCGGAGATCAGGATGGAGTCTTCATAATTATACCCGTTCCAGGGCATGAACGCGACCAGGGTGTTGCGGCCCAGCGCCAGCTCGCCGAACTCGGTCGACGGGCCGTCGGCGATCACGTCGCCAGCCTCGATCAGGTCGCCCACCTTCACCAGCGGACGCTGGTTGATGCAGGTGTCCTGGTTCGAACGCTGGAACTTCTGCAGCGTGTAGATATCGACGCCCGACTGACCGGGTTCGACATCGCCGGTGGCGCGGATGACGATACGGGTCGCGTCGACCTGATCGACGATACCGGCGCGCTTGGATGCGACGGCTGCGCCCGAATCGCGGGCGACCGTGCCTTCCATGCCGGTGCCGACGAACGGCGCCTCGGCCTGGACCAGCGGCACCGCCTGCCGCTGCATGTTGGAACCCATCAGCGCGCGGTTGGCGTCATCATTTTCCAGGAAGGGAATGAGCGACGCCGCGACCGACACCAGCTGCTTGGGACTGACGTCCATCAGCGTGATATGGTCCTTGGGCGACATCAGGAATTCGCCGGCTTCACGCGCGGAGATCAGGTCTTCCACGAAGCTGCCGTCGGCATCCAGTTCTGCGTTGGCCTGCGCGATCGTGTGCTTGGCCTCTTCCATCGCCGACAGATAGACGACGTCGTTGGTGACCTTATGATCCACGACCTTGCGATATGGCGTCTCGATGAAGCCATATTTGTTGACGCGGCTGAACGTCGCCAGCGAGTTGATCAGACCGATGTTCGGGCCTTCAGGCGTTTCGATCGGGCAGATACGACCATAATGGGTCGGGTGAACGTCGCGGACTTCAAAGCCCGCGCGCTCACGGGTCAGACCGCCCGGCCCAAGCGCCGACACGCGGCGCTTGTGGGTGACTTCCGACAGCGGGTTGGTCTGGTCCATGAACTGCGACAGCTGCGAAGAGCCGAAGAATTCACGCACCGCGGCCACGGCAGGCTTCGCGTTGATGAGGTCGTTCGGCATCACGGTCGACACGTCGACGCTCGACATGCGCTCCTTGACCGCACGTTCCATGCGCAGCAGGCCGACGCGATACTGGTTTTCCAGCAATTCGCCGACCGAACGCACGCGGCGGTTGCCGAGATTGTCGATATCGTCGATCTCGCCCTTGCCGTCCTTGAGGTTCACCAGCTCCTTGACCACGGCCAGGATGTCCTCGGTCCGCAGCGTGGTGACGGTGTCCTCGGCGTCCAGGTCCAGGCGCATGTTCATCTTGACGCGGCCGACGGCCGACAGGTCATAGCGCTCGGAATCGAAGAACAGCCCGGCAAACAGCGCATCGGCGGTCTCGCGCGTCGGCGGCTCGCCGGGGCGCATGACGCGGTAGATGTCGGCCAGCGCCTGGTCGCGATCCTCTGCCTTGTCGGCTTTCAGCGTGTTGCGGATCCACGGACCCGTCGACACATGGTCGATGTCCAGCAATTCCAGCCGATCGATGCCGGCCTTGTCCAGCTTCTCCAGATTTTCCGGCGAAACCTCGTCACCCGCTTCGATATAAATCTCGCCGGTGCTCTCGTTGATCAGGTCGTAGGCGCTGTAGCGGCCATAAACTTCGTCGGTCGGGATCAGCAGCGTCTCAAGCCCGTCCTTCTCCGCCTTGTTGGCGGCGCGGGGGCTGATCTTCTGGCCAGCGGCGAACATGACTTCGCCCGACTTGGCATCGACGATGTCGAACGCCGGCTTCATACCGCGCCAGGCTTCGGCGAGATAAGGGATCTGCCAGCCGCCTTCGCCGCGGATATAGACGACCTTGTTGTAGAACTGGCTGAGAATATCTTCCGGCGTCAGGCCCAGCGCGAACAGCAGCGCCGTCACCGGCAGCTTGCGCTTGCGGTCGATGCGGACATTGACGATGTCCTTGGCGTCGAATTCGAAGTCGAGCCACGAACCGCGATAGGGGATGACGCGCGCGGCGAACAGATATTTGCCCGACGAATGGGTCTTGCCGCGGTCATGGTCGAACAGGACGCCCGGTGAACGGTGCATCTGGCTGACGATGACACGCTCGGTGCCGTTGACGATGAAGGTGCCGTTGCCCGTCATCAGGGGCATGTCGCCCATATAGACGTCCTGCTCTTTGATATCGAGCACGGAGCGGGTTTCGGTGTCCTGATCGACTTCGAACACGATCAGGCGCAGCGTGACGCGCATCGGCGCAGCATAGGTGATGCCGCGCTGACGGCATTCCTCGACGTCATATTTGGGGTCTTCCAGCTCGTAATGGACGAAGTCCATCTCGGCCGTGCCGGCGAAGTCGCGGATCGGGAAGACCGAGCGCAGGGTCTTTTCCAGGCCCGAAACATAGCCGATCTTCGGATTCGAACGCAGGAACTGCTCGTAGCTCTCCCTTTGAACCTCGATCAGGTTCGGCATCTGCACCACTTCGTGGATGTCGCCGAACACCTTGCGGATGCGCTTCTTCGCGCCGGTATTGCTGATCGTTGGGAGAGCTTTGGTCGCCATGCGGGTCCTGCCTGTTGCCTGTCTAAGACGTCGTCTGTTCGTCGTTTTTTCCGCATTGCGGCGGAAATTCAGTCCAGAGGCGTCGGAATCAGGGGTGATTCGCACCCTTCATTCCACGCAAAAAAGTGCGAACCGGGACTGTCCGATCCGCACTGTCAGCGTCTATGAAACCCAGTAGAACCGCCCTATTCCTGCCAACGACCGTGCGCAACGCGGTCGAGGCTCCCGAGCGATCCGGGCGCGGCGCACAGTCCCCGAAGGGAACCACAGGCCGTCTTGCGAGCTGCCCATATAGTCGCAGGCACGGTGCTTGTGAAGGGGGAACGCACCGCCGGCCAGTCGGTTTTATCGGGATGGCTGACAGCGAAGACGACAGGTCCGGCCGTCTCGACCTGGCGCAGGACCGCACTGACCTTGCCGAGGACCGCACCGTCCTGGCCCATGAACGCAGCTTTGCCGGCTGGGTGCGCACGGGCATGGCGTCGGTCGGCATAGGGCTGGGCTTTCACGCCCTGTTCCAGGCGCTTCGCCCCGTCTGGGTGTTACAAGCGATCGCTTCCGCCTTTCTGCTCATCGCCATCTTCATCTTCCTGTCGGCGGAACGTCGCGCCTGCGCGATCATCCACCGGCTCGAAAGCCATCAGGTTGCGACGTTCAAGCCGGTGCGTATCCGCCTTCTCACCTGGTCGCTGGTGCTGGCGACCACGGCCTTGCTCGCCGCCATCTGGCTTTTCATCGGAAAATAGCGCCGCCTGCGCGGACCTCTCGTCCGCTCCGGGCGTTCAGCGGGCGCTATGCAACGGCTCTGGTTCATTTCCAACATCCTGTCCGGGTCGGCCACGCAGGCCGGCTGCGAGGCGATCGAGGCGGTCTGTCGGGAAAAGGGGCTGGCGCTCGCCGGCCGCACGCGCTTTCCCGAAGATCCGCTTCCCGATCCCGCCGATCTGGAAGCGGCGGGCGCGGACACGCTGATGCTGTTCGCCGGCGATGGCACGATCAACGCGGCGCTCTGCAAATATGCCGACTGGGACGGCGACATATTGGTCCTGCCCGGCGGCACGATGAACCTGCTCGCCAAAACGCTGCATGGCGACAGTCCGCCTGCCGATATCGTTCACGCCGCCCATCTTTCCCAGCGCCGCGTCGCCCTGCCTTATGCCCAGGCCGGTCGGCTGCGCGCCTTTGTCGGCCTCATCATCGGCCCCGCCGCCCATTGGGTGCGTGCCCGCGAAGCCGCGCGGGAAGGCCGCTTGGCCCGGCTGCTGCGCGCCGCCATGCAGGCGTGGCGCCGCACCTTCGGCGATCATGTGCGGATTACTGGCGTGCCGGGTCTTAACCATCGCTATCAGGCGATCCTTGCGACGCCCGCAAAGCCGGGGATGGCCGTCGCGGGCGTCGATGCGCGGGACTGGCGCACCATCGCCGAACTGGGCTGGGACTGGCTGCGGGGGGACTGGCTGGCGGCACGCGCCGTCACCGCGACGCGCGCGGACATCTTCACTCTGGCGGGCCGCAAACCTGTCCTCGCTCTGTTCGATGGCGAGCCTGAAAGGCTGCCGCCCGGCACGCGCATCAGCGGCGGCGTGACGCGCCCCTTCTTCCTCGCCACGCGGGAGCCGCCCGCATGATCCGCCTTTTCCACGTCAGCGACCTCCATTTCGGCGCCGAGGACCAGGCGGCGCTCGACTGGTTCGCCGCCCGCGTAGCGGCGGAGCAGCCCGATGCCGTCATCGTCACCGGCGATCTCACCATGCGCGCGCGCCACCCTGAATTCGCCGCCGCCGCCCAATGGCTCAAGGGATTGGGCCGGCCGCTGACCGTCGAAGTCGGCAATCACGACATTCCTTATTTCAACATCTTCGCCCGCTTCTTTCGGCCCTATCGCCGTTATCAGGCGATCGAGCGGATGATCGAGCGTCCGCTCGACCTGCCGGGGCTCAGCGTCGTGCCGCTCAAGACCACCGCCCGGCTCCAGTTTCGCCTGAACTGGTCGAAGGGCGTGGTCAGCGCCGCCAGCCTCCGGGCAGCATTGGCGGAAATCGATGCAGCGCCCGCCGACAGCCTCATCCTCGTCGCCTGTCATCATCCGCTGGTGGAGGGCGGCACGCGCCTCCATTCGCGTACGCGCGGCGGCTTGGCCGCGCTCGATGCGCTGGGGCGGGCAGGGGCGCACGCGGTGCTCAGCGGCCATGTCCATGATCCTTTCGATCTGCCCGCACCGGCAGGACGTCGCATCGTCCGGCTCATCGGCGCCGGCACGTTGTCCGAGCGGACCCGCGAAAGCCGCCCCTCTTTCAACGAGGTGCGGGTCGAAGGGCGCGAACTTGAAACGCTGGTCCACATGATGGATTGACCGGGCCATGCCGCCACCGGCCAATGCGAAGGGGCGGCGGGTTCACGCGAACAGCCCACGCTCCGCCCGGATCGCCGCCACCAGCCGGTCCAGTTCCGCGCTTGTATTGAACAGGGCCGGCGTCACGCGCAGCACCGGCCCGGACGCCAGTCCCGCCTTCGCCACCACCAGCAGCCTATATTTGTCGAGGAACAGCCCGGCCGCCTTCTTCGCGTCGTCGGGGCCATTCATGCCCGGCAGGCGAAAGCCCGTTACCGCGCCATAGCGGCCCGGTTCGTCTGGCAGCATGATCTTCAGCCCAGGCACATCGCGCACCCGCTCCACCCAATAGTCGCGCAATCGCACCAGATGGCGATGTTTCGCCCCCGGCCCGATCGCGTCCTGCACTGCGATGGCGCTCGGCACGGTCAGCCGCGCCGCGAAATCGACCGTGCCGGTGGGGATGCGCGCGCGAATATCCTCCGGCCCGTGGATGCGGTTGCCGAGCCAGGGCGCAATATCCTGCAACCGTTCCTTGCGGATGTAGATGCCCCCGGTGCCGAGCGGCGCGGCCAGCCATTTGTGCAGCGAAAAGCCGATGAAATCCGCGCCCGTCTCCTCCACTGTGAAGGGGATGTGACCGACCGCCTGCGCGCTGTCCAGGATCACGTCGACGCCCCGCGCCTTCGCCAGCGCGACGATCGCCCTGACCGGCGGCACCAGCCCGTTGCGATTGGACAAATGGGTCAACAGCAACAGTTTCGCGCGTGGCGTGTCCTCCAGCACCTTGTCATAGGCCGCCAGGATATTGGCTTCGGTATGCGGCTCAGGCAGTGAAAATCGCACGATGCGCGCGCCCCGGCTCTGCTCCAGATAGTCGCAGGCGAACTGCATCTCGTCATAATCGACATCGGCATGAATCACCGCATCGCCCGGTCTGATCGCCGCATAATTGGCGATCAGCGCATAGAGCGCCTCGGTCCCGCCACCCGACAGCGCAATCTCTTCCGTCGACGCGCCCAGCATTCGCGCCACCGCCGCGCGCGATTTGTCGAGTTCGACGTCGCGCGGGTGGCCGGGAACCCCGCTGCGCAGGAACAGGGCATGGTTCTGGTTGACCCAGTGGGAATGGGCCGCATAGGCGGCCTGCACCGGACGGGTCATCGCGCCATAATAGGCTGCGTCGAACGTCGCGAAATCGTGCCTCACATCATAGAGCCGAGCCAAGGCCGCCTGCGCGCTGGCGAAATCGTCCATATCGCCTGAAAAAGCAAAAGGCGCGTCGGCCGGCCATGCGTCCGTGGAACTGTCGCTCGCCATGGCGGGGCCGCCCGCCACCGCCATGCCCAGCGCGCCGCCCATCAGTGCGCCCGACCGTCCCAGAAATCCTCGCCTTGTGTCCATGCCCCACTCCGCATTTTGGTAATGCTATACCGTAACGAAGATGAGGCGATTTTCCGCCACCCGGTGAACTTCACTCGCCCCCGCTCGGTGCCGCTGGCGGCGGAGAAACCGGCGTGACCGGCATGATCTTCACGGTTTCGAACCGATCCTTGCGTCTGACCCCGTCGAGTGCTCCGCCGGCCGACGGGGCAGGGGGCGCGGCTGCCACGCGGCGGCGCATACATTGGCTTTGCGCCTGGCGCGGCGTCTGGTCGCAATTCCATAACGCTCGTTGCAGCCCGCTATCGACATTATGGATATAGGCGAAACTCATCGCGTCCAGTTCCGCGTCGCTCAGCGGCAGGCGCGATGGCGTGCTGCCCGGTCGCCACGCCATGATCCGACATGCCTGCCGCCCGGCGCAGAAGGTCTGCGCCATCGCCGGCCAGCCGTCGGGCGTCCCGCCGCGGGGCAACTCGACCAGGAAGCTCTTGCCGTCCGGTCCCAGCACCGCCAGCCGCACGCCGCCGACGGTCTTGCCCAGCATATCCGCGCCGATGGCCTGTTTCGGCCGGGCCGCCAGCGCGGCCGCGCCGGTGCCGGGGACCAGCAGCGGCGGGCCGTCCAGCGGGACGCCTGTGCTTCCCTGATGCGCGGCGGAAAGGCGCGCAATCTTGCCGATCAGCGGCTCCCTTGGATCGCGGACGAAGCGGAAGGCGGGCGGCGTGCCCCACCAGCCGCGCCAGCGGAAGAAGAGATGTGTGCCGACCGATGCGATCTTGTCCAGGCTGCCGCTCCAATAGGGGACGACCCAGTTGGTATGATAATGGGTGGCATAGCCGACCGGGGCATAGACCTTGCCCGCCAGCGCACGCCTGGCGATCTCCCGCGCACGCGCCCAGGCCGTTTCGCCCGGCGTGCGCGCCAGCGCCCCGTCGCAGGTGAAGGTGAACTGGCAACCGGTTGTGCGTTCCTGCCCCTGAAAAACGACGCCGCACACCGTCTTGGGAAAGGCCGGATGGCGCACACGATTGAGCACCACCTGCGCCACCGCTTCCTCGCCCACGGCATCGTCGCCCGCTTCGAACAACTGCGCCGCGGCCAGGCAGTCGGTCGCGCGCGCCAGGTCGGTTTCGTCGCCTGCAAAGACGAAGGGCCGCGCCGGCGGGTTGGACAGTCTGGAAAAGGGAATGGCCGCGTTCAACGCGCGCGCCTGGTCCTGCGGCAGCGCATAGAGTTTGACCGGTTCCACCGGCGGCGGCGTGACGGCTTTATGTTTCCGCGCCGCCGCGGCAGGAGAGAGGGCCGTCCCCTCGGCCCCCGGCCGCGCGCGCGTCTCCCATCCGGCAACGGCCATCGGCAGGCCGACGAACAGCAGCGCCCAGACCAGCCACAGCAGCGGATGCGGCCGGGTGGAGGAGGGGGCGTCGGTCATGCCTTGGTCGCCACGCCTTTATTCGGGCAGGAAATCGGGCACCGAGAGGTAGCGTTCGCCGGTGTCATAGTTGAAGCCCAGAACCCGGCTGCCGGCGGGGAGTTCCTTCAGCTTTTGCGCGATGCCGGCCAGGGTCGCCCCGGACGAGATGCCGACCAGCATCCCTTCCTCCGACGCGGCGCGCCGGGCATAGTCCTTGGCGTCCGCCGGATCGACCTGGATCACCCCGTCCAGCAACTGGGTGTGCAGATTGGCCGGGATGAAGCCAGCGCCGATGCCCTGGATCGGGTGCGGGCCGGGCTGGCCGCCGCTGATGACCGGCGACAGGGACGGCTCGACCGCGAAGACCTTGATATGTGGCCATGCCTTTTTCAACACCTCCGCCACACCGGTGATGTGGCCGCCGGTGCCCACGCCCGTCACCAGCGCGTCGATCGGGGCGTCGGCGAAGTCGGTCAGGATTTCCTGCGCGGTGGTGCGGACATGCACGTCGATATTGGCGGGATTTTCAAATTGCTGGGGCATCCAGCTGCCAGGCGTCTGGCTTACCAGCTCCAGCCCGCGCTCGATCGCGCCCTTCATGCCCTTCTCGCGCGGGGTCAGGTCGAAACTCGCGCCATAGGCCAGCATCAGCCGGCGACGCTCGATCGACATGCTCTCCGGCATGACCAGGACCAGCTTATAGCCCTTGACCGCCGCGACCATCGCCAGGCCAACGCCGGTATTGCCCGATGTCGGTTCGATGATGGTGCCGCCGGGCTGCAACTCGCCCGATGCTTCGGCGGCCTCGATCATGGCCAGCGCGATGCGGTCCTTGATCGATCCGCCGGGGTTCGACCGTTCCGACTTGATCCAGACCTCGGCATCGCCGAACAGGCGGTTGATGCGGATATGCGGCGTATTGCCGATGGTTTCGAGTATCGTGGCAGCTTTCATGGGGCCTTCTCCTGGCTGAATTCGGCACGCCCGATGTCGGGTGGATCGAAGCTACGCGCAAGGCGCAATTCTGGAAAGAGCCGCGCCCACAGGATGGTGATGATGATGGCGCCCACGCCGCCGCCGATCACAGCCGCCACTGGCCCTACCAGTGCGGCGAGAAAGCCGCTTTCGGCTTCGCCCAGTTCGTTGGAGGCCGAGATGGTGAGCTGCGACAGGCTCGACACGCGTCCGCGCATCGCGTCGGGTGTGTGCAACTGCACCAGCGACTGGCGCACGAACACCGACACCATATCCGCGCCGCCCAGCACGATCAGCGCGCCGATCCCGGTTTCGACGGCGATGTCGCGCGGCATGAAGGCGGTGCTGCCAAAAACGATGGTGGCGATCCCGAACAGGATGACCGCGCCCAGCATCTTCAACCCCACCTCGGTCTTCATCGGGCGGAAGGAAAACCACAGCGCCGTCAGACCAGCGCCGATGCCCGGCGCGGCGGCCAGATGGCCCAGGCCCGCCGATCCCACATGCAATATGTCGCGCGCATAGACCGGCAGCAGCGCGGTCGCGCCCGCCAGCAGCACCGCGAACAGGTCCAGCGTGATCGTCGCCAGAACCAGCCGGTTGCCCTTAACATAGGCGAACCCGTCGATCATCTGGCGGATCGGATGGCGGCTCGTGTCGCGGGGCGGCTGCGGCACCTTGCCGATCATCAGCATCGCGATCAGCGCCACACTGAACAGGGCCGCCGCCAGCGCATAGGCGCCCCAGGGCGTCGCCGCATAGGCATAGCCGCCCAGAGCCGGCCCGGCGATCGACCCCGCCTGCCACACCACCGCCGAAATGGCGATCGCGTTGGGCAGCACCTGCGGCGGCACCAGATTGGGCGCGAGCGCGCCATAGGCCGGACCGTTGAAGGCGCGGGCGGTGCCAACCACCACCGCCATGCCGAATATCAGCGGCAGACTGACCCAGCCTTCATAGGTGGCGAAGGCGAGCAGGCCGGACGCCGCCGTCAGCAGCGCCAGCGTCAACCGGGTGATGATCCGCCGGTCATAATGATCCGCGACCCAGCCGGTGACGGGCGTCAGCAGGAACAGCGGCAGGAACTGGGCCAGGCCGATCAGGCCCAGCTGTGCCGACGCGCCCGCCGTGGTCATGGTTTCGCGCGCTATATTATAGGCCTGCCAACCCAGCACGATCATCATGCCATATTGCGCCAGCACGGCGGCCATGCGCCCGATCAGATAAGCCCGGAAATTTCCGAATCTTAGCGGGTGGCCGGGCGGGATCAGCGATGACATGGCGAGCGCTTTAGCCGCGCCGGCCTGCGCTAGGCAACCGCCGCGGACATGGTGCGCCGACAAGATTTGCTTTGCTGGAAAAGCCGTTCAGCGTTGCAGCAGCACGCCGCTGACCGACCCGTTGCGCACCGAACAGACAAAGGGGATGTCCGGTCCGCCCGGCACGCCGATCATGCCTTCGACTTCCCACCCGGTCGACATGCTGCTGGCGCGGGCCTGGCCGATCAGCCGCGCGTCCGACCCAGCCTGATAGAGCGCCTTCGCCGCGCAGGCATCGCGTGCGGCCGCCGCCGACCCGATCGGCCCATAGCCGGGCGAGGCATAGGGCGCTCGCCGCGCATCCCGGTCGGCCTGCTGGTCGCGGGCAATATCGCTGGCGATGGCCGCCGCGACGACGTCATGCGGACTGATAACCGTCTGCGCATATATGGGGCTGGCGCACATCGCTGCCGCTACTGTCCAGATCGCTGTCGCTTTCATCCTGAGCCGCCTCCCAGCCGGCGGCCTATTCTATCCTATTTGAACAGGCTGCCCAAGATGCCGCGCACCAGTTGCCCGGCGATTCCGCCCGAAGATTTGCGCCGCGAAGACCCGCCGAACACCGCGCGGCCCAGCTCGTTGGCGACCTGTCGCCCGACCGAGGAAGCCGCCGATCGCGTCGCCGACTGGATCGCCTTGTCCATCGAACTGGGCTTGGCCGCCTCGCGCGCCTGGCGCTTCAATTCCGCCTCGCGCTGCTTCGCCTCGCTCTTGGCCTGGGCGGCGGCGGCCTTGTCCGCCTCGGCCTGCGCTTTTTCCGCCTGCGCAGCCGCTGCGGCGGCCTCGGCCCGCGCCGCCAATATCTCCTCCGCCGACTCTCGGTTGACCGCCATGTCATATTTGCCCGCGCACGGAGAGATGGACTGGATGATCGCCCGTTCCTTCGCGTCGATCGTCCCCAGCCGCGACCGGGGCGGGGCGACCAGGGTGCGCTGGACGATGCCGGGCGCGCCATCCTCCTGCAACAGCGACACCAGCGCCTCGCCGACCTTCAGTTCGGTGATCGCCGTCTCGACGTCCAACTCCGGGTTGATGCGGAAGGTTTCGGCCGCTGCCTTGATCGCCCGCTGGTCGCGCGGGGTGAAGGCGCGCAGCGCATGTTGCACCCGGTTGCCGAGCTGGCCCGCCACATCCTCAGGAATGTCGATCGGGTTTTGCGTTACGAAATAGACGCCCACGCCCTTGGACCGGATCAGCCGCACCACCTGCTCGATCTTGTCGGTCAGCGCCTTGGGCGCATCCTCGAACAACAGATGCGCTTCGTCGAAGAAGAAGACCAGCTTGGGTTTGTCGGGATCGCCCACTTCGGGCAGCGTCTCGAACAGTTCGGACAGCAGCCACAGCAGGAAGGTCGCATAGAGCTTCGGGCTCTGCATCAGCTTGTCGGCGGCCAGCACGTTGATATAGCCGCGCCCTTTTTCATCCACCGTCAGGAAATCATGGATGTCGAGCGCCGGCTCGCCGAAGAAATGGTCGCCGCCCTGCGCGTCGAGTTGCAGCAATTGCCGCTGGATCGCACCGACGCTGGCCTTGCTGACATTGCCGTAGCGGGTCGTGAGCATATCGGCATTGTCCGCCACCCAGGCGAGCATCGCCTGAAGATCGCCCAGGTCGAGCAGCAGCAGCCCTTCCTCGTCGGCATAGCGGAAGGCGATCGACAGCACGCCTTCCTGCGTATCGTTCAACCCCATCAGCCGCGCCAGCAGCAACGGTCCCATTTCGTTCACCGTCGTGCGGATCGGGTGGCCCTGTTGCCCATACAGATCCCAGAAGATTGCCGGATTATCGGCATAGGCATAATTGCTCATGCCGATCTCGGCGGCGCGGGCGACCAGCTTGTCGGCATTTTTCGCGGTCGGCGATCCCGCCATGGCGATCCCGGCCAGGTCGCCCTTCACATCGGCCAGGAACACCGGCACGCCGCGCGCGGAAAAGCCCTCGGCGATGCCCTGGAGCGTCACCGTCTTGCCGGTGCCGGTCGCCCCGGCGATCAGGCCGTGGCGGTTGGCGCGGCGCAGGTTCAGCGTCTGCGGCACGCCTCCGTCCTTTTCCGGCGCGCCAAGTCCGATGAAAATGCCCTCGCTCATAGTCCGGTCCTTCCCCCATAAAAGAAAACCGCCATCCCCGTGGAAGCGGGGATGACGGCATAATCTTCGCACTATCTCTCCCGTAAGGGCGGAGGGCGCATGGCTTACTTGTCCCGCAGCCGCACCGGCAGGAAGATCGGCGGCTGGCCGCGACGCAGCACCTGGAGCAGGATGGCGTTGCGACCCTGACCGGCCACCGCCTTGACCTGTGCATCCAGTTCGCTCTGGTTCGTCACCGGCCGGTTGTTGGCGCTCATGATCACGTCGCCCCGGCGCAGGCCCTTGGCGCCCGCGTCGGTCGAACTGTCCACCGCCGTGATGACGATGCCCCGCGTGTCGGCCGGAATGCCGAGCTGGCGCACGATGCTGGGCGTCAGGGGGATGGCGACGATGCCGAGCGACTGTTCGCTGGCCTTGCCGGGCGTCTGCTGCTGGTTGTTGAAATCATCCTCGTCCTGGCTCTGGGCGAAGCTGTTCAGTTCGTCCTCGGGCGGACGTTCGCCGACCACCGCGGTCACGGTCATGCGCTGGCCGTTGCGGATCAGGACGATCGGCACCTTGGCGCCGATCGGCTGGTTGGCGACGATCGACGACAGATTCTGGTCCGGGTTCACTTCCTGACCATTGACGCTGACGATCACGTCGCCGGCCTTGATCCCGGCCTTCTCCGCGCCCTTGCCCGGCTCGACGCCCTGGATGAACTCGCCGCTATTCTTGGCCAGGCCCAGCGATTCGGCCAGATCCTCGCCCAGCGGACTGATCTGCACGCCCAGATAGCCGCGTTTGACCTTTTCGCCCTTCATAAGGGTCGTCACGATCGGCGCCGCCTGTTCGGACGGGATGGCGAAGCCGATGCCGACATTGCCGCCCGAAGGGGACAGGATCTGGCTGTTGATGCCGATCACATTGCCGCGCATGTCGAACATCGGGCCGCCGGAGTTGCCCTGGTTGATCGACGCATCGGTCTGGATGAACTTGTCATAGGCCGCGCCGGTGCTGCGGTGCACGGCGGAAATGATGCCGGCGGTCACCGTGCCCGACAGGGCGAAGGGGTTGCCGATCGCGACCACCCAGTCGCCCACGCGCGCCTTGCTGCTATCCCCGAACTTGACGAAGGGCAGGGACTTTTTCGGCTCGATCTTCAGCACCGCAATGTCCGTGGCGGCATCGCGGCCGACCAGCTTGGCGGTATATTCCTCGCGGTTTGTCAACGTCACCGTAATCTGTTCGACGCTCGCGCCTTCCGCGCCGGCCGACACCACATGATTGTTGGTGACGATATAGCCGTCGGACGATATGATGAAGCCCGATCCCAGCGACTGGGCCTGCCGCGTCTGCGGCTGACCGCCGCCCTGGCCGAACAAATCGCCAAAGGGCGTGCCGGCGAAGGGATTTTGCACCTGCACCCGCTGTTTGGTCGAAATATTGACGACGGCCGGTTGCAGCTTTTCGACCATGTCGGCCAGGCTTGCCGGGGCGCCGGCGGGCGCTGCGGCCTGCAAGCCTTCATTCTGGGCGACTTGCGCGCCGACATTGGAACTGGTGGTAACGGCAATGGCGGTGCCGCCAAGCAGCAGGGCGCCGGTGATGGCATAAGCGTAACGCACTCGTGACGGTCCTCTTCTGAACTTCAGGAAATGGAAGGCGGGACTCTAAGGAGAGCCTGAAATGCGCCGCCTTCCCTTAACCCTCATTGAATGGTGCTGGTTCCGTAACAAAGCTGACGGCTTCGTTACGGACTTTTAACGTCGCCCCTGAAATTGCCGCAGGAACTCATTATCCTGCGACAGGATGATATTGCTGTCTCCCCCGCGCTCGGGCGAGAAAGTGTAGCGATAGCTTTGCATGGCCCGGTAGAAATCATAGAATTTCGGGTCTTTGCCATAGCTTTCGGCATAGATGCGCGCGGCATTGGCGTCCGCTTCGGCGCGGATGATCTGCGCCTGTTTCGCGCCCTGCGCCTCGATCGTCAAAGCCTCCTGCTTGCGCGCGGTGCTCATCCGGGTGAACGCGCTTTCCAGCGGCGTGCCGTCGGGCAGGTCGGCGCGCTTGATCCGCACATCGACGATCTGCGCGCCATATTGGCGCGCGACGCGATTAAGGCCTGCCTCGATATTGTCCATCACCTGCCCACGCTCCGGGCTCAGCAGCGCCGCGAAGGGGCGCTTGCCCAATTCGTTGCGCAACGCGGAGCCAAGGATCGGACGCAGCGCGTCGGACAACCGCTCCTCGCTGCCCGCGGCGATATACATGCGCAGCGGATCGACGATGCGATAGCGGGCGAAGGCATCGACCTGTAGCCGAAGCTGGTCGGTGGACAGCACCTGTTGCCGTTCCATCTCGACCGACAGGACGCGCTTGTCGATCCAGACGATCTGGTCGACGAAGGGCATCCGCAGGATGAGGCCGGCGCCTGTCTTGCCGAAGCTTTCATTGGCGCGGTATCGATTGACGATCGCCTTGGGTTCGCCGAACCGCACGACCACGCCCTGCTTGGTTTCAGGCACGATCGCCACGGTGCTGCCGACAACGATCAGCAGGGCCAGCGCGATCAGCGCCAGCGCGACGGGATGACGCAGAAATGCGGGCATCACTGGCCCTCCGTGCTGGAAGAATCCTTGGCCGGGGCGGCCTGCGCCCGGCGCTTGAGTTCGGGCAGGGGCAGATAGGGGGTCACATTGCTCCCCTCGACGATGGTCTTGTCGACGTTCGCCAGGACGCTCTCCATGGTTTCATAATACATGCGCTGACGGGTCACTTCGGGCGCCAGCCGATATTGTTCATAGACCTTGTCGAAAGCGGCGGCTTCGCCCTGCGCCTTGGCCGTCACCTGCTGCGCGGCGGCGCGCGCTTGGTTGAGGTAGGTCTGGGCCGTCTGCTGCGCGGCCGACACGGCCTTGAACGCGTCATTCACCGCAGTTGGCGGATCGGCCTGCTTGATCGCGACGCCCTGGATGCGGATGCCCGACTTATAGCCGTCCAGAATTTGCTGCATCCGCTGTTCCACCTGCTGCTCTATGCTGCTGCGGCCCGCGCCCAGCGCATCGTCCAGGCTGACGCTCGCCAACACCGCGCGCATGGCGCTTTCCGCCACTTCGCGCACCGTGTCGTCGGGATCGGCCAGTTGGAACAGGTACAGTTCGGGATTGCGGATGTTCCAGCGCACCGAATAAGCGAGGTCGATGATATTCTGGTCGCCGGTCAGCACCAGATTTTCGCTTTCCGCGTTCAGCGATCCGATGTCGATGGTGCGGATTTCCTCGACATCGACCGTGGTGACGGCCTCGAACGGCGCCGGCAGGGTCAGGCTGATGCCCGGCGACAGAGTGCGGCTATATTTGCCCACGAATGTCACGACACCGCGTTCCTGCGGGCCGATCCGATGGATGCTGGTCAGCGCGATCCACAGCACCGCAACAATGCCGATCGCGACCGGCCACAGCGCCTTGCCGGCGCCGCGCGGGGGCAGGCTGCCAAAGCCGCCGCCATTGCCGCCGCCGCCTTGGCCAAAGCTTTCGCGACCGCGCCGCAGCAGTTCCTCGATCGCCGAAGGGCCTTTCTGGCCGCCGGACGGCTTGCCCGGCTGGGTCCACGGATTGCGGGGGCCGCCATCGCCGCCCTTTTGGCCGTCCCCTTCAGGCCCGCCATTCTTGCCGCCCCAGGGGCCTTGAACCATCGCTGTGATCGCGGGCATCCACCCGAAAATTCTTCTCATGCCACCCTCTATAGGAAGGCTCTTGTCCGAAAAACAGTGCCAATGGGCGCGAATATTGCCTAGAGGGCGTCGTCATGACCGATCTTGCCGATTTCGCCGCCCGTTTGACTGCCTTGACCGATGGCCGCGCCAGCGCGCCGCGGATCAGGGACGGCGTCATGACGCTCGCGCTCGATGTGGGCGGCCTTGCGCCCGAACGGCGCGACGGCCTCGCCGCTGCGATCCGCGAGGGCGCACTGACCGTGCCGGGCGTCACCGACGTTCGGATCGCGATGACCGCCGAACGCCGGCCGCTGCGCATCATCGCCGTCGCTTCGGGCAAGGGCGGCGTGGGCAAGTCGACCCTGTCAGCCAATCTCGCCGTCGCGCTGCACAGGCTCGGCCTCAAGGTCGGGCTGGTCGATGCCGATATTTACGGCCCGTCACAGGCGCGGCTGATGGGGAGCGAGGACCAGAAGCCGGTGGCCAGCGACAAGAAGCTGGTGCCCGTCACCGGCGCCCTGGGCATCCCGATGCTGTCGATGGCGCATCTGGTGGAGCCGGGCAAGGCGCTCGCCTGGCGCGGTCCGATGGTCAGCGGCGCATTGGGGCAGTTGATCGACGCCGAATGGGGCGATGTCGAACTGCTCATCGTCGATTTGCCGCCGGGCACTGGCGACATCCAGCTATCGATGGTGCAGAAGCACAAGCCCGCCGGCGCGGTCATCGTTTCCACGCCGCAGGATCTTGCGCTCATCGACGCCACCCGCGCCGTCAGCCTGTTTGCGCAGGCGGATGTGCCGATGGTCGGGCTGGTGGAAAATATGGCGGGCTATGCCTGTCCCCATTGCGGCGAAATCTCCGACCCCTTTGGCCAGGGTGGCGCGGAAAGCACGGCGGGCGCGCTGTCCATGCCCTTCCTCGGCCGCATCCCGCTGGCCATCGACATTCGGCGGCGCTCCGACGCGGGCGATCCTCCGGCGGCGGGTGATGGCCCCCATGCCGACGCCTTCATGGCTATCGCGGAAAAGGTCGCGGCGTGGCTCGGGCGGGCCGCCTGAATTTTCGCTGAGTGAAGGGTGCAACCTGGCGGCGGGTCAGGGGAACGTCTTGCATCGGCGCGCGTCCTCTCCATGTCAGCCTGAAGGAGAAACGCCATGCCCCTCACCAATCCGCAGGATATTGCCACCCTGCTCGAGCGCACCCGCACCATTGCGCTGGTCGGCATATCGGACCGGCCCGACCGGGCGAGCTACAGCGTCATGGCGTTCCTTCAGGATCATGGCTACCGCGTGCTCCCGGTCAATCCGCAGATTGCGGGCGAACATGTGCATGGCGAATTTGTCTGGGCGCGTCTGTCCGACATCGGTGTGCCGATCGATCTGGTGGATATCTTCCGGCGTAGCGAGGCTGCGGGCGAAGCGGTGGATGAAGCCATCGCGATCGGCGCCAAGGGCGTCTGGATGCAATTGGGCGTCATCGACGAAGCCGCCGCCGCCCGGGCGGAAGCCGCCGGGCTCCAGGTGGTGATGGACCGTTGCCCGGCGATAGAAATTCCGCGCCTGGGCATCGCGCCGCTTCGCGCCGAATAGCCCTAGGCAGCGGCGCCGCGCGCCAGTATCAGGCTGCCATGGGGCGCGCACCGCGGAAGCAATCGGACAGGAATAGCGGGCTCAGCCGGCGGACATTGCTGGTGGGCGGCGGCGCGACCGCGGGCCTGCTGATCGCCTGGGGCGTCTGGCCGCGCAGCTACGCGCCCAATCTCAACGCGGGGCCGACCGAAGCCATCGTCAACGCCTTCCTTAAGATTGATACGTCGGGCCAGATCATCGTCATCGTGCCTCAGACGGAGATGGGGCAGGGCGTCACCACGGTCCTGCCGCAGATATTGGCGGACGAACTGGGCGCCGACTGGCGCACCGTCGCGGTGCAGAGCGCGCCGATCAGCCCCCTTTACGCGAACATATTGCTGGCCCGCGAATGGCTGGCGAGCGACTGGACGCGGCTGCTGGGCGATGCCGGCGACTGGGCGATCGGCCAATATGCGACGCGCGAGGCGCTGATGCTGACGGGTGGCGGCACATCGATGCCGATGTTCCACGACGCCTATCGCGACGCGGGCGCGGCCGCGCGCGTGCTTTTGTGCAAGGCGGCGGCGGCGCGCTGGTCGATTCCGTGGGAAAGCTGCGACATCCAGGACGGAATCCTTTCCGACGGCGCCGAACGCCGGATGAAGATCGGCGACGTGGCGATGGACGGTGTGAACTTCGATCTGCCAGCGATCCTGCCGCTGCGGCAGGGGCAGGATGGACGCCTGTCGGGGCAGGATCTCCCGCGCCTCGATACGCCTTCCAAGATCGACGGCACCCATAATTTCGCCGCCGACATCCGCCTGCCCGACATGGTCTTCGCCTCGATCCGGCAGGGACCGATCGGCGATGCCGTGCTCGCGGGACTGGATGAGCGATCCGCCGGCGGCGTCACCGGCTTTCTGAAGCTGGTGAAGCAGGAACGCTGGGTCGCCGCCGTCGCCAGCAACTGGTGGGCGGCGAACAAGGCGCTGGACCTGGCCGACCCGGTTTTCACCCTGCGCGGCGAGCCGGTCAGCAGCGGGGCTATCGACGACGCGCTGGAGGCGGCCTTCTCCGGCGGCGCCGGCCGCCGCCTTTACAGTCAGGGCGATCTGGCGTCGGTGTTCGAAGGCGCGACCATTCTCGCCAGCGAATATCAGGTCGATGCCGGCCTCCATCTGTCGCTGGAACCGCCATGCGCCACCGCCCGCGTCACCGCTGACGGCGCAGAGGTGTGGATGGCGACACAGGCGCCGGGGCTGGCCCGCAACGCCATCGCCGACGCGCTGGGCCTGACCGGCGATGCGGTGACGCTCTACCCCCTCCATGCCGGTGGCTCCTTTGGCCGCAACATGGATTGGGAAGCGGGCGTCCAGGCTGCCCTCATCGCGCGCGACATGGGACGCCCCGTCCAATTGCAATGGTCGCGGCTGGAGGATGTGATCCAGGATCGACCCAGCGCCCCGGCCCATGCCCGCATGGCCGCCAAGATCGGCCGCAACGGCGCCATCGAAGGCTGGCTGGCGAAGGTGGCTGCGCCCTGCGCGATGACCCAGACCTGGGCGCGCATCGCCAATGGCCGGTTGCCGCACGAGGCGGCGGAGGATGCGGCGGACAAGGCCACGCGCCTGGCCGTTGCAGGCATGGTTCCGCCTTATGCCATCCCCAACTGGGCGGTCGATCACTACCCCGCCAATGTCGGCCTGCCGCTGGGTTTCGCGCGCGGCAACGCCTATCTGCACAGCGTCTTCTTCACCGAAAGTTTCATAGACGAACTTGCGCATCTCGCCAATATTGAGGCCATGTCCTTTCGCATCCAAATGCTCGGCGGCAACCCGCGCCTCGCCCATTGCCTCTCCACCGCCGCGGCGATGGGCGGCTGGCAGGGGGGCATCGCTGGGAGCGGGCAGGGGATGGCAGCGCACATGACGGGCGGGGCTTATGCCGCCGTCATGGTGGAAGCGGCGATGCGCGGCGACGGGCTGACGGTCGGGCGCGTCATTGCGGCCGTGGATGCGGGGGATCAGGTTAATCCCGACATTGCCCGCCAACAGATTGAAAGCGGCCTTGTCTACGGTCTCGCCTACGCCACCGGCGCTTCGGTCCCCTATGAGCACGGCCTGCCGACCCGCGCGATCCTTGGCCGCATGAATCTGCCGCAACTGGCCGATGTCGGCGAGGTGGCGGTGGAAATGATCCGCAGCACCGCCGATCCCGCGGGCGTCAGCGACCTGGTCGCGCCTCTGGTCGCGCCCGCGATCGCCAATGCCCTTTACACCTGGACCGGCCAGCGAATGCGCAGCCTGCCGCTTGTGGGAACGCCATGACCCTTCCGAACGACCATCCCGCCATCCCCAAACCCAAGGTCGGCATCCTGCTGATCAATCTCGGCACGCCCGACGCGCCTGACCCGAAATCGGTCCGCCGTTACCTGGCGGAATTCCTGTCCGACCGGCGCGTGGTCGAAATTCCACCGCTAGTGTGGCAACCCATATTGCGCGGCGCGATCCTGACGACCCGCCCGAAAAAATCGGCGCACGCCTATCAGCAGGTGTGGATGGCGGAAGGCTCGCCGCTTGCGGTGCATACGCGCGAGACGGCCCGCGCACTGCAACAGGCGATGGGAGAGCGGGTGGTGGTCGATTGGGCGATGCGCTACGGCAACCCCGCGATCGCCTCACGCCTCGCGGCGATGAAGGCGGCCGGCTGCGACAGGATCTTGCTGGCGCCGCTCTATCCGCAATATAGTGGAGCGACCACCGCGACCGCCAATGACGCCGCCTTTGCAGCCCTGAGAAAAATGCGCTGGCAACCTGCGGTCCGCACCTTGCCGCCCTATCATGACGACCCTGCCTATATTGCGGCGCTGCAAGCCTCGATCGAGGGGCATCTGGCGCGGCTGCCCTTCAGGCCGGACGCCTTGCTGGCCAGCTTTCACGGTATGCCGGAGCGGACGTTGAAGCTGGGCGATCCCTATCATTGCCAGTCGGTGAAGACGGTGCGGCTGCTGAGCGAGGCATTGCCGATGCCGGTGCATATGAGCTTTCAGTCGCGTTTCGGACGGGCCAAATGGCTTGAACCGGAAACCGAAGCCACGCTCACCAAATTGGTGCAGGAAGGTGTCCGCAACATTGCGGTTGTCACGCCGGGATTCTCGGCGGATTGCCTCGAAACTCTGGAAGAAATCGCGCTGCGTGCGAAGGATGTATTTTTGGCTGAGGGCGGCGAAAATTTTGCCTATTTGCCCTGTTTAAACGCATCGGCGGAGGCTATCACCCTTTATCAGAGGCTGATGAGCCGCGAGCTTTCGGGTTGGATGGACTGACCCTATTTGGGAAGAGGACGCTTTTATGTCGAAGGTGGCGATCGTGACTGGCGGAACGCGAGGCATCGGGAAGGCGATCAGTCTGGCGCTCCAGGATATGGGCTATACCGTCGCTGCCAACTACGCCGGCAATGATGAAAAGGCGAAAGCCTTTACCGACGCCACGGGCATTGCCGCTTTCAAATGGGATGTGGGCGACCACCAGGCCTGCCTTGATGGCTGCGCTCAGGTGGCCGAGGCGCTTGGTCCCATCGACATCGTCGTCAACAATGCCGGCATCACCCGCGATGGCGTGCTCTCGAAGATGAGCTTTGACGACTGGAATGAAGTCATGCGCATTAATCTGGGCGGCTGCTTCAACATGGCGAAGGCGACCTTCGGCGGAATGCGCGAGCGCGGCTGGGGCCGTATCGTCAATATCGGGTCGATCAACGGCCAGGCCGGCCAATATGGTCAGGTCAACTATGCCGCCGCTAAATCGGGCATTCATGGCTTCACCAAAGCGCTGGCGCAGGAAGGCGCGAAATATGGCGTGACCGTCAACGCCATCGCGCCCGGTTATATCGACACCGACATGGTCGCCGCCGTGCCCGCGGCCGTGCTGGAGAAGATCGTCGCGAAAATCCCGGTCGGCCGCCTGGGCCAGGCGCATGAAATTGCGCGCGGCGTCGCCTTTTTTTGCAGTGAGGACGGGGGCTTCGTGACCGGCAGCACATTGTCGATCAACGGCGGCCAGCACATGTACTGATGCAGCAGGGCGACCCCGAAGATCCTGCGGGGTCGCCTTTCGCGCCGCCGGTCAAGCGCAGCGTCACCATCGCCGGCCACCAGACGGCGATCAGCCTGGAACCTATTTTCTGGGCTGCGCTGCGCCTGGCGGCGGGACAGGAAAATATTCCCCTCAATGCCTTGATAGCCCGGATAGACGTCTCCCGACTGGCAGCCGACCCGGCGCCAAATCTCGCCAGCGCTATACGCTGCTGGCTGTTTGATCGGGCGAGGCAGTTACACTGATAAGAATTATTCGCATTATCGTTGACAGTAAGAACGATTCGCAATAGCAGGCGCCCCAACAGATCAACTAAAGGGGGTTTCTGTTTCATGAGCAAAATCACATCCATGCCGTCCTTCCTGGCGCTCAGCTGCTTCAGCGCAGCGGCTTTCGTGGGCGGCGCCCATGCGCAGGATGAGGCTCCTGCCCCCAGGCTGGGCGGCATGACGGTCACCGACACCGCGATCGATGACGAAAGCATCAAGATCGACACGCTGTCCTCACCGAAATTCACGCAGCCGCTCCAGGATACGCCCCAGACCATCCAGATCATCAGCAAGGAGCTGTTCAACCAGCAGGGCGCGACCACCCTGACCGAAGCGCTGCGCAACAGCCCAGGCGTCGGCACCTTCTATGCCGGCGAAAATGGCAACACCACCACGGGCGACGCCGTCTATATGCGCGGCTTCGACACCTCCAGCAGCATCTTCGTCGATGGGGTGCGCGACCTCGGTTCGATCTCGCGCGACATTTTCAATACCGAACAGGTGGAGGTCCAGAAGGGGCCTGCGGGCACCGACAATGGGCGCACCGCTCCCACGGGCGCTATCAACATGGTCAGCAAGAAAGCGTCGCCCGACGACGCCCTGTCCGGCATGGTGTCCGTCGGCGTCGATGGCCAGAAGCGCGCCACCGCCGACATCAACCAGTCGATCGATGGCCTGCCCAACGCCGCCTTCCGTCTGAACGCGGTGTGGCAGGACAGCGACGTCCCCGGTCGCGATCATGTCAACAACCAGCGCGTCGGTCTCGCCTCGTCCATCGGCCTGGGCCTGGGCACATCCACCCGCGCCTGGCTCAACCTGCTCTATGTGAACCAGGATAATATCCCCGACGGCTTGGTGCCGACCATAGGCATCAAGCACTGGGTGCCGCAGCCCGGCCTGGAGCAGCTTGTCGGTCATCCAGTTGATTCGGAGAATTTCTACGGCACGCGCGACGATCATGACGATGTCACCGCGAAGATGGCCACGCTGATCCTGGAGCATGACTTTTCGGATTCGGTGAAGCTGTCCAACGTCGCGCGCTGGGGCGAGACGAAGCAGGATTATCTGCTGTCGGCCTTCATGTCGACCGGCGGCAACGCGACGGACCCGATGGCTGGCAACATCGGCTGGACCGATCCCAACGACCTGTCGACCTATACAATGGCGCGCAGCAACACGACGCTGAAGGACGTGACCAACCGGATATTGACGGACCAGCTCAACCTGCGGGCGGATTTCGCGACCGGCGCGATAGAGCATAATCTGAGCCTGGGCATCGAGATCACCAGCGAGAAGCAGATGTCCTACGGACAGACCGCGCTGGGTACGCGACCGGCCGCCAATCTGTATAATCCCGACTGGGATGATGTGGGCACGCTCAGCGTCTCACGCAATGGCGCCATCGCCCGCGGCAAGACCGACACCCAGTCCTTCTATCTGTTCGACACCGCGAAATTCTTTGAAGGCAAGCTGCTGGTGACCGGCGGCATCCGCTTCGATCACTACAAGACCACCTATTTCGCCACCGGGGCGTGCGGTGTTGGTGGACGTAACCCGATCCCCTGCGGCGAGCTTCCGACCGGATCGCTCGTCAACACCGCTGACCTGACGGCCAAGGACACGCTGTTCAACTGGAAGCTGGGCGCGGTTTTCAAACCGGTCGAAACGCTCAGCCTCTATGTGAACTATGCCCTGTCCCAGCAGCCGCCGGGCGGCAGCAACTTCACCCTCAGTGATTCGGCGACCAACGCGAACAATCCTGCCCTGGACCCGCAAAAGGCCAAGACGATCGAGGCCGGCGTCAAGTGGAGTGCGCTGGGCGGCGCGCTGGCGGTCAACGCGGCGGTGTTCCAGACCAAGGTGCTGAACGAGATCAACGCTTCGGACGTCTCCGACATCCAGAGCGGTTCCAAGCGCGTGAAGGGTATCGAGCTTTCGGCTGTCGGCAACATCACCGAAGCCTGGTCGATTTCGGCCGGCTACACCCATCTCGACACCAAGGTGACGGAAGGTTCGCTGGTCAATGCCGACGGCACGTCGGGCCTGGCCTACACGCCCGACGACAGCTTCACGAGCTGGACGGCCTATCGTCTGCCCTTCGGCCTGGAGGTCGGCGGTGGCGTGCGCTATGTCGCGGGCCTGCACCGGGGAACGGATGGAGCAGTCGGCACGCCGTCCAGGACCGACGGTTACACGGTGGTGGACGCGCTCCTGTCCTATGCCGTCACCAGCAGCATCAACCTGCGGATGAACGCCTATAATCTGTTCGACAAGGACTATATTGCGGCGATCAACAAGAGCGGATACCGCTACACGCCGGGTACGCCGCAAACCTTTCTGTTCAGTGCGGATTTCCGCTTCTGATCTTTGCGGGATGATGGCGGGGGATATTCCTCCGCCGCGTCCTGAGCCATCGGAAAGCTCATGCTGGTCCATATTCCCCAAATTCTGAGCGCTGAGGAAATCGCTGAATTTCGTCGTCGGCTGGATGCCGCCGATTGGGCGGATGGTCGCGAAACCGTCGGCGTGCAGGGGGCCAGGGTCAAGCATAACGAGCAGCTCCCCGACACCTCGCCGCTCAGGGCGGATCTGGGCCGGGCCGTGCTCGCCGCGCTCAAGCGCAGCCCGCTCTTCTTCGCGGCGGCGCTGCCCCGGAAAATCCTGCCCCCGCGCTTCAACCGCTATGCGGGTGGGGGCGAATATGGTTTCCATGTCGACGGCGGCGTGATGAGCCTGAGCGAAACCGAGCAGATGCGTTCGGACATTTCCTGCACCCTGTTCCTGAACGACCCGGACGATTATGACGGCGGCAGGCTGGTCATCAGCGACACTTATGGCGAGCATGTGGTCGCCAGGCCCGCGGGTGACCTGATCCTCTATCCGTCCAGCAGCCTGCATCGGGTGGAGCCGGTGACGCGCGGCGCCCGCCTCGCATCCTTTTTCTGGATTCAAAGCCTGGTGCGGGACGACGGGCAGCGGCGGATGCTGCTGGAACAGGACATGGCCATTCAGACGCTGACCCGCCAGGGGGCGGACGAAGGCGCGATACTTCAACTAACCGGCGTCTATCATAATCTCCTGCGTCTCTGGTCGGAGACCTGATCGCGCCACGCAGGGCCATTCCCCCGGCATTGTCCCAAGTCGGGGGTGCGGGCGGGCGGCGGTCGCTCCTCCTCGGGCCGCCGCCCGTCCGGTCCGGGTGCAGCCAAGGCGATAATAGACAATATTTGCAATTGATACGCATTAAGCGACGCGATAAGGCGGACACGAAGAGCCGGGGAGGGCTGGCATGTTACGATTGGCAAAGGACGGAATTGAGGAACTGAGCGTCGATGACACGCCGTCCGTTCCCATCCGCGTCGTGCCGCCCACCGTCACCACCATAGCTTCCAGCGTCGTGACGGAGCGCTACGGCGTCCGTTCCCGCCCGAACCTGCTGGTGGTGGCGCTCATCATCCTGTTGCATGGCGCGTTGATTTTCGCGATGGTTCAGGTGCGCCAGACCTATGTCCGCGCGCGCGAGGCGAAGCTGACCGTGGTCAACCTGACGCCGCCGCCGCCGCCCGCCGCCGAAGCGTCCTCGCCGCCATCGCAGCCGCCTGTTGTCGCGCCGCCGCCGATCGTGCACACCCCGGTGCCTCCGGTGCAGGTCGCGACCACCCCCGATCCAGTGCCGGTGCCAACGCCCGTCGTGGCGGCCATGCCGTCAG
>NZ_AYOY01000168.1 GCF_000508185.1 Sphingobium sp. C100 | reverse complement strand
TGCATGAACCGATCGCCGCCGCAAGCGGTCGAACTTCTGCGGCAAATCAAGGAACTCAACGTCTACGGCAAATATGGCAATGAGCGCTTTGGCCAATATCTGTTTCCGGTGATCGGCAACCAGGATGACACGATCAGTTCCAGTCGCATGCTCGTCCCGCTGCGCCGGCTTGGCGTAGGCGACAAGGCCACAGTGCACGGGTTCCGGTCGGTCGCCAGCACCGTTCTCAATGAGTCCGGGCTGTTCCAGGCCGACTGGATCGAATTGCAGCTCGCCCATGTGCCCGGCGGTGTGCGCAGTGTATAATAGCGCGCGCTACCTTGCCCAGCGCCGCAGATGCTTGGCTGGTGGGCGGACTATCTCGACGCTGTCGAGCAGGCCGCTGCCGTCTTCGCCGTCGAGCAAGCCAAACCCAAACGAAAGGCTGCAGGCGCGCTCGACTGGTTTCAGTCGTCCTAGTAGCCGGAGGGCTACTGCATCCAGCGCAGGATCCGGGACAGGCGCCAGGCAACCACCCTGGCGCCGATCTTCTCAGGCGCCGGGAATATGCCCAGATGAATATCCCGATAAATGGAAGCCTTGGGCTTGCCCGTCTTCTCGATCACGGCCTTGAGCCGCAGAAATTTTTCGCTGACATCGTCCATTGCAAACCAGTTACTCTACTGGCCTGCCCGCGCCCCAACGATGCCTGTTTGGACAGGCAAATTCAAGATGTTCGTGTCAAGAGATGCGGTGATGTTCTTCATCAAGCCTCCAAGATTTTTACACTTTCGAATTTGGAAGGTCGTCGTCAAACGCAACCACGCTGTGGCCGATGTCGCGCTCTATGCCAAGACGCCGCGAGAAAGCTGTGGTGCCGCCAAACAGTTGTACGCAATATGCGAAGTGCGTACGCTATTCACCCATTGAAAATGTCGCGGCCCTTCTTTCACCCTTCCGTTCGCTCGAGATGGTTTTACACTATCTTGCCGCTTAGGTGAAACTGACCCTGCAATCTGGCTCCTATCGCTCGCCATTCCGGCGGCTAACCTCGCTATTTAGAAATTCCCATACCTTCGAGATGACGACAGAACCTTCGCCGACCGACGAAGCCACGCGCTTGATCGAACCGGAACGCACGTCGCCGACCGCGAAGATGCCGCGGCAGGAGGTGGCATAGGGTGAGCCGCCGTCCACGGCATCGCCGGTCATGACAAAGCGTTTATCGTCCAAGGCGACAAGGCCCGTCAGCCAGTCGGTGTTCGGCGCTGCGCCTACCATCACAAACATGGCGCAGACGGCAAGAGTGCGATTTTCCGCACCTTTCTGTTGGATCGTCACCGCATCGAGCGTTTGCGATCCATGCAGTTCTAAAACCTGGGCGCCATAATAAATGCTGATACTCGGATCAGCCTCCAGGCGGCTGGATAGATAATGGGACATTGAGGTCGCAAGCGATGTGCCACGGACGAGAAGGTGCACATGGTCGGCGGACCGACTGAGATACATTGCCGCCTGCCCTGCCGAGTTGCCGCCGCCCACGACGATCGCTTGGGCGCCATGACAATAGCGCGCTTCATTATCGGTGGCCGCATAATAGATGCCAGCACCTTCGAAATCCGTAAAGCGTGGGATGGGAAGGCGGCGATATTGAACACCTGTTGCGACGACGACCGCGCCTGCCCGCACCTGATGACCGTTATCGAACGTCGCGCAAAATTGGCCGCTATCCAGTTTTTCCAGGCGATCGACCCGGCGTGGCATGACGAAGCGTGTGCCGAACTTCATCGCCTGAACCTCCCCCCGCCACACAAGATCGGCGCCGGAAATACCGGTGGGGAATCCCATATAATTTTCGATCCGACTCGACGTCCCGGCCTGGCCGCCGATCGCGATATCCTCGACGACCAGAGCGTTCAGCCCCTCGGCACCGGCGTATACCCCCGCGGCGACACCGGCAGGGCCGCCGCCAACGATCAAAACGTCAAATACCTCGCATTGCGCAACGTCACGATTGAGACCGAGCAACTCTGCGACCTTGTGCGGAGTGGGCTGCGCGATCACATGATCGCGGCCGAAGATCACAGCGGGCCGATCCATCGCTATTCCACAACTGTCCGTCACCCGTTGCGCCTCGGTCGAACCGATGGCGTGGGACGCGAAAGGCAGGCGGTTGCGGCTTGCAAATTCGGCGATGCTGCGGATGTCACGATCCGCCTCCTCACCGATCAGCACGAGAGATCCATGCCGATTGTCTAATTGCCGCCGCCGCCGTGCCGAGAGGACCGTGATGATGATGTCCGACATTTCTGGCATGTTGGCCATCAGGCGCAGCATGGCAGGGCGCGGCACTTCGACCACCTGCGTATCGCGCACCGCCCGCATCGGCATCGTCCACACGCCGCCGCTCAGGAAGGATATCTCCGCCATGAACTGTGTGGGGCCAAGCGTGGACGATCCGTAACGCCGACCAGTGAACGCGTCGACGACCTCGATCTCGCCATCTTCGACATAGACGAAGCGATCGACGGGATCACCGGGCTGAACGATGTTTTTGCCTGCCGGATATGTGATTGACACGCCAGCAGCCCGAACGGCTTCGACATGATCCGCCGACAGCGGTATGCGCTGCATCTCATCGAGGTCACGACCGATGGTTTCCATCAGGCGGACGCTTCCGCTGATAGGGCCACTGGTTGTGCCAGCATGATGGAAATGCACCTCAGGTGGGATCCCCAGCGAACATTCGGCCGTGCACCATTATCTGCCACGATCATGGCAGCTGCAACCAGCAAATCAATGGTGCATCTTTTCTGACCGTTATTGCGGCCTCTATTTGGGCAGTGCGACCTGCTGTCGATAGGTGCCCATCAACTCTCCCTTGGCGATGACATGTCCACTTATGTCGATCAAGAGCGTGTCACGGGCGGCGCAGGCAGGTAGGTTCACCACGGATTCCAGCGCCACGACGTGGAAATAATAATCATGGGCGGATCGCCAAGAGGCAAGGCGGAATTTCGGACGTCACCGTTCGGCTGCCTGAAACCGTTCGACTGAACAGGGCCGAAGTCAATGATGCGCATCCCCCGTCCGAATGCCGTCATCCACGGCACTAATGACCTGAAGGTGAGCACAGAGTCTGGCGACTGGCGCAGGTCAGTTTCGCCCCGCCCATCGAAGGGGATGGCAAAGCTAGGCCGGCGGTGGCTGTCGCACCGCATCCGCCTGTTTCTCCGGTCGGATGTAGATAGAGGTGAGTTCCGGGATAAGGGCTTTCATTTCCCACTCGATATCCTCAATCAGGCGTTCTGCTTGTCCCATGGGCAGATCGTCGACAAAATCGGCGCTGATCGCAACGAACACGGCATCGGGCGCGGTATGGATCGTGCGGACATGATTAACCGCACTTATCTGCGGCCGCTTGTCGACGATCATCCATACCGCCGATATGATGGCAGGATCGGCACTCTCGCCGATCAGAAGTCCCTTAGCCTCGCGCGCGAGAAGAATAGCCACCCCGGCCAGAATGAGCCCTATAGCGATCGAAGCGACACCGTCGATCCGCGGGTCGCCATAGTGATGGCTGGCCCAGACACCTACGCCTGCGATGCAAAGGCCGATCAACGCTGCGCTGTCCTCGAACAGCACAATGAAGCCCGCCGGATCCTTGGATCGACGGATTGATTGCCACCAACTGCTCGCACCGCGCTTGCCGTTAAATTCGCGCACCGCAATGGTCCAGCTTGTTCCTTCCAGCAGCAGGGCGACCGCCAGTACCACATAGTTGATCGTAGGGTCGCGCAACGGTTCGGGCTCGGCGATGTGCAGCCCGCCTTCGTAGATCGAGACCCCTGCACCGACGGCGAATATCAGGATCGCAACGACAAATGCCCAGAAATAGAGTTCGCGGCCATAGCCGAAGGGATGCGTGGCATCTGCGGGGCGCTTGGCTTTCGCTTGCCCATAAAGCAGCAGAATTTGATTGCCGCTGTCCACCAGCGAGTGAACGCCTTCGGTGAGCATGGAGGAAGAGCCGCTGATAGTCGCCGCCACGAATTTGGCGATGGCGATCCCGACATTGGCGAACAGCGCACCGTACAGAACGATATTCTCGCGGAGTTTGCCCGACAGATCAGTCATGGCGCTCAACCAGGATAGGGGCTGGACTGGAGCAATCCCGCCAGATGCGCCGCATTTGCGGCGACCATGTTAGCTGTCTTCGTCACCATGTCCGGTGTCCTGTCCAGATACTTGAAGTCGACGGACCCCATCGCTTCGCCGACCCAATAGCAGGCGGCAACGGCGGGAATCGTCCAGCCGATATCGTTCAGGGCCTGAAATAGCTGAGCCGAGGAGAAATGCGCGCCATCCTCATTCCCCACGATCGCTGCGACCGCGATCTTTCCATAGCTCGGCATCCGCCCCTTATCGTCGGTTTCGGATAGAAAGGCATCCATCCGCTCCAGCACCCGTTTGGCGGTGCTGCTGATCTGCCCCATCCAGATCGGTCCGCCGAAGATCAATATGTCATGAGCGAGAATTTTCTCGCGAAGGGCCGGCCATGCGTCGCCATCGCCTTCGTCGGAGGTGACGCCGGCCTTGATATCGAGGGCTGCGACGCGAACCGTTTCGCTCATTCTTACATCATGCTGGTTGAAGGCTTTTGCCAGCACCGCGATCATGGCATCGGTTGAGCTCTCCTCGTGGATATCCGCCTTGAGCGTGCAGTTGAGCGCTAGGGCTTTGAGGGCCATCGACCATCTCCTTGGGGTCAGGAACAATGTCTGGGTGCTCGCCGAATGCGACCGCCCGTTTGTAACGGAGAGAACTCCTGGTCTCCCAATGGGTTCTTGAGGCGAAGGAGATAATGCGATGAGCGACTCCGCCCCGATGGTGCATGAGGACGCCCTGCCGGCCATGAGAGCAGGCTAAACCCAAAGCCCCAATGGCAACCTCGCTACAAGGGCTCGGACCGTCTTGCCGGAAAAGTCGCCATAATCACCGGTGCCGACGGCGGATCGGTAGAGCGGTCGCCGCGCTCCACGCGCGCGAAGGCGCTGACATCGCGACAGCCTATCTGCGGGAAGAGGATGTCGCGGTGGAACCAAAGCGCATCGTGGAAGCAGAGGGCCGCAAGGCGATCACGATCAGCGGCGATATTGGAGAGCGCGCCTTTGCAGACGAGATTGTCGCTCGGACGCTGGAGGTGTTCGGCAAGATTGACATCGTTGTGAGCGATGCCGGTGAACAGCATCCCGACAAGGACATAACGGACATCAGCGAAGACCAGCTGCGGCGCTCCGATGTTTTACACGCTGCTCGATCCACCAAAGATTTTTCCAGTCTTCGTAGCCAAGCAGCGAGCCTTGAAGTCGTTCAAGATCATCATCCCAATCGGATGTCCGATTTTTGATTTTGTCGATGTATGCGTCAATCCGCCATTCCTCACCCGGAATTGCGAAGAACACGTCTCGCAGCCCTTCCAAGTCCGGTCGATGCTGTTTGAGGTGGGGCAGGGGTGTCGATGATCCGGCGAACGAGCTGGCCCGAAGCGACAAATGGTTCAAATGGGGCAAGGAATTCATCAAACCATTCGGACGGATAGCCATCTCCAAACACAGCCAGCGGCTTGCGGCCCTGCCAGTTCCAGGGGAGCAACTCGTAGAGCTTGCTGACTGGGCATTCCGCAATCCGGCTCAGCACATCGGTGAGCCACGCCTGCGGATCGACATCGGGGAGTCGGCAGGTCTGGACAGTGAAAACACTTACCCCAGCATTTTCGTGAATAGATTGATTTGATCCTTTCGGTTTGACGGCTGGGGCCTCTGGTATGATCCTTGTCCTTAGAAAAAGGCGGAGGGGAGAGCATATGCACGGGGACAACATGCCCAAAAAAGGCGATCGGTAAGCCATGGCCGACGAACCCATATCGCTTTCCCGGGAAACACCCGGTGTCATGACGGGTATCGCTCTATTACTGCCGATCACCCTGTCGACCATGGCGATCGTGCTCCTCGCGCCGGTGCTGCCCCAATTATTGGACGAATTCAGCGCGGTGCCGGGTTATGAATATTGGGTGCCAATGATCCTGACGATCCCGGCGCTGTGCGTAGCGTTTTTGTCGCCGATCGCGGGGATGCTAGGCGACCGGTTTGGGCGCAGGCGGTTGCTGCTGGCTTCCTTCCTGCTCTACGCGCTGGTTGGCATCGCGCCGGTCTTCGTTAAGACCCTTCCTGCCATCCTGATCTCGCGCGTGGGTGTGGGGGTCGCCGAAGCGCTCATCATGGTGCTGTCCACGACCCTGATCGGCGACTATTTCAAGGGCGCAGCCCGCGACAAGTGGCTCGCCGGGCAGACCGCCTTCGCGTCGATGTCGGCGCTGCTTTTCTTCAACCTGGGCGGCCAGCTTGGCGCGTTCGGCTGGCGCACGCCTTTCTGGACCTACGCGTCCGCACTGCTCATGTTCGCGCTCGTTCTGCATTTCACATGGGAGCCCAAGGCAGAGCCGCGCCCCGCAGCCACTGCCCCGCAGGGTAGCAGCTGGGCAGGCTTCCCATGGCGGCGGATGGCGATGATCCTGGCGATCACGGTCTATGGCTCGATCTTTTTCTACACGGTTCAGATTCAGGCTTCGTCCGGGCTAGTCGAACTGGGCCTGCAAAATCCGGCACGGATCGGCTTCCTGACCTCGATTGCCAGCATCGGCGTGCCACTGGGCACCTTGCTTTATTCGCGGATTGGGCGCTGGCCGGTGCGCCGCCTGTTGCTGATTGAATTTGCCATGCTCGCGGCGGGCTTCGCCAGCATGGGCACGGCCCATGCGCCCACGCCCTTCCTGATCGGCTGCTTCCTCAATCAGTTCGGCGCAGGCATGTTGCTGCCAACGCTGCTGGTCTGGTCGATGAGCCTCCTGTCCTTCCAGATACGCGGCCGGGGCGCTGGCCTGTGGCAAAGTGCCTTCGCCTTCGGCCAGTTTCTCAGCCCGGTGGTCGTGACCCTGTTGTCGCGGCAGGCGGGCGGATTGCTCGGCGCCTTCGGCCTGCTCTCGGCCGGCGCGCTGATCGGCGCGGGCGTCGCGCTGGTCGCGCCCTTCCGGCGCGGCGACCTGCCGGTGGACGGAGCGATCGCCCATGGCTGATCGCCTAAGAGGCAAGGTCGCTGTCGTCACCGGCGCGGCCAATGGCATCGGGCTGGGCTGCGCGCGCCTCTTCGCGGCGGAAGGCGCAACCGTGATTGGCGTCGACCGCAGCGGCGCGGACGAAAGCTGCGACCTGCTCGACGAACAGGCGACCGTCGCGCTGTTGAACAGGGTGGGGGAGGCCCATGGCCGGATCGACATTCTCGTCAACGCGGCGGCCTTCGCGATCTTCGACTGGATCGAGAGCCTTTCCTATGCCGACTGGAAGGCGACGCTCAGCGGCGAACTGGACATCGTCTTTCTCGCCACCCGCGCGGCATGGCCATGGCTGAAGGCCAGCGGCCATGCCTCGATCATCAACTTCGCCTCCGCCAATGCCCGCCACGCGCTCGAAGGATCGCCCGCGCTGGCCCATTGTGCGGGCAAGGGTGGGGTGCTGGCGATGACGCGCCAACTCGCGATGGAGGGCGCGCGCCATAATATTCGCGCCAACAGCATCGCGCCCGGCTTCATCCGCACCGCCGCGACGCTGCGGCATCTGGCCGCCGACCCCGCCTTTGAGGCAAAAGTGCTGAGCAAGAATATGCTGCAACGGCTGGGCGAGCCGGACGACATCGGCTGGTGCGCGGTCTGGCTGGCATCGGATGAAGCGCGCTATGTCACGGGGGCCGACGTGCCGGTCGATGCCGGGGCGACGGCGTGGTGATGCGATGAAGAAAGGGACGCCATGATCAAGGAAATCGCGCGGATCGAGATTGATCCGACCAAGGCCGCCGCTTTCGAAGCAGCCGTGGCCCAGGCCGAGCCGCTGTTCCGCGCTGCGGCCGGATGCCACAGCTTCACGCTGGAGCGCGCGGTCGACAGGCCCGGCCATTATCTGCTGGTCGTCGGCTGGGACAGCGTGGACGCGCATATCGTTGATTTTCGCGGCTCCTACGATTTTCAGGCGTGGCGCGCGCTCGCCGGACCATTCTTCATCGGCCCGCCCGACGTCTTCCATGTCGAAACGGCCGTTGACGGTTTCTGACGCATATTCATCGAAAAGGACTGACCCATGGCGCAATATCTCAAGCGTGGAGCCACCGCGCAGGCAAAGGCCGATGCCGACCGCAAGGTCCGCGACATTGTCGAAGCCACGCTGGCCGACATCGAAACGCGCGGCGACGCCGCTGTGCGCGACCTGTCGATCAAATTCGATGGCTGGGATCGTGACGATTATCGGCTCAGCCAAGCGGAAATCGATGCCTGCGTCGACAGCCTGACCCCGCAGGAGCGCAAGGACATCGAGTTCGCGCAGGCGCAGGTGCGCAACTTCGCTCAGATCCAGCGCGCCAGCATGCACGATGTGGAGGTCGAAACACTGCCCGGCGTGATCCTGGGCCACAAGAATCTGCCACTGAACTCGGCCGGCTGCTATGTGCCCGGCGGCAAATATCCGTTGCTCGCTTCCGCCCATATGTCGGTCATTACCGCCAAGGTGGCGGGCGTGCCGCGCGTCATCACCTGCGCCCCGCCCTTTCAGGGCCAGCCCGCCCGCGCGATCGTCGCGGCACAGGCGATGGCGGGGGCGGACGCCATCTACGCATTGGGCGGAATTCAGGCCGTGGGCGCGATGGCGTTGGGTACGCAGAGCATCGATCCGGTCGATATCCTCGTCGGACCGGGCAATGCCTTCGTCGCCGAAGCCAAACGCCAGCTATTCGGCCGGGTCGGGATCGACCTGTTCGCCGGGCCGACCGAAACGCTGGTCATCGCCGACGAGATCGGATGCGACGGCGAACTGGCGGCGACCGACCTGCTGGGACAGGCCGAACATGGGCCGGACAGCCCCGCCGTGCTGCTCACTACATCGGAGAGGCTGGCGCGCGACACGATGGCATGGGTGGAAAAGCTGCTCGAGATACTGCCCACCGCCGATTATGCGCGTAAGGCGTGGGAGACGTTCGGCGAAGTGATCGTGGCGGAGGATGAGGCGGAAATGGTCCGCATAGCCGACGATCTCGCCTCCGAACATGTGCAGGTCATGACCGCGAACCCCGATTATTTCCTTCAGAACATGACCAATTATGGCGCGTTGTTCCTGGGGCCGCGCACCAATGTCAGCTTCGGTGACAAGGTTATCGGCACCAACCATACGCTCCCGACCAAGAAGTCGGCGCGCTATACCGGCGGGTTGTGGGTCGGAAAATTCATCAAGACCTGCACCTATCAAAAGGTGCTGACCGACGAAGCATCCGCGCTGGTCGGCGAATATTGCAGCCGCCTCTGCGCACTCGAAGGCTTTGCCGGCCATGGAGAGCAGGCCAATATCCGCGTGCGTCGCTATGGCGGGCGCAACGTCCCCTATGCCGGGACGGCCGAACCCACGCCTGCGACGGCTGCCTGAGATGGAGCCATTGCCGCAGACACCCAGCTTCCGCCTAGATGGCAGGCGGGCGCTGGTGACAGGGGCGGGGCGGGGCATTGGCCTTGCCTGTGCCGCCGCGCTGGCGCAGGCGGGCGCCCATGTGACGCTCGCCGCCCGCAGCGCAGAGGAGATCGCGGCCGGAGCGGAAGCGATCCGCGCCGCCGGGGGGCAGGCGGATGCGCTCCAGATCGATGTGAGCGATGTGAGCGCGACCGCCCATGCGCTCGATGCGGCCGCGCCCTTCGACATCCTGCTCAACAATGCCGGGACCAACCGCCCCAAGCCCTTCGTCGAAGTGTCGGAGGAAGATTATGACGCGGTCCTGGGCCTCAACCTGCGCGCGGCCTTCTTCGTCGGACAAGCCGTTGCCCGGCGCATGATCGGAGCGGGTGTGCGCGGCTCGATCATCCATATGGGGTCGCAAATGGGTCATGTCGGCGGACAGCGCCGCTCGCTCTATTGCGCGTCCAAATGGGGGCTGGAGGGGCTGAACAAGGCGATGGCGCTGGACCTCGCGCCCCATGGCATCCGTTCCAACACGATTGCGCCGACCTTCATCGAAACGCCGATGACCCGGCCATTCTTCGCGGACAAGGCGTTTCTCGCCACCGTCCTCGACAAGATCAAGCTGGGCCGTCTTGGCACGGTGGAGGATTTGATGGGCGCGGTCGTCTTCCTCGCCTCCGACGCCAGCGCGCTCATGACCGGCGCCAGTCTGATAGTCGACGGAGGGTGGACCGCCGAATAAGAGCATTTTCAAGTCAGTCTATATCAGCTGATGGCTCGGAAACCGCGGAAAACCAAAAGGCCCGGCGGTCATTCCGCCGGACCTTCGCCACTATCAATATTCCCCCGCCAGCCGGTGCAGCCCAGCACCCAGCGCCCCCCCGACGACTTCGGGCGGTTCGCCCGCCAACTGCATTTCACCGACCTTCACACTGGTTTCCACCACATGACGGCACCGCTCGAACCGCCGCGCCTGATAGGCGGCAAGCCCCGCAATGATCGTGTCCGCCTTGTCCAGTTCGTCCGCCAGCACCAGCGCGCTTTCCACCGCCATGCCCGCGCCCGACGCCATGTGGGGCGTTGTGGCATGTACCGCGTCGCCCAACAGCACGATCTGGCCCATATACCAGGGCGTAGGCTGCAACACCGCCGCCAGCGGGCGATAATTGATCCAGTCGTCACGCGTCATATTCTCGCGCACCCAAGCGATATTGCCGCCGAAATCCGCGAGATTCTCCTGCAACCGCACAAACAGTTCCTCGTCGGTGAAATGCTGCTCTCGCCGCTCATGCGGGGTCAGCATCCACAGATAGACCATATTCTGTGCACAGCGATTGATTCCGGCGGGATATTGATGCCCCAGATAGATCTCCCCGCTCTCCAGCGTCGGCGGCCGCTTGATCGACAGTCGCCAGCATCCCTGTCCCGTCGGCTGAGCCTCGCCCATATGGGGAAAGGCGATGCGCCGAACGCCCGAATAGATGCTGTCCGCCCCCACCACCAGATCGAAACGCTCCCGCGCCCCGTCGGTAAAGGCCACGTCCACGCCGTCATGCTGGTTGTCGAGCGCACTGACCGACAGGCCCAGCCTGACCTCTATGTCCAGCGCCTTGACCCGCGCCTGCATGATCCGGTGCAATTTGGGCCGCATAATGCCGCCGGTCGCGGGCAGCCCTTCCTCCAGCGCCGGTTCATCCAGTTCATGCAACCGCAGCCCGTCATAGCGGAATATCGTCGATCCCTTGGCGATCGCCCCCTGTTCCTTGATCGCATCGAGCAGGCCCAGCCGCCGATAGGCGCGCAATGTTGGCCCGGTGATCGTGATGCCCGCGCCATAGACGCGCCATTCCGGGTCGATGTCGATCAGCGTCACCTTGCTGCCCAGTTCGGCGAAGCGGATGGCGGCAGCCATCCCGCCAATCCCGCCACCCACGATCAATATGCGCTTGCCCGAAATCATGATGCCACGCCTCTCCCAAAAATTCTTCTTGGCGCCCCTGCTATCGGGCGCTCGCGCGGGGCGACAATCCTTTGGCTCAATATCTCCTATCGGAAGCCTCAATAGCTGGGCCGTCCGCGTGGCGCAGATAGGTGCCATCCAGAAAATCAATGTGACATCGCGGCCCTGTGGTGACCAATGTTCATCAAAATCAGAACCAATTAGGGAGAGGAATATGCGGAGCATTTTGTTGGCCACCGCGGCCATGATCACCATCGGCACGCCGGGGCTGGCATTGGCCCAGCAGGCGCCGGGCCAGAGCGCCGAACAGGCCGCCGATCAGGGCAATGCCGGTATCGCCGAAATCGTCGTCACCGCCCAGCGCAAGGCGGAAAGCGCCCAGAAAGCCGCAATCGCGATCGACGCCGTGACCGGCGACACTCTGCTGCAACAGGGCATCAGCAAGGCGGAGGATATCACCAAGAGCGTACCCGCCATCACCATCACCAATGGCGGTGGTTCCAACACCTCCATCTTCATTCGCGGCGTCGGCAATATCACGTCGAGCAGCTATAATGACCCCGCCGTCACCCCCAGCTATGATGGGGTGGTGCTGGGCCGCGCGGCGGGCGCGTTCGGCTCGGCCTTCTACGATCTCGCCCGTGTCGAAGTGCTCAAGGGGCCGCAGGGCATCCTCTATGGCCGCAACGCCACCGGCGGCGCGGTCAACATCATCCCCGCCCGCCCGGAACTGGGCAAGAATGGCGCGGGCTTCAACGTCTCCTTCGGCAATTATGATGCCGTCAATGTCGATGGCTATCTGAACCTGGCGACCAGCGACAATAGCGCCCTGCGCGTCGCCGCCACGCGCCAGATCCATGACGGCTACAACCGCGATGGCAGCGACGACCTCAAGCGCACCGGCCTGCGCGGCCAGTTCCTGATCGAACCCAGCGACACGCTGAACCTGCGCATCGGCGCGGACTGGACCAAGGTGGGCGGCGTCGGCCCCGGCGGCACCTATATCGGCGCCTTCACCCCTGGCCCGGCGGGCTACACCTTCACCCCCAGCGGCTTCGACACATCCGAAGGATTTAACACCGATGCGGCCAATGCCTATCGCAAGACGCTGATCGGCGCGCCCGGCTTCGGTTTCCTCAATGCGATGAACCAGGATGCATCGACCGACTTCACCTATTGGGGTGTTAATGCGGAACTGAACTGGAAGGCCGACATCGGCACCTTCACCCTGCTCCCAGCCTTCCGCAAGTCCAGCGGGAACAGCTATTTCTATGGCCCGGCCTTCAACACTGCCTTTAATGCGGAAACCGACAAGCAATACAGCCTCGAAGCCCGCCTCGCCGGGTCAGTCGGCATGATGGACTATGTGGTCGGCGGTTTCTACTTCAACGAAAAGATCAACGCACAAAATGAATATAATCAGGAATTCGTGCTGCCGATTCAGGATTATACCCACAAGACCAAAAGCTGGGCCGCCTTCGGCCAGCTGACTGCCCATGTCAGCGATCGTTTCCGCCTGGTCGGCGGCGCGCGCTATACCCGCGACAAGAAGGCGATGGATGGCATCATCAACAATTTCATCACCTTCTGTGGCGGCCTGCCACCCGCCAACATCACGCCGCCCGCCTCCTTCGCGGCGGGTTGCGCCGCGCCGGGCGCGCTGCCCCATTATCCCAATTTCCTGACCACCGGCGATACTGTCAATTGGCTGGCGACCAATGGCTGGATCGCACCGGGCAGCACCGATCAGGCGAACACACAAGTTTTCGCGCTGCTCAACGGCAAGGGCACGATCCTCAAAACCTATAGTCCTGTGGTCGACAGCGGCACCTATTCGCGCGTGACGTGGAAGGCATCGGCAGAATTCGATGTCGGACCGCAGAACTTGCTCTATGCCACCGTGGAAAGCGGCTATCGCGCCGGTGGTTTCCAGCTGGCCGAGGGCAAGTCCAGCTATAATCCCGAATTCATCACCGCCTACACGATCGGATCGAAGAACCGCTTCTTCAACAACAAGGTGCAGTTGAACGTCGAAGGTTTCTACTGGAAATATAAAGACCAGCAGATCACCTATTTCACCGTCGACACCAGCGGCACGCTCATCAACTCGAACGAAAATGCCGGCAAGTCGACGATCAAGGGTCTGGATGTCGACGCGATCTTCAAGCCGACCTCGACGACCACGCTGAACGGCAAGGTGCAATATCTCAAGGCCACCTATGACGACCTGCACCTGTTCACCGCCTCGCCGCGCGACAATATTGCCTGTCCCTTCACCCTGACGGGCGGCACTGCGGGGGGGGCTCCGGTCAAGGACTTCAACTGCTCCGGCAAGCCCTTGCTCTATTCGCCCAAATGGACCGTCAATCTGGGCGCGGAACAGGTCGTGCCGCTGGGCCATGCGCTCGAACTGGTTGGCAATGTCGCCACCGCCTGGCGCGACGATCAGTGGGGCGCGTTCGAATATCTCGATTTCGAACATATCCGCGCTTACTGGCAGACCGATCTCAACCTGACTCTGCGCGCGGCCGATGGCGGCTGGTCGCTGGGCGCCTTCCTCTACAATCTGGAAAACAAGCGTCGGATCGCCACCCCGCAACGCTCGCCGATCGGCATGGCGGTCGCCCGCTATACCGCGCCGCAAACCTACGGGGTGCGTTTCTCGGCGAACTTCTGATCGGGCAAGGACGGGGCAGGGCGGGGCGCAAGCCTCGCCCTCGACAGGATTACAGGAGAGAATATGCAGGTCGATCGACGGTCTTTCATGGGTGGCGTGGGCGCGCTTGGCGCAATGGCGGCCAGCGGGGAGGGTCATGCGGCCCCCACCGGCAAGGGGCGCCCCAACATCATTTTCATCATGGCTGACGATCTGGGCTATGCCGATTTGTCCTGCACCGGGTCGCACCATATCAGGACGCCCGCGATCGACAGCATCGGCGCACAAGGCATTCAGTTGCGTCAGGGCTATGCCAACAGTTCCATCTGTTCGCCCACGCGAACCGCATTGCTCAGCGGCTGCTACCAGTATCGCTTCCCCGTCGGGGTCGAGGAACCGCTCGGCCCTGCCGCGCCCAAGGACATCGGCCTGCCGGTCGAACGGCCGACCATCGCTTCGGTCATGCGGGCGGTCGGCTATCGCACCAAGCTGATCGGCAAATGGCATCTGGGCGAACCCCCGAAACATTCGCCGCTTCGCCACGGCTATGACGAATTTTTCGGCATCGTCGAAGGGGCTGCCGACTATTTCCGCCATCATATGGTGATGGGCAAGAAGGATGTCGGCATCGGCCTTACCGAAGGCGACACCCCGATCGCGCGCAACGGCTATCTGACCGACCTGTTCGGCGACGAAGCGGTCAAGACCATCGAACAGCCGGGCGACAAGCCCTTTTTCATGAGCCTGCATTTCAACGCGCCGCACTGGCCGTGGGAGGGGCGCGAGGATGCGGCGGTCGCGCCCACGCTCGACGCCTCTTTCCACTATAATGGCGGCAGCCTCGCCAAATATAAGGAAATGGTCGAGGCGATGGACCAGAATGTCGCCAAACTGCTCGCCGCGCTCGACCGCACGGGCAAGGCGGACAACACGATCATCATCTTCACCAGCGACAATGGCGGCGAGCGTTTCTCCGAAACCTGGCCCTTCACAGGGATCAAGGGCGAACTGCTCGAAGGCGGCATCCGCGTGCCGTTGCTGGCGCGTTGGCCCGGCCATATCGCACCGGGATCACGCTCCGATCAGGTGATGATTTCGATGGATTTCCTGCCGACCCTGCTCGCCATGGCGGGCGGCGACGTCGCCAAGGCCGGGACGTTCGACGGTATCGACCTCTCCGCCCAGTTGCTGGGCAAGGCCGCCCCGTTCGACCGCGCGCTCTACTGGCGGTTCAAGGCGAACGGACAGGCGGCACTGCGTGAAGGCGACTGGAAATATCTGATGCTGGGCGGCAAGGAACATCTGTTCAATCTGGCGCAGGACGAACATGAACGTGCCGATCTGGTAAAGGATGATCCCGCACGGTTGCGCGCCATGCGGCTCAAATGGGACGCCTGGAATGCCGGGATGCTGGCCTATCCGCTCGGCAGTTTCAGCGAAGATGTGCGCGACCATTATGCGGACAGGTACTGACCCATGGCCATCATCGTGACCGGTGCGGGCGGCTTTGTAGGTCGTCAGATCGTGCAACGCCTGCTCGACGCGGGACAGTCCGTGGTCGGCATGGACACGGTGGCGACGGGCATCCCGACCGGCGCGCGAGCGGTAGCGGGCGACGTCTGCTTGCCCGCCGTCCGCGCGCAAGCCTTTCGCGACGGATGCGCTGCCCTCGTCCATCTCGCCACCGTGCCGGGCGGCGCGGCGGAGGCTGACCCCGCCGCCTCGCGCCGCGTCAATATCGACGCCATGTACGACCTGCTGGACGACGCCAAGGCAGCGGGCAACCGCCCGCGCATCGTCTATGCCAGCTCGATCGCGGTGTTCGGCGATCCGCTGCCCGCGGCCGGCGTGGACGACCGCACCCCGCTCGCCCCGCGCATGGTCTATGGCGGGCACAAGGCGATGATGGAAATTGCCGTTGCGATGATGCACAATCGCGGCGAGATAGAGGGCATATCGGTGCGCCTGCCCGGCATCCTCGCCCGCCCCAAGGGGCCAAGCGGCATGAAATCCGCCTTCATGAGCGACCTGTTCCATGCGCTTCGCGCTGGCGAAGCCTTCATCTGCCCGGTATCGACGGGCGCGACCATCTGGGCGCAATCGGTCAGCCGCTGCGCCGACAATCTGCTCCACGCCCTCACCATGGACGCAGCAAGGATGCCCGCCACCCGCGTCGTAACCTTGCCCGCCCAGCGCATCACCATGGGCGACCTCGCCGCCGAAATCGCGCGTCAGTGCAGCGTCTCGCCCGATCTCGTCACCTATCAGCCCAATGCCGCGCTGGAGGCTGCCTTCGGCGCCAATCCCCCGCTGGCCACTCCCGCGGCCGACCATGCGGGCTTTGCCCATGACGGCGATCCTGCTACACTGGTCGCACAGGCATTGTCGGTCATAGCGGCAGGCTGATCGGGAGACGGACATGCGCTTCGACAGGCTCGACCTCAATCTGCTGGTGGCGCTCGATGCGCTGCTCAACGAACGCAGCGTGAGCCTCGCGGCCGATCGCATTTGCCTCTCCCAATCGGCGACATCCTCGGCACTCGGTCGCCTGCGCGACTATTTCGCCGACGACCTGCTGGTGCAAAAGGGGCGCCAGATGGTGCTGACCGCCCGCGCCGAAGCTCTGGTAGAGCCGGTCCGCGCCGTGCTGGAACAGATCCGCTCGACCATTGCCGTATCCCCGCCCTTCGATCCCGCCACATCGGACCGGGTGATCCGCATCATGGCGTCGGACTATATCACCGAAGTCCTGCTCGCCGCCGCCATGACCGACCTGCAACAACAGGCGCCCGGCATGCGCTTCGAAATCCAGTCACTGACCGAAGTGTTGCTGGAGTCGCTGGAACGCGGCGCGATCGACCTGCTCATCACCATTGATTACGCCATCTCGGCCGACCACCCCAGCCAGATCCTGTTCGAGGATGACTATGTCGTCGTCGGCTGGAATGGCAATCCCGCCATGGCGGGCCCGATGACCAAGGAACTCTATTTCGAACTCGGCCACGTCACCGCCCGCTTCGGCCGCGCCCGCGTCTCCGCGTTCGAGGACTGGTTCGTGCGGCGGCAAAAGCGTCAGCGCCGGGTCGAGATCGTCACCCACAGCTTCCTGTCGCTGGCGGGCCTCGTCATTGGTTCCAACCGCATCGCCACGATGCACCGTCGCCTCGCGACCCGGATGGCGGCCTATCTGCCGCTGACCCTGCGCGAAGTGCCGATGGACATCCCGCCGATCCGCGAAGCGATCCAATGGCATATCTCCAGCGGCAATGATCCTGCAATACGCTGGGTCGTGGAACGGATCATTGCGGGCGCGCAAATGCCAGCGGTGCCGGTCAAAGACAATGCCGTCGTGTCGCTTGAAGAGGCCCGCGTCTCGCGCGAGGAACTGAGCGCAGAATTTCTCAGCCACGCCAATGCACAGGGCCGCAGCAGCTAATCCTCCGCCGCGTCGAACGCTGCTCGCGCCGTGATGATCCGCCCGTCATTGGCCTGCACCCAGCCTAGCAGCCGCCGCGCCTCACCCACCAGTCCCACGCCCAGCGGGGTCAGTGCATAGCCCACCTTGGGTGGTACGTCGGCGCTCACTGATCGCGCCACCAGCCCGTTACGCTCCAGCAACCGCAGTTTCAGCGTCAGCACCCGCTGCGAAATCCGCCCTTCCGCGCTCAGCCGGTCGAGCAACCGGCGCAACTCGGCATGGCGGAACGGCCCGATGTCCAGCAACAGCAGGATCAGCATCGACCAGCGATCGCCCAGCAGCCCGAACAGCGTGCGGATCGGCGCATCGCGCTCCACCCCATGCGCGGCCATCTCCCGTGCCAGCGCCGCCAGCCCCGCGCGGCAGCCCGCATCATATTCGTCGAAATCGCTCATTTTTTCCGCATCGGTCGAAGGCACAAAAAAGTGCCGTCTTCTCCCCTCTGTCGCGCACCTTATGATGCCCGTCGACAAGAGCAAGAGAGGAGAGGACGATGCAAACGGATGCGATCCGGCTCGACGGAAAAGTGGCCATCATTACCGGCGGCGCGGGCGGCATCGGCGCCGCGACCGCACGGCTGATGGCGGCGCGTGGCGCTCGGCTGGCGATCGCCGACATCGCCTTCGATGCGGCGCAAACACTGGCCGCCGACCTGCCCGAAGCGATCGCCATCGCGCTCGATCTGGAAAACGAAAGCTCGACCCAGGCCATGATCGCCACCACGGCCGCCCATTTCGGCCGCCTCGACATTCTCCACAATAATGCCGCGCTGCTCGGTCCCGATATCGCGCAACAGGATGGCGACATCGAACATATGCCCACCGCCTTGTGGGACCGCACCTATGCGGTCAACGCCCGCGGCACCATGATCGCCTGCCGCGCCGCGCTGCCCCATCTGCGCGCCACCCGCGGCAATATCGTGAACACCGTCAGCAACCTCGCCGTGCAGGGCCATATGATCCAGGCCGCCTACAGCTCGTCCAAGGCCGCCATCATCCAGATGACCCGCTCCATCGCCGCCAGCCACGGCATCCATGGCGTGCGCTGCAATGCGGTCGCGCCCGGCATGACGATGACGCCTGCTTTGCGCGCCGCCTTCCCCCCGTCGTTGCGCGAAGCGGTGGAGGCCGAAACCCTGCGCGATCAGCTGGGTGAACCCGAAGACATCGCCGAAGTGGCCGCTTTCCTCGCTTCCGACGCCGCCCGCAACATCACGGGTCAACTGATCGTGGCCGACGGCGGCTGCGCCAGCCACGTGCCCGGCATCGCCCAGTTCCGCGCCTTTCTTGGAGATCATGCATGAGCAATTACGACATCGTCGTCATGGGCGCGGGCCATAATGGCCTGACCGCCGCCGCCTATATGGCCAAGGCTGGCAAGAAAGTGCTGGTCCTCGAACGCAAGCCGCATTTCGGCGGCGGCGTATCGACCCGCGAACTGATCACACCGGGTTACTGGCATGACGAACATAGCAATGTTCACATCATGATTCAGGGCAACCCCATGATCCGCGAAGACGAACTGGGCCTGATTGGTCAATTCGGCCTCGAATATATCTATCCCGAACTGCCCCATGTCAGCATCTGGGACGATGGCACGGTCATGCGATCATGGAAGAATCTCGACCGCACATGTCAGGAAATCGCGCAGTTCAGCCCGCGCGACGCCGACGCCTATCGCCGCTTCGTGGAAATCAGCCAGGGCGTGTTGCCGATGTTCATGGGCGGCCTCTATGCGCCGCCCTTCCCGATGGGTGCTTTCGTGGCGATGATGGACCAGTCGGACGAAGGCCGCTTCCTGCTCGACGTGATGCAGCGTTCCGTGCTCGACGTGGTGAACCAATATTTCGAAAGCGATCGGCTCAAAATCCACATCATCCGCCTCGTCACCGAAAATCTCCAGATGCCCGACGAACTCGGCACCGGCATGGGCGCGCTGCTGATGCCCGGCATCATCCACACTTTTGGCGTATCGATGCCAAAGGGCGGATCGGGCGAACTCAGCAAGGCGCTGGTTCGCGCGATCGAACATCATGGCGGCGAAGTCCGCTGCAATGCAGAGGCGAAGCGCGTCATCGTCTCGTCCGGCAAGGCCGTCGGCCTTGAGCTCAGCGACGGCGAAACCTGCATGGCAAAGCATGGCGTGATCGGTGCGATTCACCCCCATATGCTGCGCAAATTCGTTGCTGAAACCGCCGAGCCCGTGTTGCAACGGGCCGAACGTGTGACGCCCTCCACCTTCTCGATCAACCTGCTGCACCTCGCGCTCAAGAAAAAGGCGAAGCTGAAATGGGTGGACGGGGAGGGCGGCGTCATGACCGAACTGCTCCAGACCCACACGATGCGCGACATGCTGCTCGACTATGACCATCTGCGGCGTGGCGTAGTGCCACCCCGCCGCCTGATCGCAGGCGGAGACAACACATCCAACGACCCCAGCCGCGCGCCGGCCGGGGGCGGCGTCTTCTATGGCGTCACCTTCGCGCCCTATGACCTGCACGACGGCGGCCCCGCCGCATGGGACCGGATGAAGGAGAAGATCGCGGAAGAAAGTTTAGCGCAATATCGCTTGTTCTTCTCCAATCTGGACGAGGATAATATCATCGGGCGACTGGTCCGCTCCCCGCTTGACCATGAACGCGACAGCCCGGCCAGTTTCGTCAAGGGTGACATCCATGGTTGCGCACCCTTCATGTATCAGAGCGTTGGCCACCGCCCGACCCCCGACCTCGGCGATCTGCGCGTGCCGGGGATTGAAGGCCTTTATCTCGTCGGTCCCTTCATGCATCCGGGCGGCGGCGTCTTCGGCGCAGGCCGCGCCACAGCGATCCAGATGATGGACGATCTCGGCATGGATTATGACAAGGTCTGCACAGGAGCGGTGCGATGAATACAGCCAAGCCCCCGGTCATGAAAATCCTCGACGCACAGGACAAGGAACTGATGACAGTCCGCAAGATCGAGCGCGACGGCAACGCCCTCATCATCCGCGGCAAGATTTTCGGCGCAATGCCGATGGTCGCCAAACTCACTCCCAGCGAAGCCCGCGCGGCGTTCAGGCTGCTGGACGCGCGAACGCTCTGGTTCCTGCTCACCCTCCTGTTCCGCAAGGGATAGGCTTGCCTCCCCCTCCTTTGGATGGGGGAGTGCTTTGATATCCGTTCCTTTCGAGCCAAGCCGAGAAACCGTGGCGCGGTGTTTCTCGACTTCGCTGGAAACGAGCGGAAGTTGCTTGGTCAAACTGAAGTCATCGCGTTCCAAAAAAGGCGGCGCAATCCCCCCAACCTATCCGCCCCACCGATAGGAGCCTCCCATGAAATGCGTTTCTGCTGGCGTCCTACCACCGCCACTATGACGCTCAGGATGAGGAGTCATTATGAGTATATTGGGCGTTGAAAGCGCGATCTTCGGGGTCGCCGATCTGGCGGAACATACCAGATTCTGGACCGATTTCGGCCTGCCGCTTGAACAGGCGAGCGATGATGAGGCGACCTTCCGGCTCGCCTCCGGCTCGCGCATCATTCTCTACCGCCATGGCGACGCGCGGCTGCCCTCGCCCGACCCCTTTCCCGGCGATGGCCTGAAGGAAACCGTCTGGGGCGTGGAATCCGCGCAGGAGTTGGACCGCATCGCCGCCAGTCTCGCCACAGAGGTCACCCTCCGCCGCGACGAAGACGGCACTGCGCATTGCACCTGCCCCGATGGCCAGCCCATCGCCCTGCGCGTCTGGGCCAAGCGCCCGGTGGTCAGCGAAGCCAGCCCGGTCAACACGCCGGGCCATTATCCCCGTTTCAACCAGCATCGCATCTGGCGTCGCCGCGCCATTCCCAAAACGATCAACCATGTCGTCTTCTTCTCACCGGACTATGTCGGCAGCTTCGAATTTTACGAACGCCATATGGGCTTTCGCTATGTCGATCATAGCAAGGGCACGGGCATTTTTTCCCGCGCCGACGGCACGTTCGAACATCATTCGATCTTCTGGGTGAATTGCGACCTGCCCATCGCGCCCGATCATTTCAAGTTCATGCACATCGCCTTTGGCATGGACGACATCGACGAAGTGATGCTCGGAGCGAACCAGATGGAGGCCAAAGGCTGGAAAAACGCGACCATGAACAGCTCCGGTGGCATATCCCGTCACCGTATTTCGTCGGCCATCTATTATTATTGCGACATGCCGGGCAAAGCGGGGGAGGCCGAATATCACGCCGACACCGACTATCTGGACGACAACTGGGTGCCTCGCGCCTGGGATTTCCGGTTCGGGTCATTGCTTTGGTCGAATAACGCCCCCCCCATCTTCCGGGGCGACAATATCCCCTGGGACATGACGTTCGACGCTGACCGCGCCAGCTTCGAACCTTTCCGCAAGACCCGGCCGGGCAAGTTGCCGGTGAACGGCAAGCTGGCTGACATCACCGAAGCGGATGAACACGCCCTCTGAACGCCTGCCGGGCGCCATCCTGTTCTATTTAGCATGTGGCTGATCGGCAGGATGGCAGTTTTTGGCGGCGTCGCCAGCGTTGCGTAATTTAACTTCGAACTTTTGTCTAAAATATCGAGATTACCGTGAAACATGAAAGTTAGCCCCGTTTCTACGGATTTGCTTCCTCGACAAATTCGATCAGATTACCTGCGCAGTCGTGCAGGAAGCACCCCTTGCCGAACGCCTCCCGCACCACGAAAGCGACATCGGCGCCCTTGCCCTCCATCTCGGTCAGAAACGCCTCCAGATCCTCGACCCGGAACGCGACATGCTTGTTGCCATGGGTCTTGATGTCGGACGGCGGATGCCGCCGCTCATCGGGTAAAGGCGCGGCGCCCTCCACCTCGAACAGCTCGAACCGCAGCGGCCCCTTGCGTATCATCGCAGTATGGGATCGCGCCGCCGCGATATAGAAACGCTTCTCGACCTCGAACCCCAACACCCGGCCATACCAGTCGATCGCCTCATCCAGGCTGGGTACGCTCACCCCGCCATGGTGGAATGTGAACTCAGCCATCACCCCATCTCCGCAAACGTCTCTGCGCACCAGTCGGCGATGTAGTCACGCATCCCGGTGCCATTGTCCGCGCCGCAATGCTCGACCTCGAAATCCGCTTTAGTAAACATTCGCAAAGTCCGCTTGGGCGAATGGACCGCCTGATCATAGCTCAGATGTGCGTTATAGGCCGGGATCTGCCGGTCATTCTCGCCATGGGTAATCAGGAAGGGAACCCTGATCTTCTCCACCTGTCCGTCCAGCGTGATCTGGTCGGCATAGGTCAGGAAACCGTCGCGCCCGCCGCTCTCGACGTCGAAACCGAACACCCACATCACATGGTCCCAATAATGGGGCACGGGATTTTCGCCCTCGTTTGCGATCCGCTCGCGCTGGCGCTGACCCCACACATGGTTCGCGCCCATCACCGCGCACAGCGCGTAGCGCGGATCATTGGCCGCAATACGCGGCGCATGATAACCACCGAAGGACAGGCCGAAAATACCGATCTTGCTGTGGACTACATCGCTGCGCGTCAGCAGATAGTCGAAAGCAGGCGATCCCCAGCGTTCGGCATCGAACACCGCAGGCAGCCCCCGGCTGCGGATCGCCTCACCCGTCCCCGGCTGGTCCACGAACAGGGTATTGATCCCGCGCTCCAGATTGGCCGCCCCATGGCCCGCCATATTGACCTGTTCCTTCATGGAATCGAGGCCGTTCACCGACACCAGAGTCGGGCGCGGCGTACCGGAACCGTCATGCACGAAGATCGCGCTATAGGCGCTGCCCTCATAGGGTATCTCGACATAATCGACATGCAGCCCGCGCAGCGCCGAGCCCTTGCGATAAAGATCCAGCCCCCTGGCATAGGCGGCCCAGCGCGGCGCATAATCACGGCTCTGCATCCGTTCGGCGGCGAGATAATAGCCTGAAGCGCGCAGATATTTGGTCCCCGCCGACAGCGCATAGCCTGCCTCCTCGTCCACAGCCCCATTAGCCGCAACCTGATTGGCCACTGCGATCCAGCTATCGAACATCATCGCACTGCCCGCGTCCGCACCGCCTTTGGCCGCTTCCCTGATCGGCCGGTTCGCCTCGTCGATTTCGCCATGATTGCCGCCGCACACTAGCGCCAGATTGGTGGCGAGATTCCAGACGTAATTTCCGGGGAATGGCTCGAACATGCAGATCCTCTCGACGTTACGCCATCAGCCTGCAGGCAGCGGCATTCATCGCGCCAAAGACCCCTGTGCGGCGCAGCGATCAAATTGAATTTGTGGAACCCGCCTATCCATAGATTGGCTTTGACCGGCACAGTGCTCTGTCCCATCGCCTAGGATCAACAAGGATGAGAGGAGAGGCCATGCGGCTGGCGACGCTAAACGATGGAAGCAAGGATGGGCGGCTGATCCTCCTGTCGCCCGATGGCGCATATTATGCGCAGGCGCCGCTGGCCACGCTGCAAGCGGCGCTGGATGGCTGGGACGCTGCCGCCGCCGCGCTCGCTGCGATCACCGACTTCCCGAATCCGCTCGATCCGTCCGCGTTGACTGCGCCCTTGCCGCGGGCCTGGCAATGGCTCGACGGCTCCGCCTTCGAAAGCCATGGCGCACTGATGGACAAGGTGCTGGGCGTCACGCCCGAAAAGACCGGCAGTCCGCTGATGTATCAGGGCCTTTCAGATCGCTTTTACGGTGCGCACGATGACGTCCCCATGCCCGATGAAGCGCTGGGTATCGATTTCGAGGGCGAGTTCGGTGTCATCGTTGACAATGTGCCGATGGGCGTCACCCCGGATGAGGCGATGGGCCATATCCGCTTGATCGTCCAGATCAACGATTGGTCGCTACGCGCGCTTGCGGGTCCGGAAATGAAGAGCGGCTTTGGCTGGGTACAGGCCAAGCCTGCCTGCACCATGGCGCCGATCGCGGTGACACCCGACGAACTGGGCGACGGCTGGCGCGACGGTCGGGTGTGCATGGATTTACTGATTGACTGGAACGGTCAGCGGTTCGGCGCTGCCAATGGCGCGCCGATGGCTTTTGGCTTCCATGATCTCGTCGCCCATGCCGCCCGTACCCGTCAGTTGGTCGCTGGCACAGTCATCGGGTCGGGCACCGTTTCCAACCCGAATTTTCGCGAAGTCGGATCGTCCTGCATCGCGGAGCGGCGCGGGATAGAGATTGTGGACGAGGGGGCAGCCCGCACCGCCTTCATGCAATTTGGCGACCGCGTTCGCATGGAAGGCCGCTTGCCAGACGGTAGCGCGCCTTTCGGCATCATCGACCAGCAAGTCGTGGCTTATACAGGAGAGCAAGCATGACAGACCTCAGCGATTCCGGTCTGCCGCTGGTCCAGCGTGTTGTCACCGGCCATGACGCCGCCGGCCGCGCCATCTTCAAATCCGAAGATCTCGCTCCAACGCGCATGATTTCTTCGGGCGACGCCGCCTTTTTGCTGCTGTGGACAACCCCAACCGTGCCCGCCGACAATAATGACGAAACTGACGGACGACTGCGCGACGCGGGTCTGACCCTCAACCAGGGGTCGGTAATCCGCATCGTGGATATGTTGCCGGGCAAGCAGTCGCCGATGCACCGCACAAACAGCATCGACTATGGTATTATCCTGTCGGGCGAAGTCGAGCTGGAACTGGATGATGGCCGCAAGACGATAGTGCGTGAGGGCGGGATCATCATCCAGCGCGGCACCAATCATTTGTGGCGGAACATCAGCGACAAACCCTGTCGCATCGCCTTCATCTTGATTGAGGCGCCGGCCTATCTCCATGACGGCCAGCCACTCCCAGAAGACAAGCCCGAGAACAAGCATTGATGGGCTTGTTCGACCTCAGCGGCAAAGTTGCAATTGTCACCGGATCGACGCGCGGTATCGGCCTTGCGATCGCCCGCGCGTTTCGAAATCAGGGCGCAGGGGTCGTGATTTCGAGCGAAAATGCTGGAGATAGCGCGCAGGTCGGGCGAGATCTCGATACACTTGCCATCCCAGCCGACGTAGCGGACGATGCCCAACTCGTCGCCCTGGTCCAAAGGACGATCAATCATTTCGGACGACTGGACATTCTCGTCTGCAACGCCGGGATCACCGGTCGACCAGGTCCGTTCGCGACCATCGACATGGATGATTATGACCGGGTGATGGCGGTCAATCTGCGTAGCCAGATACGATTGTGCAACCTGGCGTTGCCTCAAATCGCGTCGGTCGGCGGTGGCGCGGCGATACTTGTGTCCAGCCTGTCCGGGCTGCGTGGCAATGGCGCGATCAATGCCTACGCCCTTGCCAAAGCGGGGGTGGCGCAACTCGCCCGCAATCTCGCGGTCGAATGGGGACCCCGCAACGTCCGCGTGAATGCGCTTTCGCCTGGCTTCATTCGCACCGAATTGTCGATGCCCTTGCTGGCCGACGCTGGCTTCATGGCCCGAAGGATGCAGATGACCCCGCTGCGTCGCCCTGGAGAGGTCGACGAGGTCGCAGGAGCGGCGATCTTCCTCGCATCGCCTGCTGGTGCTTTCGTGACCGGCCATAATCTGGTGGTCGACGGCGGCACTCTTGTCACCGACGGCGGTTGATCAGGTAGCCGAGCCAATCGACAATCCCAGCTCCTTTAACGGTCCAGCCATTCCTTTGGCTCGGGCGTCCTCTGGCAACGTCTTTGGGAACTCACGTCGAAGATCCTGGTGCTCGATCTTCCGAATCCGTCGGCGAGTATTACAGCAACTACGTCGCGAGACATGACCCCTCATTTTTTTAATTAACGATATGTCCGCTATATTCTGATCCTGTCCCCGCAACCGCAACAACACACGCACACACAACAGCCCGGCAAACAGCCGGGCTTTTCCGCATCCTACAAAAACGCGCGCAATCGCCCCGACACCGCGTCACCGTAAACCGATCATCGCCATCTGACGCCGATATCCCCCCTCGCCTCGATGACAGGCCGCATCAATCCACTGCGGGAGGGGCATTGTGCACGCGCCGACTCCGCACCCCTGCCCGTCTACCCGCTTCCAACCGCCTTAACCTCAAATTCAACCGTTATTCAGTCTTCGACGGTGAAAATCCTGGGTATATTGGCAGCCCGATAGTCCAGCCTGTCTCGACGCTCGATAACCGAGGCATGAAGTCGCGATCCAGGCGGTATGTGCCGTCGTTCGAACAATGGTAAGATCAGGCCCAATATTGACAGGCGCGACGAGCCGGCCGGCTTTCGTCGCGGCACGAACTCAAGCAAGGCCCAGCCAAGCGTCATCGTCTCATGGGCTTGGCCCAGCGGATCAGGCCGCTGATATCGGATCCCGTCGGGCTCGCCCATCACGACGCTATTTATGCTCTGCTGCCGAAATCTGAGGTCGCAGCCTTTTGCCTGCTCGATCATCCAGACAAGTGGCACCTTGCATAGGGCGCTTTGCCCCTCGGGATAGCCGCCGCCTACGTCGCCATGACCGCCGGCGAACCAGACCTCAGCAACGTCCTGAGGTTTCGCGGCTGATTTGTTGAACGGGTTCCCCCTATATTGCTGATCGGCGGGCCACAGTCTCGGACGGAACATGGTTCGCCGCTCATCTATCGCTACTGCATGGGCGACCGATTCAACGCTGGCATTTCGGCTGGTGAAGGCATGGGATTTGAGCCTGATGCCAAAACGGCCACTCTCGATCACCGAGGCAACCGTATCGAAGAGGCCCAGCATCCGTATTGGCGGCCGATCCGTATTGAGGATGCGCTCGTAAAGGCGCATTTCAGCAAAGGCCTCCAGCTTTGCATCTTCACCGATCCGCTTATAGGCCCGGTAGACATAATCCAGCAGGTTGAGGTTCCGTCGCTCGATCAGCCCGGCCGCATGAATGAAACCAGCCAGCACGCGAGCCGAATAGGCTCCGCGGCTGAACCCCAGAATATAGATCCGGTCTCGCTCACCGCCTTCGCCAGCCTGCTTTCCATCTTCATAATTTTCGACGATGAAGCGATAGGCTTCCTTCACATTATGATCGAGGCCCCACCCGGTCGCGAGACCCCAGATTTCATGGGCCTTTCGCCAGCAACGCGACCATGCGCCCTCGGCGCCAAAAGTGCCGACGCCGGGGTCATAATAGACGAGTTGCTCTGCATCCTTGGTCAACACCCCGTAGAGGCGCAGAATGTTGGTCCGGTCGCTTGCGATCTCGTTCGACGTGCCGTCAAGCAGGATGACGATGCTTTTGGGCATGAAGGACAATCCTTTTCGGAATTGGACCGAGGCAGCTCAGCGATGGCTACGCTGAATATATCCATAGCATTGTTGAGGCCTCTTTACCTGACTCAGATGGGCGGAATAGTCATAAGCAGCGGTCGGCGCCCAACGATATGCATTGGCCCCATGGCGATTTGCCCGTTTCATATCGCGCCATCGAGAACGATCTCGTCGATCCGTCGCAACATCGATTCAAACTGCGCAATTTCATTTTCGCTGAAGCGGCTGAAAATCCTGTGTTCCAGTTCCAGCGCCTTGGGAACGATCGCCCGGTAAAGTTCGTGGCCGGCAGGGGTCAGCGTCAGCAGGTGTGAGCGCTGGTCCGCCCGGTGGGGTTGTCGCGCCAGGAGGTGGCGATCGATCAGGCTGGCTGCGGCGCGACTGACGGTCACCTTGTCCATGCGCGTTTTCAGCCCGATCGCCTGCTGGGTGATGCCTTCGGGGTTTTCGGCGACGACTGCGATCAGGCGCCACTCTGGGATACGCAGCCCAAAAAGCGCCTCATAGGCGCTCGCCACCGTCTCGCTGACCAGGTTCGTGGTGAAGGATAGCCGATAGGGCAGAAATTTGTCGAGCATGAGGGATCGCTGGTTCATGCAGGATCGTATCATTTGACACCAGTTGCGCAACGACGCTATTAGTTGCAAATGAAACTATATCATCGTTGCCAAAGATGGGCCGGCACGAAGGAGAGCGGATGACCAAGATGCAGAATGTCCATGGCCGTGATGGGAACGCCGGGGCGAGCATTGACATGATGCCCGGCTTTGGCAACCATTTCGTCAGCGAAGCCGTACCCGGCGCGCTCCCTGTCGGCCGCAATTCGCCGCAGGTCGTGCCCTTTGGCCTCTATGCGGAGCAGCTGTCGGGCACCGCCTTCACCGCGCCACGGGCCGAAAACCGGCGCAGCTGGCTGTACCGGCTCCGGCCGGCGGCCCAACACCCCGCCTATCGCCCCTATGACCGGGCATCGCGGCTGGCGTCCGGCCCGCTCCACGACATGCCGCCCTCGCCCAACCGGTTGCGCTGGAACCCCTTGCCGCTGCCGACCGAACCGACGGATTTCGTCGACGGGCTTGTGACTTATTGCGGTAATGGCGATGTCGCTACAGCTGTCGGGTTCGCTGTCCATCTTTACGCTTGCAACCGGTCGATGGACGGCCGCGCCTTCTTCAACGCGGACGGTGAAATGCTGATCGTGCCACAGGAGGGCGCGCTCGACATCGTAACCGAGATGGGGCGTTTTGCGCTTGAACCGTTGCAGATCGCGGTCATACCGCGCGGCGTTCGTTTCCGCGTCGGCCTGTGCGGCAAAACCGCGCGTGGCTATGTGTGCGAAAATTATGGGGCGCCCTTCCGTCTGCCCGACCTTGGACCGATCGGCTCCAACGGCCTCGCCAATCCGCGCGACTTCGAAACGCCGACGGCCTGGTTCGAGGATGTCGATGCGCCGGTCGAACTGATCCAGAAATTCCAGGGGGGTCTCTGGGCCACCCGGTTGCGGCATTCGCCCTTCGACGTCGTGGGCTGGCACGGCAATCTCGCACCTTGCCGCTATGATCTTCGCCGTTTCAATACCATCAATTCAGTGAGTTACGATCATCCCGATCCCTCAATCTTCACCGTGTTGACGAGCCCCAGCGATACCCCCGGCACCGCCAATTGCGACTTCGTCATCTTCCCGCCGCGATGGGTCGTTGCCGAAGAGACGTTTCGCCCGCCCTGGTTCCACCGCAACATCATGAGCGAATTTATGGGCCTGATCACGGGCGCCTACGACGCCAAGGCCGGCGGTTTCGCGCCGGGCGGCGCATCCCTGCACAACCAGATGGCCAGTCATGGACCGGACCGGGCGAGCTATGAGGCGGCCATCGCGGCCACCCTCGCGCCGCACAGGATAGAGGCGAGCATGGCCTTCATGTTCGAAAGTCGTTTCCCCTTCCGCCCTACACGCATCGCCCTTGAAGCGGATTTCGCACAACCCGATTATGACGACTGCTGGGACGGATTTCGCAAAGCACAGATAGAGTTTGGAGAGGATGCCGCATGAGCCAGATCGATGAAACCCATGCCCCCGACCTGAAAAGCTGGGTTGAGGATGCGAACGGCCATCCCGATTTCCCGATCCAGAATCTGCCGCTCGGCATATTCTCGCCACCAGGTGAAGGTCCGCGCGCGGGCGTCGCGGTGGGCGACCATATTCTCGACCTGAAGGCGATCGGCGACAGCCTGCCTGCGGCAATCCGCCCGGCGCTGGTGGACGAGCATCTCAATAGCCTCCTAGGTCTGCCGGCCGCGACGCGGCGCGCGTTGCGTCGGCGGGTATCGACGCTGCTGTCTGACGAGGGGGCCAGGGCGGCCGTCGCGCCGGCACTTTATAAGGTTGCTCATTGCACGCTCCATCTTCCCGCGCGCATCGGCGATTATACCGACTTCTATGTCGGCATTCATCACGCCACCAATGTCGGCACCTTGTTCCGCCCCGACAACCCGCTGCTGCCCAACTATAAATATGTGCCGATCGGCTATCATGGGCGCGCCTCGTCAATCCGGCCGTCAGCCGTTCCCGTCGTCCGACCCAGGGGACAGGCCAAGGGACCGGCCGACAGCGAACCGCGCTTCGGTCCGTCGCAGCGGCTCGACTATGAGCTGGAGCTTGGCATCTGGATCGGGGAGGGCAATGTGCTCGGCGACGCTATCCCGATCGGGGCGGCGACGGATCATATTGCCGGTTTCTGCCTGCTCAACGACTGGTCCGCGCGCGATTTCCAGGCTTGGGAATATGTCCCGCTCGGACCGTTCCTCGCCAAGAATTTCCATTCCACTATCTCGCCCTGGGTGGTGACGGCCGAGGCGCTGGCACCTTTCCATATTGCGCAGCCGCCCCGGACGGAAGGCGATCCTGCGCCCTTGCCCTATCTTTGGGACGCGCAGGACCAGGCGAGCGGCGCCTATGCGCTGGATCTGCGCGTCTATATCTCGACGGAGCGGATGCGCGAGGCTGGCCGGCCGCCCTTCCGCCTCAGCGAAGGTACGGCCGCGAACATGTATTGGACCGCTGCGCAGATCGTCACCCACCATGCATCCAATGGCTGCAACCTCAATCCCGGCGATCTGCTGGGCACGGGCACCATTTCCGGCCCGGACCGGTCGGCGCTGGGGAGCCTGCTGGAAATTACGCGCGGCGGGGCAGAGCCGGTCGATCTGCCTTCAGGCGAGCGACGCACGTTCCTGGAAGACGGCGACGAGATCATATTAGAGGCGCGGGCGCATCGGGACGGCTTTGCATCGATCGGCTTTGGCGAATGTCGCGCCCGCATCCTCCCCGTACGTGGCTGACGATGATGATGGTGCAAAAAAAGCCCCGCCGGCATAGGCCGGCAGGGCCGAGGTTCAGGGAGGGTCACTCCAAAGGGGAAGAAGTGACAAGACCGAAATAGGTCGGTGCGATGAATGTTCAATGACTGAGCGCCCAAAAATGCGGCAGAGAGACGGGACGGGCTGACCGGCGTGGCCGGCACCAATCAGAATCCCAGCATTATCCCTTTCTCTTCCGGCCGATTGATCGAAATAGGAGAGATTCCTTTTCCGATCCGAGCCGCAGTCAGGGGAGGTGTCTACTCCCTCCAATCACAGTTTTTCGGTAAGTTCGG
>NZ_AYOY01000167.1 GCF_000508185.1 Sphingobium sp. C100 | reverse complement strand
TTGGCGCCCCGCCACGCGCGGCCGCGCCAGTCATACGGCCCGCCGCGCCGATAGCGGAGCCGGCTGCGCCGACGCCCAGGCGTGCGGCAGCTGCGCCGCCAACCAGCGCGCCACCGGCCGCGAGCGCGGTGCCTGCCGCCGCGCCCGCACCGAGCTGCGGACCGCCGGAGACGATGCCGTTGGCGATCCCGGGACCGAAGATCGCCAGGCCAAGCAATGATAGCGCTGCAAGGGCGATGGCCATGACCTGGTTGATGTCGGGTTCGACGCCAAGGCCAGCGGCGGTGAACTGGCTGAACAAGGTGGTGCCGATGCCGGTGATGACGGCCAGCACCAGCACCTTGATGCCGGTCGATACGATATGGCCCAGCACGCGCTCGGCCATGAAGGCGGTTCGGTTGAAGAAGGCGAAGGGCAGCAACACGAAGCCGGCCAGTGTCACCAGCTTGAACTCGATCAGGGTGATGAAGACCTGGACGGCGATGATGAAGAAGGCCAGCACCACGATCAGCCAGGCGATCAGCAGCACGAGGATCAGCGCGAGGTTGGCGAAGACGGCCCAGAGGCTGGAGAACTGGCCCGCCGCATCGAGCAGCGGCTCGGCGGCCTGAAGGCCGGTCGCCGCGATGCTGCCCGGCTTCATGAACTCGGCGAGGCTGAGGCTGTCGCCGCTGGCCTTGAGACCGAGGCCGGCGAAGCTCTCGAAGACGACCGTCGCGAGGGTGTGGAAGTTGCCGATGATGAAGGCGAAGAAGCCGATATAGAGCGTTTTCTTGATGAGCCGTTGGAGCACGTCCTCGTCGGCGCCCCAGGCCCAGAACAGCCCGGCGATGGTCACGTCGATCGCAATCAGCGTCGAGGACAGGAACCCGACTTCGCCGCCCAGCAAGCCGAATCCGCTGTCGATGTAGCTTCCGAAGACGCCCAGGAAGGTGTCGATGACGCCGGTGTCGTTCATCGCTCGGTGCCTTCGGGCTCGGCCCGGTGGAAGAAGCGGCGGCGGTTCTCGGCCCAGGCCGCCTCGCACCCGCTGTCCGGCATGGTGAGTGTGGCGCAGCGGTCAAGCTCGCGGTTGAGCCGGCTACGCCCTTCGGTGTCGCGCACGACTGCGGGCATCGCTGGCGGCGCGGGCGCGCGATCGTGCGTGACGGCGAGGATCGCCACCGCCATCATCAGGCCGGCCAGCGCCGTCACGCCTGCGATTTTTCCGGTGCGCGAGGTTCCATGCAGCATGGGACGTCTCAGTTGCCCATGAAGCGACGGAAGCGTTCGCGTCCTTCGGCCTCTTCCGCAGCCTGGCGTGCGGATTCGAGCGCCTGCGCTCGGCCCTGCGCGGCGACTGTGGCGGTCAGGTCCGCGAGTTGCTGCGATTGCAGCGCGAGAAGCTGGTTTCCGGCCTGCGCCGCTTGCAGGGCGCCGGTCGCCGACTGGCTGGCCGTGACCAGGCTGTCCATCGCGGTGCGCGCGCCCTCGATATTGCCGACGGCGCCGGCCTGCACCTTCAGCGCATCCTCGAAAGCGCCGACGCTATCCTCCCAGCGGGCGTTGGCGTTAGCGACCATCTGGGCGTGATCGCCGGTCAGCGCCGTGCCGGTGTAGCGGCTGTTGAACGCCTGCTGGATGTGCTGGACATCATAGGCGATGCGCTGCGCCTGGCCGAGGAGCTGCTGGGTGCGCTGCACCTGTTGCTGCAATGTTGCAAGCGAGCTGAACGGCAGCGAGGTCAGATTACGCGCCTCGTTGAGAAGCGAGGTCGCTGCTTGCTGGATTTGCTGGATCTGGTTGTTGATCTGCTGGAGCGACCGGGCGGCCGTCAGCACGTTTTGGGCGTAGTTGCTGGGATCATAGACGATCCCGCCGAACTGCGCGTAGGCTGGCGCGGCGACGAACATGGGCGTGACGGTCGAGATGGCGAGAACACCGGCCAGCAGGGCGCGGCGGAGCGGAAGCGATTTCATCGGGTGATCTCCATGTCTGGCGTGAGGGGGAGTTCGGGCTGGAGGCCGGACGCAGGTTCGGGCAGCAGTTCGGCGGCCCAGGCGCAGCCGCGATGACGCAGCCATTCGGCGGCGAAGGCGGACGCACCGTGGGTTTCGATGATCTCGGCGATGGCGAGCTGGTCGGACTTCGACGAGGCGGCGGCGAAAGCCAGCGCCACCTCACCCAGCCCCACCTCGAACAGGCGGTTGCCGCGGCGCGACTGACAGTAATAGTCGCGCTTAGGCGTCGCTCGGCTGAGGATTTCGATCTGCCGCGCGTTGAGGCCGAAGCGTTCGTAGATCGCCGCGATCTGCGGTTCGGCGGCGCGCTCGTTGGGCAGGAAGATGCGCGTCGGGCAGCTTTCGATGATGGCCGGCGCGATGCTCGACGTTTCGATGTCGGCGAGGCTCTGGGTGGCGAAGACGACGCTGGCGTTCTTCTTGCGCAGCGTCTTCAGCCACTCGCGGAGCTGGGCGGCGAAGGCCGGGCTGTCGAGAACCAGCCAGCCCTCGTCGATGATGATGAGCGTGGGCGAGCCGTCGAGCCGATCGCCGATGCGGTGGAACAGATAGGAGAGCACCGCCGCGGCCGCGCCGGCGCCGACCAAGCCCTCGGTCTCGAACGCCTGGCACCGCGCCTCGCCGATCCGCTCGGCTTCGGCATCGAGCAGCCGGCCCCACGGCCCGCCGACGCAATAGGAGCCGAGCGCCTGCTTGAGCGGCTGGCTTTGTAACAGCACGGCTAGGCCGGTCAGGGTGCGCTCGGACGCTGGCGCGCTGGCGAGCGAGCCAAGCGCCGACCAGATATGCTCCTTGGCCTGCGGATCGACCGCGACGCCTTCGGATGCGAAGATCGCGGCCAGCCATTCGGCCGCCCAGGCGCGCTCGGCGGGATCGTCAATGCGGGCGAGCGGCTGGAGCTGCACGCCTTCGCCCGCTTCGTCCGCCAGCATTCCGCCGAGATCCTGCCAGTCACCGCCCATGCCGAGGGCGGCGGCGCGGATCGAGCCGCCGAAGTCGAAGGCGAAGACCTGGGCGTTCTCGTAACGGCGGAACTGCATAGCCATCAGCGCGAGCAGGACCGACTTGCCCGCGCCGGTCGGGCCGACGATCAGCGTATGACCGACGTCGCCGACATGGAGGGAAAACCGGAACGGGGTCGAGCCTTCGGTCTTGCCGTAAAGCAAGGGGGGAGCGCCAAAATGCTCGTCCCGTTCCGGCCCCGCCCACACCGCTGACAAGGGGATCAGGTGGGCGAGATTGAGGGTGGAAATCGGCGGCTGCCGGACGTTGGCGTAGGCATGGCCGGGGAGACTCCCCAGCCATGCCTCGATCGCGTTCATCCCCTCAGGAATCACGGTGAAATCGCGGCCCTGGATGACCTTCTCGGCGAGCCGCAGCTTTTCGGCCGCGACTGCGGGGTCGCGGTCCCACACCGTCACCGTCGCGGTGACATAGGCCATGCCGGCATAGTCCGCGCCCAGCTCCTGCAGGGCGGTGTCGGCGTCGGCCGCCTTGTTGGAGGCGTCGCTGTCCATCAGGACCGAGGCCTCGTTGGTCATCACCTCCTTGAGGATGGCCGCGACCGACTTGCGCTTGGCGAACCATTGCCGCCTGATCCTGGTCAGCAGCTTGGTCGCGTCGGTCTTGTCGAGCATGATCGCCCGGGTCGACCAGCGATACTCGAAAGCGAGCCGGTTCAGTTCGTCGAGCAATCCGGGAAAGGTGGCGCTGGGAAAGCCGACGATGGTGAGCGTGCGCAGATGATGCTCGCCCAAGCGCGGTTCGAGTCCGCCCGTCAGCGGCTCGTCGGCCAGCAGCGCGTCGAGATACATCGGCGTTTCGGGCACGCGCACGCGCTGGCGCCGCGTCGAGACGGTCGAGTGCAGATAGGTCAGGGTTTCGGCGTCGTCGAGCCAGCGGACCTCGGGGACGAAGCCGTCGACCAGGCTCAGCACCCGGTCGCTGCGGTCGGTGAAGCTCGCCAGCAGTTCCCACGGATCGACGCCGGTGCTGGACTTGCCCTCGTAGAGCCATCCTTCGGCGCGGGCCGCGTCCTCGGCGGGAGGGATCCACAGCAGGGTGAGGAAATAACGGCTCTCGAAATGCGCCCCTTCCTCGCGGAACTGTTCGCGCCGTTCCATGTCCACGAGCGCCGAAACCGGATCGGGGAAGATGGAGTCCGGGTAGTCGAGCGCGGGCGTGCGCTGCGCCTCGACGAAGATCGCCCAGCCTGAGCCCAGGCGGCGCAGAGCATTATTCAGCCGCGCCGTGGTGGCGACCAGCTCGGCAGGCGTCGCGCTGTCGAGATCGGGCCCGCGAAAGCGCGCGGTGCGCTGGAACGAGCCGTCCTTGTTGAGCACGATGCCTTCGGCGACCAGGGCGGCCCAGGGCAGGAAGTCCGCTAGATGCGCGGCCTTGTTGCAGTATTCGCGCAAGCTCATCATGGCCGCATCCACGCCGGGTAGCGCAGGTGTCGCCGGGCCACGTCCACGAATTGCGGATCGCGCCGCGCGGCCCAGACCGAGAGCGCATGGCCGAACGCCCAGATCGCCAGTCCGGCGATCCAGAGCCGCAGGCCAAGGCCGATCGCGCCCGCCAGCGTGCCATTGACGATGGCGAGCGCGCGCGGCGCGCCGCCAAGCAAGATCGGCTCGGTCAGTGCCCGATGAACCGGGGCATGGAAGCCGGCGATCAGCTCGCCAGGATCGGCCGCGTCGCTCATGCGACCAGCGCCCCGCCGCCGAACGAGAAGAACGACAGGAAGAAGCTCGACGCGGCGAACGCTATCGACAGGCCGAACACGATCTGGATCAGCCTGCGCGCGCCGCCCGACGTATCGCCAAACGCCAGCGTCAGGCCGGTAATGATGATGATCATCACAGCGATGATCTTCGCCACCGGACCCTCTATGCTTTCGAGGATCGACTGGAGCGGCGCTTCCCACGGCATGGACGAGCCCGAAGCGTAGGCGGGCGCGGAAATGGTGAGGGCGACGAGGCTGGCGGAGGCGGTGAGCATGGCGCGGCGTGCGCCATGCCGAACGGCATGGATCATGGGAGGACTCCCGGCTGGAGGGTGGAGAGCGACGCGAGGCGGTAGTCGCCAGTTGCGGCGTCGAGCCCTTCGACGCGGGCCAGCTCGGAGAGCCGGCGGCCAGTCCCGTCGCGGACCAGCACAGCAATAAGGTTGATGGTCTCGGCCAGCAGCGCGCGGGGCACCGTGACGACGGCCTCCTGAATGAGCTGCTCCATGCGGCGCAGCGCGCCGAGGGCGGAACCGGCATGGATCGTGCCGACGCCGCCAGGGTGGCCGGTGCCCCAGGCTTTCAAGAGGTCCAGCGCCTCGGCGCCGCGCACCTCGCCGATCGGGATGCGGTCGGGCCGCAGACGCAGCGAGGAGCGGACGAGATCGGACAGCGAGACCACGCCATCCTTGGTCCGCATCGCCACTAGGTTCGGCGCGGCGCATTGCAGCTCACGCGTGTCCTCGATCAGGACGATGCGGTCCTGGGTCTTGGCGACTTCGGCGAGGAGCGCGTTGACCAGGGTGGTCTTGCCGCTGCCGGTGCCGCCGGCGACCAGGATGTTAGCGCGGGAGGCGACGCCTGTCCGCAGGGCTGCGGCCTCGGTCGCCGACATGATCCCGGCGCGCACATAATCATCGAGCGTGAAGACCGCGACGGCGGGCTTGCGGATCGCAAAGGCCGGATTTGCCACAACGGGCGGAAGCAAGCCCTCGAACCGTTCGCCGCCTTCCGGCAGCTCGGCCGAGACACGCGGGCTGCGCGCATGAACCTCGACGCCGACATGATGCGCAACCAGGCGCACGATGCGTTCGCCATCCGCAGCGGTCAGCGTCATGCCGGTGTCGCTGATGCCTTCCCCGAGCCGATCGACCCAAAGGCGGCCATCGGGGTTGAGCATCACTTCGATAACGGCGGGGTCTTCGAGCCAGGCAGCGATCGACGTCCCGAGCGCCGTGCGCAACATCCGCGCGCCGCGTGACCTGGCCTCGGAACGGATCGGGTGGACGGTCAATTAACGGCCCCTGAGTTGGGCCGGGCGAACCGCCGCCCGGCGTCAGGGGCACATCAAGAGAGACAGAAAGGGCTGCGGTTCAACAAGTAAATACGGGCGGAGTAGTGTGGCGAAGTAATACAGGGAGCAGCGTAGGTGATGGTGCGTCAACCAACTCGATGGGACGGCTCTTTTAGGAGCGCATCAAGTGGCGCTTTGCCGCTTCCGCCTGAAGAGCGGTCATCCCGAGCTGAATTTGACTTCCCTGATAGCGGCCTTTCTTTCAGGCTTCGCGGATGCCTGCGCAAGCCGGTTTGGCCGAATCGTGGACTGATACCAAGGCGCGCTGAGGCTGACTCACGCCGGGGATTCCCAAGCGGATGAAAATCTGATTCGACGTTGCGAGCACATGGAGGCTTGCGATGGCGGCAGCGATTGGGGTTCGATCTGACTACACATCGGCGGATTTGCGCCAGTTTGCGCGACGAAGTGGCGATGCCAATCAGGTCCGGCGTCTGTTGGCTGTTGCACTGATCCTGGACGGCAGGAGCCGCAGCGAAGCGGCGAGGTTTGCCGGGGTGACGCTGCAGATCGTGCGCGACTGGGTTCTGCGCTTCAACGAGGGAGGTCCCGACGGTCTGGCAACGCGCAAGGCTCCGGGGAGAGCGTCGATCCTGAACGACGAGCAGCGCGCGCGGCTTGCCGAGATCGTCGAGACTGGGCCGATTCCTGCAGCGCATGGCGTGGTGCGCTGGCGGCTGTGCGATCTGGCGCAGTGGATCTGGGACGAGTTCGAGTTGTCGGTCACACGTCACACTCTTGGGCGCGAGCTTCGCGCCATGGGCTACCGCAAACTCACGGCGCGGCCACGCCACCGTGGCCAGAAGAGCGATGACATTGCCGATTTTAAAAAAGGTTCGCCGCCCGTCTGGCGCAAATCAAGCGGCGGCTCCCGAGAGGAACGCCGATAGAGCTGTGGTGGCAGGACGAAGCCCGCGTCGGCCAGCAGACCAAGCTCACCCGGCGCTGGGCGAAGCGCGGCACCCGGCCATCAGCGCCGAAGGACCAGCGTCGCTCCTCGGCATGGCTGTTCGGCGCGATCTGTCCCGCCGAAGGCAAGGCCGCCGGTATCGTCATGCCCCGTTGCAACAGCGAGGCGATGAGCATGCACCTCGAGGAAATCGCCTTCCACGTCGCGCCGGGCGCGCATGCGGTCCTCCTGCTCGATCAGGCCGGATGGCACGGTTCGGCCGAACTGGTCGTGCCTCCCAATATTACCCTGATGCCGCTGCCGCCACGATGCCCGGAGCTCAACCCTGTCGAGAACGTATGGCAGTTCATGCGCGACAACTGGCTGTCGAACCGCATCTTCAAATCCTACGACGACATCGTCGACCACTGCTGCTTCGCATGGAACAAGCTCGTCGATCAGCCCTGGCACATCATGTCCATCGGAATGCGCCAATGGGCGCATGGGTACTGATCTATGCACCTTGGTATGAGATGCGTCACGGCGCAATGTCGCCGCGGTACGTGAAGCAAACTCGGTTGGTACGGCGGTTCATAGGAATGGCAATAATCATGGCTGCCGAGAAACCGATTTATTGAGTTGGACGAGAAGGTCTCGCCTAAATCGGCTAGATTTTTTTAATCACCTGAGTTCTAATTTGCGTCCAACGGTTATGGCGGCGTCGAGTTGTGAAGAGGGGGGAGGGCCTATGAGGCCAAGAGTGACTTGGCAGCGCCGATTGCACCGGCACCAACCGCTTCGAATGTGATGGCGGCCTAATTGCGGCCTTGGGGATGTTGAGCAATCTTGCGGATTGGAACGCGCGGCTTCAAGCGCACTTCCGGACCTTGGCGGAGATGCGTCGGGCTCGCGGCCTTCCGGTATTCGCCTTGGAGCACGGGCTCAACGCGAGTGAACGACAGGGTCTAGCCCAACAACTCAATGCTGCGTTGGCCAGAGGCGAGCGGACATCGAAATATTGGCTGCTATGGATCGTCTATTCCGCCGAGCAGGGTTACGACTACGATGGTGAGGAGTTCTGGGAGACATTTGAGAGAAGAACTCCCCGATGGACACAGCATTTCTACCGGCGATCACTGAGAACCTGGTTCGGAAAGTTTCACGATCTCTTCGAGGGTTTCAATCCAACCGGCCCCTGGGCCTCCTGGTTCTCCATCATCGCGTGCCCGATCACGCACGCCCTGCTGCCACGCGATCTGCAGCTGCAATTGGCAAGAGCCCTTTACGATTGGCGCCATGCGCTGGCGAAGCGGATCGACTCTCCGCCGGCGGATCTGGGCCACTTTCTCGCGACGGCCAACTACGATGCGAGTTCCCGCTTTCGTAACTTCCTCCAACAGGAAGAAATCGTCGGGAGGATCGTGATCGCGCTCCTCGGCGGAAGGACTGAGGACGTCGAACGCTTCATCCATCCCGACACGCTCGAACGCATTGTCACCGACTTGGAGAAGGTCGGCAGCGGACGCGCCTGGCTGCAGGATGCGCGGAATGCCGTCGAGCGTGCGCGCCTTCATGGAACGTCATCCGTTCATCAGATAGGCAACTTGGCGGGTATGGATAGACGCGATCCCCCTGTTCAGGAGAGGAAACCGGAAATCAGGCCGGCGCTGACGCTGCGGCGCGTGTCGGCTGATGAATGGACGCCAGTCGTTGAACTTCCCTCATTGCGGCCATTGGCCGAAATCAGTTCCGATCTCGGCAGATTTCTGCGCCAGACCCGATGCCGGGTCGCGGGCTCGCCAGGCGCTTTGCCGGCGGGCTGGTTGCTCCAGAGCGACCAGCGGCGTGTCTTGTCGTCTTGGCCACCATCGAACGAGCCTATCGTCAAATTCGACAAGGAGCAGCCTGTCCTGGAGCACCTGCTCCGGGTTGACGGCTGTATAACGCCGGGACCCGCCTGGCTCTTTAGGGTCGGTTCGGACGGCCTTGCGCGCGAGATCATCAGCCGGGTGGTTCGCCTTGGCAGCCGCTACATTTATGTTTCGTCGGATCCGATTGCGGCGACGCCTCTTGGCGAGGCGGTTCGCATCACGGCCACCGGGGTGAGCGCACTGGCGCTCGACCTTCCGGCCGTGCTTGCGCCCGCGCAGGTGGATGCGCTTCGGGCGCTACGACTTGGCGTCGCCAAGAATGTGAGGCTCGCGCCCGTCGGCCTCGATGCGAGGCGTTGGGATGGTGAAGGCTTCGCCGAATGGATGGACGGCGAGACGCCCTGCGTGTCGCTTCTCGCCGATTTCGCCGTCGAGAGCTATTGCGTGAGGCTCGACGCCGAATTCGTGCATGTCGATGTCGGCGGGCGATCTGATCCCATATTGCTCAGGTTCCCGCATTTGTCCGTGGGGCTTCATGCCCTCACGGTTGAGGTCCGCCCGGTCGACAAGACTGCGTCGGTGATATCGGGCCTTCTCCAGATATCGATGCGTCACGCGCGGCCGTGGATTGCGGGCACGGCCGCGCACACAGGCCTCGTCACGACCATCGAGCCCGAAGTGCCGAGCCTCGACCAACTGTGGGAGGGAGACGTGAAATTGCAGGTCTTCGGACCCGCCGACCACCATGTCCGCATGAGCGTGGATTTGCTCGACGCTGCAGGCACGAAGATCGGCACCGAACCCATTGCCGACCTGCCATTGCCGGTGACGGTCGATCGTTGGGAACGCGCGCTTTCGACCTTTCTCTCGAAGGAGAAAGACCCTTGGGCGTTCCTGCGAGCCGCGGCGGGGCGGCTCGTTGTCGAAGGTGATCAACTGGGCGTCCGCGAGATCGGTCTCCAGCGCGACGTCGCTCCCGTCCGCTGGGCGTGGCACAAGGCGGGGCACGGCACGACCTTGCGCCTGGTCGACGACCATGAGGGCGATGATCCGCCAGCACTGAGCTTCTATCCCTTCTCCCATCCGGCCCGGCCGGAACCCATCAGCCTCAAGCGTGCGGTCGAAGGCTTCCTTCCCGAGAATCAAGGGGGCCTGTGCGTCGTCGCCTGTGGGGAGATCGAGCAGGCCCTGATCGTGAGCATGCCGGCGGTCGTCGGGGGGCTGCAAGGGCTGCTTGTGAAGCCCAGCCTGGAGAACCTTCCTTACTCGCCCTCGACGATGCCGCAGATCGCCGACCTCATATCGCTCTGGTCCATGGCGAGGCTCGTAGGTCCGCTTGCGGGAAATCGACGCGACAGAGTTGCAACCGCGCTTCGAGACGCCTTGCGCGAACTCGTTTGCGGTGCAGACTGGATCGACGCCGAGGATGAGTATGTCGCTTCCCGGAAGGGTGCGACCGACCTGAAGCGCTTCGTCCGGGCGACGGGCGCGCCGGCAGCCTTCAATTTCGTCGTGGCTCGCGACGTTGGCCGCCTGCAGACCATCCCGCCGACCGAGCGCACGAAGGATCTCATCGCTCTAGCCCAACGATACAAGATCGCCTCGCGCGAGGCTTGCTCTCATGCGCTGCATGTCGCCTCCTGGCTGGAGCGCGGCGGCCGTTGGTCGGAGATCATCGCTGAACGGATCACGTCGTCGAAGGAGGCTGTGAGCCTAACGCGAGCGGCGCGCTTCATCTCTGTGGCGACGTCAGTGCCGTTTGAGGAACAACCGGCGGTGCAGCAGGTGGCGCGCCGATGATCGAGATCGTGAAGAAAGGCGAGATCATCGCCTCCGCTCGGCATGATCTCGGTCTTCCCGAGGGGGCCGAGATGGACAGCGCCTATTGGTTCGCCGGCTTGCGGCGCCTCGCGGGGCAGTTGTGCCCGTGTTCGCCACGGACGCTGGTGTCGTCGATGGCGGGCAGTCACCGCGCGCTTGCGCTCGACGGGGTCGACTTGGCCGATCAACTCGAGGATTGCGTGGATGCGCTCGTAGCCGTGGGCGATCTGCTGGAATTCCATGACGTGACCACGCTGGACGAAAAGGTGAAGGCGACTTGGGTCTTCGCCGCGCCGCCCTCCTTCGTCATGCATCCATCGGGTGCGGCCTACATATTGGGTATGGCACCGGATGACGCCCTTCCTCTCCCGATCACGTGGAGGACGCGCGTGGTCACGAGGGGCCCTGCCCGGGTGCTCGAACCGCTGCCAGGAGAGGATCTCGAGGGATCGCTCAAGACCAGCGGCTTTCGGCCCTTGTCCCTGAACGCCTGGATGCGCAGCCCCAAGCCGGAGAGCGCGGCCTCGATCATCGCCGGGCTCGATACCAAGCTCGCGGCGCTGGGGCCGGCGGGCCATGTTCCCGACCTAAAGATATTCGACTGGACGAAGGACACGCGAAGCTATCGGGCGCGCTGGGTGGCCCCATCGGGGCATGACGGCAGTTACATCGTCCGTCGCCCGCAGGCCTATGGAGCGGACCTTTGGGGCTATGCGAGCCTCGAACGGGGTGAACTGAGGAAGCTCGTCGACTTTCCTGTCCCCGGATCCCGGTATCGGGGCTGCGACGTGGCATGGCGAGCCCAACTCGCGATCGACGCCCTTTTGAACAGGCCACAGCGATACCGCGTCCTTGCTTTGGACGGCGGCAAGCGCTTCGACATGTTTTTCCCGTTGCCAGACTGGGCACGCCGGCGCCTCTCGACGATCGGGCACGAGATTGCTTCGGACAAATGCCTGATGTCGTTCAGCATTCCACTCAACGCTGTCCTGGCAGAACAGGCTTTCCTCAAAGAATATCTTTTTCTCGAGTGTGAAGAGTAAGGACCGAATTGTATGGCCGCCACGATCCAAGAGACGATCGAACAACTGCACACCTCGCTCAGGGATTATATCGAGGCAACGTACCATATCGGCGATGCGACGCTCATCGGCCAGCGCCAGACTTTGCTGAAGCGGACCGGCGTTACCCACCAGATCCCTTATCTCGAATCGACGCCCAAATATCAGCTCGGCCAGAATTTCGGGAAGCTCGAGGGCCTGCCTCCGGCCGCGCTCGCCGTCTACTCGGCGTTGGCGAAAGCCGATGGCAAGCAGCCAAGGCTGCTCTTCGACCCGCCGTATCGGCACCAGGCAGACGCCATCAGGCACTCGCTCATCGACGGGCGGAACCTCGTGATTATGACGGGCACTGGCTCGGGTAAGACGGAATCGTTCCTGCTGCCAATCCTTGGGAAATTCGCTCGGGAGGCAGCGACCAAGCCCAAGGCCTTCGGGAGCCAGCACGGTGTGAGGGCGCTGTTGCTCTATCCCATGAACGCGCTCGTGAACGACCAGCTTGGCCGTTTGAGGGCTATTTTCGGCGATCCGCGCCTTGCATCGATGTTCACCGAATGGGCGGGCAGGCCGCCGACGTTCGCGCGCTATACCAGCCGCACGCCCTATGCCGGCATTCGCTCCAGCAAGCGCGACAGCAAGAAATTCGCGTCGTTCGAGAGTTTCTACGTCGAGATCGAGCGGCAGGCCGCGGGTCCGCAATCGGAGGATCAGCAGCGCGCGTCGAAGCTTCGCAGCGAGTTGAAGGCGCGCGGAAAGTGGCCGGCCAAGCCCAACCTCGAAGAGTGGTTTGGGGCGAAGGGATCGCGATGGGCCGACCCAAAGACCGGCGAACCGCTAAGGGCGGTCACCCTGCCCGAGGATTCCGAACTGATCACTCGCCACGAGGCGCAGGATGCCGCGCCCGATTTGCTGGTCACCAACTATTCGATGCTCGAATATATGCTGATGCGCCCGATCGAACGGACCATCTTCGATCAGACGGCCGCCTGGCTCGCCGCAAACCCGGACGAGAAATTCACCGTCGTCCTCGACGAGGCCCACCTCTATCGCGGCGCTGCCGGTGCGGAAGTCGGCTTGCTGATGCGGCGGCTTCGCGCGCGGCTCGGTATCCCGGTCAAGCGCTTCCAGGTGATCTGCGCCACGGCCAGCTTCAACGAGAAGGAGCATGCGGGCGACTTTGGATCGCAGTTGACCGGGGTCGATGCCGACAGCTTCGTCGCGGTCACAGGCGACCTCGATCTGCGGCCGCACGCCGCCACGGGGAGTAGTGCGGACGCCGACCTGCTGGCTGGGATAGATCTGTCGGGCTTCTACGATTCGGACGAGGACAAGCGGCGAGCCGCGATCGCTCCCGTCCTTCATCATCGTGCCATCGCGCCGACAGGAGATATCGGCCGCGATCTCTATGCGGCTCTCGAGACCTTCCCACCGCTCGGCCTGCTGGTGAACACGACAATGAAGGCCGCCCGCCCGGTGGCGAGCCTCGGCTCAGAGCTTTTCCCGGACACGCCCGATCAGGCGGACCACGCGGTGACAGCGCTCCTCGCGCTCGGCAGTGTCGCCCGTGAGAATCCGGAGGCTGCCGGTCTGCTGCCTTGCCGTATTCACAATTTTTACCGGGGCCTACCGGGCCTCTGGATATGCATGGATCCCGATTGCACTGAACTCGGCGCCGACGAGCATTCGGGCATCTGCGGAAAGATGTATAGCCAGCCCCGCGAGATATGCGGTTGCGGTGCCCGCGTGCTCGAATTCTACACCTGCCGGAATTGCGGCGCGGCCCATGTGCGCGCCCATTCCGACGATGTCGACACGCCGAACGCCCTGTGGTCGGAGCCGGGCCGGCGCCTAAAGATGCCGGGGATGGAGACCGCCCCGCTCCTCGATCTCGATCTCCTGCTGGAGGAGCCCCGCCATCCGGACCTCGCCGAGATCGCGGAATATGATCTTGAGACGGGACGGATTAACCCGCTTAATCAGAGTCCGCGAACCCGCACCGTCTACTTGCGCAAGGACCGCGTCACTCCGCCCGCCGACGATGAGGGCAATCAGGACAGTCGATTGGAGGTGCGCGGCCAGTTTACGCCCTGCGCGGTCTGCGGGGATACGGCGGCCTTTGGGCGGACCTCGGTTCAAGATCACCAGACCAAGGGGGACCAGCCTTTCCAGGCCCTCGTCGCGCGGCAGATCCAGGTTCAGCCTCCCGGGCCGCAGGCGGCATCGAGCTTTGCCCCGCTCCGGGGGCGCAAGGTGCTGGTGTTCAGCGATTCCCGTCAGGTGGCGGCCAGGCTCGCACCAAACCTCCAGCTATATTCGGTGCGCGATGCGCTTCGAACGCTGATCGTCTGGGGCTTCGACCGGCTTCGTCAGCACCCGATGATCACATCGATGCTCAGCCTCGACGATCTCTACTTCGCCGCGCTCCTTGCTTCCAAGGGTCTCGGCGTCCGCCTCCGACCCGAACTCAAGGTGGGGGAGAACTTTGCCGCCGACGCCGCGATCGAACTCGGTGTTCAAGCCGGAGCGCTCGACGATCCGACGCAGTTCATGATGCTCTGGATGAAAACCAGGGGCGATCGTCCGCCGGAGGGCCTGCTCGACGATATCGTCAAGACCGTCAGGGACCGGCATCTCGGGCTGGAAGCGCTCGCGCTCGCCTCGCTGTGCGAGAGTGCTGACAAGGCGGCGGCGGTTCATGGGCTGCCGGCGATCCCGGGAATCGCCGACACCAACGAGGACAAGATCGCATTGGCCCGCGCTTGGCTGCGATGCTGGAGGCCGAAGGCCTTCTGGCTGAACGCCATGCCGAGCACCTGGTACAAGCGGGGCGGCGGAAGCGGGACAAGCGTTCGATCGCAAAAGGGCTCGTTCAAGGCGATGCGTCGCGTGCTCCCCGACAAGACCGCTCACTCGCTTTTCGACAAGCAATGGCAGCCTGCCCTGATGCAGATCTTCGCTGAGGAGATGGAAAGCGGGTTCAAGCGCCTCGCAGGCAAGAACCTATCGCTGCTCATGGATGGCGAGTGGGTGCGCTGCGGCGCGTGCCGTTCGGTTCACCGGCCCGTGCCGAAGCTCCCGCATTGCCTCGATTGCGGCAGTGGCGAGATCGTCCCGCTCGATCCCGCCACGGACGCTGTCTTCGTCGCCCGCAAGGGCTATTATCGGGCACCCGTCGTAGCGGCGCTCCACGATCCCGAGCACAGGCCAATGGCGTTGATCGCGGCCGAACATACGGCGCAGCTCAATGCGCCGCAGAGCGAGGATGTCTTTTCGCGCGCGGAGGAGAATGAGCTTCTCTTCCAGGACGTGGCGCTCGATTGGGGCGCGGCAGCGAACCGCTCGACGGCGATCGATATCCTCTCGAGCACGACCACGATGGAGGTCGGCATCGACATCGGCGCGCTGTCCGGCGTGGCACTTCGAAACATGCCGCCGGGTCGCGCGAACTACCAGCAGCGGGCGGGCCGTGCCGGACGCCGGGGTAACGCAGTCGCGACCGTGGTGGCCTTCGGAAGTGCCGATAGCCATGACGAGCATTATTTCAGCGACCCCGAGGCGATGATCGCGGGGCCAGTCGTCGATCCCAAGCTCACGCTCAATAATCCCGACATAGTGCGCCGCCACGTCCGCGCCTATCTGCTCCAACGCTATCATCAGGATCGGATTCCGGGGTTTGATCCCGACGCCGATCCGAACCTGTTTTCGGTGCTGGGCACCGTCCCCGGATTCCAGTCGGGCGCAGAAGTCCTCAACCGCGCCGATTTCGAAGCGTGGCTGAAGAAGAATGCCAAGTCGCTCCGGGACTCCGTCGCCGACTGGATTCCGAGCCAGTTATCGCCGGAGGACCGGCAAGAATTGCTCGATGACATGGCGGCCGATTGCCTGAAGGCGATCGACGACGCCCTCAAGGGCAAGGTGCTGGGCGGTGAGAAGGTCTTCGAGGAGCCTGACGGCGAGGGTGTCGAGGTTCAGGAAGAGGAAGGCGAGGAGGTTCCGCCCGAGAAGGCGCAGACCGGCAAATTGCTGGACCGGCTGCTGTATAGTGGCGTGTTGCCGCGCTACGCGTTTCCGACAGATGTGGCGCCGTTCAATGTGTTCGACATCGACCGATCGACGGACTTCCGCCCGGTGATGAAATTTGCGCCGTCGCAGTCTCTGCCAGTCGCGCTGTCGCAATATGCGCCGGGCAAAACGGTCTGGATCTCGGGCAAGTGCTACACGTCGGGAGCGATCTATTCGCCGATGTGGGAGGACCGTGTCGAGGCATGGCAGAACCGACGCCTCTATCGCGAATGCTCCGACTGCCACTTCGCTCAGACGGTGCCGCTCGACGAGGGCCTCAAGCCCGGCGTGATCGACGACTGCCACGCTTGCGGCGGCGAGAGCACGTTCGGACCGACTCACTATTGGCTGCGTCCGCCGGGCTTCGCGCATCCCGTCTATGTGGACGAGATGACCTCGCCCGACGACATGCCCGAAACGGCTTACGCGACGCGGGCGAAGCTGACGATGCCGACCCCGGCCGACACTGAGAAGTGGATCGCGATCAACGACCGGATCCGCGGCATGCCCGATCGCAAGCATCTGTTAGTGTCCAACACCGGGCCGAAGCAGGAGGGCTATAATTACTGCACGAAGTGCGGGGTGATCGAGGCCAGCGCCGAGAGCACGGCGATGCTCGGCGGGCCTCACAAGAAGCCCTTTCCCGATGAGAAGGAACCGATGTGCGAGGGCGCGGGCACGACACGGCATCTTGTCCTGGGCACGGACTTCATCACCGACATCGCGTTGTTCTCGCTGCGCGTGGCAGCACCGCTCAAGCTGAAGCCTGGCTTCTATCCGACGGATGTCGCACTGCGAACGGTGAGCGAGGCAATCGCCAAGGCCGCCTCGTCGATGCTCGAGATCGAGCCCGGCGAACTCATGGCGGAATATCGCCCGGCGGTGACGCCGGCGGGGATTAGCGGGCTCGAGGCGGAGATTTTCCTCTACGACACCCTCCCCGGCGGCGCGGGCTTCTCCGGCCAGTTGGCCCACCGCGGCGAAGAACTGTTCCAGCGCGCGCTCACGCTGATGAAGACCTGCCCGGAGAATTGCGACGCCTCGTGCTATCGCTGCCTGCGCAGCTTCAAGAACAAGTTCGAGCATGGGTTGCTCGATCGGCATGTCGGCGCGGAACTGCTCGCATATCTGATCAGCGGCGAGATGCAGCCCTTCGACCCTCTCCGTATCAAGGCCTCAACGCTCCTGCTCCACCAGGATCTCGAGCGCCAGACTGACGGCGTCCAGTTCGGTCTCGATGTCGACGTGGATGTCCCGGGGATGGGGTCGGTAACGATCCCGATCCTCGCCACGCGATCGGACGGCCAGCGGTTCGCGATCGCGCTCGCCGGCGGATTGACCGGGGACCATCCGGCCGACCCTAGGATTGTCGAGATGCGCGAGAACTGGCCGGATCTCCTCGTGATCCCGGTGAACGAACTGCTGGTCAGGGGTAACCTGCCGGCGGCATCCCTCTCCGTTCTTTCCGAGATCGCTTGAAACGACAGGATGTAGCCCGTGATTGAGATTTTGGGTGTGAACAGCGGCCAGGAGTATGAGGCTGCGGTTCATCTGCGCAAACAGATGCTGAAGCTGTGGCCTGATCTTGCGCAGAGCAAGGACGACATCGTCAAGATATTCGTCGGCTTCAAAATGTATGGGTACAAATTCCAGGATCTCGACATCATCGTCGTCGGCAGTTTTGCGACGCCGAGATCGTTCGATGCAGAGATGAAATTCTGTCCGTCCGAGGGAGAGCCTTTCGTTCCGAAGGGTGCCTCCATCCGGAACTTCGCCCTTCTGATTGAGGAGAAGTCCCACGATGCCCCCGGCGTTCGGTTCGAGGGCAGGACCGCCACGGTCAAATACAGCAACAAGAAGGATGGGGAGTGCGTCACCGAGAAGGCGTTCAAGCAGATGTTCGAGTTCAAGAAATATCTGCGCGATCGAGGTGGCGGGAGCATCTACGTCCAGGAACTGGTGATGTTCTCGGGGCTGAAGGAAGCGCAGCTTCCGCCACGGCCCCATAATTTCATCGCGAGCGATACGAGCTTCGAGAGGCTCCTGAACACGTTGGGGCAGATCTCCAACCCCGTCCGATCCGGCAATTTCGCCAATCTGAACTTCGGATCGACGGACGTCTTCCGAACGATCCTCCACCCGAGCTTCGAACTGTTCGACGTTCTCGAACCGACGCCCCTCGATCGCAAGCGCATGGACCTGATCGCGAAGCAGGCGCTCCCCGACAATTGGGTCGAGGACATGGGCGAGAAGCAGATCCTGCTGAAGGGCCGCGGTGGCGTCGGCAAAACCGTCATTCTTCTGCAGATGGCGTATCGGGCCTACCAGTTCGACGAGAAGCGCTCGCTGGTCCTCACCTTCAACAAGGCGCTCGTTGCGGACCTTCGGCGATCGATGGCCCTTCTCGGCGTGCCCCGCGCTGTGGAGACCGGGGGCATCGGAATCGAGACGGCGCACGGCTACTTTGGCCGGCTCATGATGGCGCTGGGCGTCATCGACGGCTACGACGACTTTCTGGAACGCTACGCCGAACACAAGGAGGCGCTACTCGCCTATCTGGATTCGGGTGCGGTCAGCCGCGACGATATCGACAAGCTCATCCGCGATCAGGCCGATCAATTCGGCTGGGACAGCGTGCTCGTCGACGAGGGGCAGGATTGGCCGTCGGACGAGATTGCGATCCTCCGGAAAATCTATGGCTCGGAAAGCCTCGTCGTCTCCGACGGCGTCGACCAGTTCGTACGAGGAACCGTAGCGGACTGGAGCACGGGCGTCGGCAAGGCATCGGTCCGCAAGCGGCGCCTGACGCGCTGCATGCGGATGAAAGCCAATCTGGCGGCGTTCGTGTCCGATATGGCGACGAACCTCGGGATCGATGATTGGGATCTGGAGCCGAACACCGATGCTGCCGGCGGCCGCATCATCATCATTGAGGGCGACCTGAGTTCCCATCCGGATCGTCTGAAGGAATGGTGCGACGAGGCGGAGGCGCTGAAGAATGCGCCGGTCGATCTCCTGGCCTGCGTGCCTCCCTCACTGGCCGGTGCGACCCCCGGTGGCGGGCTGTGCAAGCCTGCCGCGGAGTTCGTTGCCTTGGGCCACAGGGTCTGGGACGGTACGAGCCGGGACGTCCGGGAGCATTTCGCGACGAGCCGAGACCAGTTGCGTTTCGTTCAGTACGAATCATGCCGTGGCCTCGAGGGCTGGACCGTTATCAGCTACGGCTTGGACGAACTCTGGGACTATAAGCATGCCCAGTGGCTCAACGAGGGCCATCCCGTCGACGACCTTTATGCGTCGGCCGCCGATCTCGCCAAACTGCATGCGTCCCGGTGGGTGATGATCCCGCTGACGCGCGCGATCGATACACTCGTCATCAACATCGGATCACAGCAGAGCTTCGTGCGCGACGCCCTGATGAAGGCGGCGAAGGCCCGGCCCGATATCGTGGAATTGATCGGCTTCGAGGACGTCGACGTAGGTTGAGGTGCTTTCGGTCGGTATCAGATCGGGAGCAGTGACGGATCAGACGCCGGCGAGATCAACGCCGCGTGCACGCTTTGCGGGCCGAGCTTCTCGATGGCGGCCAGGGTTTGCGACCGCCTGGATCGCGCCAGCAACCAGCGTCGGCGCCACGCCGCGCTGATCGACGCAGCGCTAGACAGCGATGGCGGTTCGGTGTGCATCCCGAGTAGTGTATCGCGCGATGCCGAGCCGAGTTCGCAAGCGTAGAAGAGGCGTGGGTTAGCGTGATGCAGGATGGCGTCGCTGTCGATGCCGAGCGCATCGAGGCCTTCCCTGATTTGCCGAAGTCGGGGGCTGGTTCCCTCACCGAAGCGGTTGTTCACACGCCGGGAGTCGTGGCGGGCCTGCGCCATTTGTCGCAGCGCATGCGCCGTCTCTTTGCCGAGGTGAAGCGTGCCGTAACCGCCGGTCAGGCTCTTGCCGATGGCGTCCCAGTGGACATCATGGCCTAGATCGGGGTGATCGCTCGCGCGCAGTACAAGCCGGTTATATTGGCTTGAGCCCACGCCGTAGAGGCTGGTCGTCGTGAGGATTCGGAGGTCGGCGGGCTTGGAGATTGCCCGCCCCGCCATCTGTGAAGCGATGACGCTGATCTGCGAACCGTATCGTTCGGCGTAGTAATCGTGGATCTCGCGCGAGGCGAGGAGCAACGCGACGAGTTTCCCGCCGAGCAGTTCGTTGTAGGGATGGATCGCGCCGCAAATGCTGACGTCGGCGACCTGGCTCGACAGGCCGGCCTTGCGGAATTCGGTCAGGGTGATGTCGATCGCGCGCTGGCCTGTCTTGGCGGCGAGAAGCTGCTCGATCGCGGCGCGCGGTTTCTTTGCGAGGCCGGCCGCACGAAACGTCTGCTTGGCAAACAGGAGTTGCGCCAGAAGCTCGGCTCGCTTGCGCACGAAGAGTAGATCCTCGGACGCCGCGCGCCAGTCGGTATCTCCTTGCGCGTCCTTCACGTTGCCGCGCATCGGCCGGACGCTACCGTCGGCGGCCCGGTTGTCCTCATAATGGGCGCGTAGCTGGAGTTCGCGCGAGTAGGCCGCGCCCGAGGCCTTCTGCTCCAACCGCAGGATCGTCGTTTCTACTGGCGAGCGAATCTCGCTTTTTGACGCGAGGTCGTCCCACCGCAGATTGGCGATCGACGCATCGATCCGGTCCAGGAATGCCTTGGCGATATCTTCGGGTGCCCATTCACCGGCGAGGAAGCGCGCCTCCATCGATTCCCGGAGCCAACCGATCCAGCGGTCGCGGGCTGTGACCCGCATGACAGGGCTCGCGAGCATGGCGATGCCCATGACGGGGCGGTTTGGGCGAGCAGCGTTCCGGATCAACACCAGCAACTGGCGGCCGGGGATGGGGCGATATTCGTGCGCCCAAGTGTGGCGGAAGTAGCGCCATATGTCGTTGAGCGGCAAGCCGGTCGCCGAGCAGCGGTCACGTGCCCTGCAGATCTCGACGACGGGATCGACGACGTCGGCCAACGCCGCCTCCTGCTGATCGGTGGGAAGGGACGCGATCCGTCGGAACTCGGTGGCGAGGTCGGACCCGTTGTCGACCAGATCGAGGACGCAACTCCGCACCCCGGGCGCGCGGAGCGTGCGGCGCTCCATGCGCCGGAGGAAGGCTTCGACGGACGGTTCCCGTAGTTGCCGTTGGCGGGCGGCCTGCAGTGCGTCGCGAACGCGGCGCTTCACGTCGTCGACCGACTGCTCCGATTGCCGCGTGATGCCTGGCGCCTCGAAGAGAATGTGATCGTCCTCGACGGCAACGCGCCAGCCTTGCTCGAAGAGATCGGCGACGAGAAGACAGACGGTGCGGAGCTTCCGGCTCTCGCCATCATCAATATAGCGACGCGCCAGCGTGCGCAGTTCCTCGGCGAAAGAAGGTTGGGGTGCGCCTTCGAACGTTAGGAGGCTGCGAAACTCCCGCTTCTGATCGATGCGCAAGAAAGGGGATACGGTTCGCACTTGCCCTGGACTCAACCGCAACTTCCCTTCCGACATCAATCGCAATCCCCCTGCACAAAACGTTCTCCTAGCCCGATTATGCCAAAGATCGGGGTGGAACTCCAGCGCGCTTGAGCGCGGAACCTGACGGATTCAAGGAGATAAAATGTTCGCGATAGATGAGAGGTCCGGGTCGAGCGACTGGCTCCAGTCGCTGAGTATTTCGGAGATGATCTGTCGCCGCGCGGCCGAGCGCTCGCGACCTCTAACGTCGAGGACATGAAGCAGGGCTTCGAGCGCGTCTTGGAGTGCGACCGGATCCGGCTGGTCGCCGCCGCCGAATGCCGGGTGGGCCAGGTTGATGCCGAGCGCGCCGCTGCTTGTACGTAGGAGGAGAGAGGGGGGGGCGCCCTTCTGCTGAATCTCCGAATGCACAGTCGGTTGTGATCGCCCGATCGAACTTCGAGGATTGCTACGTTCGAACGTGGGAGCGATGGCTGGGGTGCGGGCGCGCTCGCTTTTCAGCGATCGAACCCTGCCGCGAAGTTGCTCGATTGCCTTGACCAGCCCGGCCTCGCGTAGCCGGTCCCACATTTCCGGCGACACTGAGATCTGCTGCTTCGCCGTCGTCACGCCGAAAAGTTCGTCAAGGGACGCCGGGAATTCAACCTCGATCCGGATGTAGCGATCGTTGTTGATGAAGGTGGTCCAAGGTGTCTTGGTCTTGCAGTCGATGAGGCGACCGTTCCGGCTGAAGATGATGCCGTGATAATCTTTCAGGACAGGAAATCTTTCGTTGGCGTTGAGCCCGACGGCATCCCTGTTCTTGTCGATCGAAGCAAAACTCGGCGGTAGATAGGAGTAGCGGAGAAATACCTTGCCGAAGCCGCCCGACATGGCGACGTCGAACTTTACGGGTTCAAGCTCGACGGCTCGATCGTCATCAATCTGGCAAAGCAGGTCACTTGAATTCAGGAAGAGAGGATCAGTCGGCGAGATGGGGTCGCCATCGATAGAGATGAGGGTCGACGCTAAGAGCTTGTGATATGTGACGCTGAATTGCCGGTTCAAATGCTTTGCGAAGCCCAGCGTCGTCGCCCAGTCGAGGCGATCGAGCTTCTCGATCAAAACGATCGTTCCAGAATTCCAACCATCGGGATAGAACCGGTCAATATAGTCCGTCAGAAAATCTGGAATTTGGGCATCGCACAGTGAGGGTATAACCGTATCGCCGTCGTCGTCGGTATATTTGCCACCGTTGAGTTCATCGAGATCAAGTGTCACCTGTTTGGCAAGGCCTCCGGCGACCTTCGAGACGACGGTGAAGCGCTTGCCGATGCTCATCGTCGAACAGGGCAATCCATAACCGTATCGACCCAGGCCGGATCGATCATTCTCCCGATGTGTGCCGCCCCACATCATCGCAAGTTGGATCATGTCCGGCGTCATCCCGTGTCCATCGTCGAGAACCGCGATCTGAGTTGGTTTCTTTTTTGACTCGGTTCCTTCGTAGCCGAAGACGATGTCGACATGCTCTGCATAGGCTTGGATGGCGTTATCAACGAGTTCGGCGATCGCTTCGACGTTGCTGCGATATCCGAGATGACGAATGCCCCGGACAAATGCGTCCGGCACGGTCAGTCCTAGTTTTCCGGCCTTATGCTTTTGCGCGGCATATCGAGCCTGCGCCGAAATATCGGCGATTACACGTTGCGTTACACTTTGATGAGACTGTGGGGTCATAGGAACTCTTTCGGTGTCTAGCTACTGACTCCAGTAAACATAGTGATTCTAGAGGGTAGCTCTCGTGCTCGTCTACTGAACATTTACAAATATAAACCTTGCTGCAGTGGCCACCTGTGCACGAAACAATCGAGATGGCGCGCGCAGTTGGCCCGCCGGTTTACAGCATTGAGCGGCTGCTCTCGGCAAGCGCCCCGAACCCTGCCGTTCCGGCCTGTCCCATGACCCGTCATTTATGATGCAGCTTCCATATCCTCGCCGATCTCCTGCCGAACCTTCGGACCTTTCGCGAGGCGACGACCCAACGCTTCGATGAAGGCGTCGTATCGATCACCACCCTGGCGGCGCATCGCGGCGCGCTCCGTTTGGGGCGGCGGCGGTGTGTTCGACAGCCAGAAGCGAACGAACAGCGCGATCATCTCCACGCCGATCCCGACATCGCGCTCCAGCCGCGTCTGGCGCCGGTCGAGCCGATCAAGCCGCTTGGCGATGGCCGCCTCGCGCTGCTCGTCGGCATCGGGCGACAGGAAGGATGCGATGGCCGCCTCGGCGACCAGCGAGCGCGACTTGCCCCGGCGGTCGGCATAGGCGGCGAGCGCCTGCATCAGCTCGGGGTCGAGATAGACCGAGAATGGCGTCTTGGTGGTCATAGCTCGATGCCGTCCTCAGGATCGAGCGACGCCTGCCGCGCCATGCCCTGTATCTGTCGCCGCACCGCCGCTTGCCGCGCCGCGTCGGTATCGGGTTCCAGATCGTCCAGCTCGAACTCGTTGGCGGGCGCTGGAACCGGCGGCGGCGCGATGTCGATGTGGCGCTCCATGTCCGGTTCGCGGCGGACGTCGGCATTCCCGGCATCGTCCTCCGCTGCCGCTTTCTTGGCGGCCTTTTTCTTCTTCGGTGTCTTCGGCGCCTTATCTTCGGTCGGCTCCGGCATCTGCGGCGCCGCGATCGGCGGCATATCGCTCCAGTCATCGGGGCGCAGCTTGCCGAGGCCGGCCTTCGGGTCCGGCGGCGACAGCACCCGCTCGGTGAACCGCCGATCCTTGAAGTAGCGAACCTTCCTGGCGCGGATCGGATGCACACCCGCGACCATGACGATCTCATCGTCGGGCGGGAGCTGCATCACCTCGCCGGGCGTGAGGAGCTGGCGGGCGGTCTCGGAGCGCGACACCATCAGATGTCCCAGCCACGGGGACAGCCGGTGGCCGGCGTAGTTCTTCATAGCGCGCATCTCGGTGGCGGTGCCGAGCGCGTCGGAGATACGCTTCGCGGTGCGCTCGTCATTCGAGGCGAACGAGACCCGGACATGGCAGTTATCGAGGATCGCGTTGTTGGGGCCGTAAGCCTTCTCGATCTGGTTGAGCGACTGCGCGATCAGGAAGCATTTGATCTTGTAGCCCGCCATAAAGGCGAGCTGGCTTTCAAAGAAGTCCAAACGCCCTTCGGAGGGTAGCTCGTCGAACATGATGAGCAACTCGTGGCGCTCGGCCGCGGGCTTCAGATCCTCGGTGAGGCGCCGCCCGATCTGATTGAGCATGAGCCGGATCAGCGGCCGGGTGCGTGAGATGTCGGAGGGCGGGACGACGAGGTAGAGCGTGGTGGGCAGCGTTCCCTCAACCAGATCGGCGATGCGCCAATCGCAGCGGCTTGTCACCTCGGCGACAACCGGATCGCGATAGAGGCCGAGGAACGACATGGCGGTCGAGAGCACGCCGGATCGCTCATTGGCCGATTTGTTGAGCAACTCCCGCGCGGCGGAGGCCACCACGGGATGGACGCCAGCCTCGCCGAGATGCGGCGTGGTCATCATCGCGCGCAGGGTGGATTCGATCGGCTGGCGCGGGTCCGACAGGAAGGCGGCAACCCCGGCCAGGGTCTTGTTCTCGCCGGAATAGAGGACGTGCAGGATCGCGCCGACCAGCAGCGCATGGGAGGTCTTTTCCCAGTGGTTGCGCTTCTCAAGGCTGCCTTCGGGATCGACCAGCACGTCGGCGACGTTCTGCACGTCACGCACCTCCAGGGCGCCCTTGCGGATTTCGAGAAGCGGGTTGTAAGCGGCCGAGCGCGCGTCGGTGGGATCAAACTGCAACACGCGGCCGTGGCGTGCGCGAAAGCCAGCAGTGAGTTGCCAGTTCTCGCCCTTGATGTCGTGGACGATACAACTCTCCGGCCAGGTCAGCAGCGTCGGAATCACCAGGCCAACCCCTTTGCCGCTCCGGGTCGGCGCGAAGCACAGGACATGCTCGGGTCCGTCGTGACGCAGATAATCGCGTCCGAGCCGCCCGAGCGTGACGCCGTTCGGCCCGAGCAGGCCGGCAGCCTCCACTTCCCGGCGCTCCGCCCAGCGGGCCGAGCCATAGGTCTCCGCGTTCTTCAGTTCGCGGGCGCGGCGCACCGACATGGCGATGGCGACGATGAAGGCGAGAAAGCCGCCGGAGCCGGCGATCAGCGCGCCGGTCTCGAATATCTTGGGCGCATAGGCGTCGTAGAAAAACATCCAGACGAAAAAGGCATAAGGTGGATAGACCGGCCAGCCGAAGGCGACGAACCAGGGCGGGCCGAGCTGCGGCTGATAGTCGAGCGCCGCGGCCGTCCATTGGGTAGCGATCCAGACGGTCACGACGATGATCATGAGGACGGTGATGACCTGGCCCCACAGAATCTTGCTGGCGGGCATATTCAATCTCCCTGGAAGGTCACAGCCCGAGTCCCCGGCCTCGGCTGAGCGACCAGTCCACGCCGCCGTCGCCGCGCATGACGCCGGAGATGTGCTTGCCGATCTGGCGGTCGAGCGAGGGGGTCCAGGGAACGAGTTGGAAACTCAGGCCGTCGTCGATCATGGCGAAGCGGCCCGAGGTGAGCGTGAGGCGCTGGCGCACGGTGCCGGCGACATATTCGCCGGCCTTGGACGGCGTGTGCGGCAGACCGATTTCGGTCGACAGGTCCTTGGCCGCCGTATCCAGTTCGCGGCGTGTCAGCCTATCGAGCAGGCCGCGCGCGAAAATGATGCGTTGCCCCTGTCGCCGCGCCAGGCCGATATCAGCGAGATGTTCGGCGCGCGCTTCCATCGCCGCGCGCACTTCGGTCCCGAAGCCGCCGCCGAGATCGCGGCCTTCGCTCGACAGGTTACGGCGGTCGAGCCAAGTGGCTCCCGGCGCATGGACCTGTCCCGGCAAATCCAGGTCTGATCGCACGGCAAGCGCCACCCGCTGGCGGCCCTTGCGGTCCTCGAAGCGGCGGAGCTCGACGATCGCGCCGGGCTTGCAATCGCCGGTCGCCTCGATGTCGGGAAACTGGACATGGTGGATGCGTCCGTCGATCCCGTCGACGATCGCGTAGGCGCGGCCGGTCAGCTCGTTATGGAGCCCGCGGTCGACCAGCTTGCCGATGACGGGCTGGGCGGGATCGGGTTCGAGCACATAGCTGGCGGCGCCCCGGTCAACGCCGCGGTCGCTCATCGCCTTGTGCATCCGCTTGATGATGTCGCCGCGCTCGCCCAGCTCGCGCAGCGCGGCCTGCGCATTGTCCGCAAGCGTCCACTGACCCGGCGCGATCTCGCTGGCGAGGCCGAGCCCCTCCAGCTTGCGCAGCCGTCCAATCTTCAACACATGGTCGCCGTCCCGGCGCATGCTGGCCTCGGGTGCCATGTCGATCACCCCATCGCGCTGCATCGTGCGTGACAGGTCGCGGTCGATCTCGGTCCAGCGTTCGCCGTCGACCTGCCGCTCCAGCGAGGCGCGGATGTCGAGGTCGCTGCGCAGTCCCAGCTCGCGGGTGACGATCTCGCGCGCGGTGGCGCGCATTCCCTCGCCGATATAGTCGCGCGAGATAACGAGGTTCTGACCGTCTTCGGCGACGCCGCGCACGATGACATGGATATGGGGATTGTCGGTATTCCAGTGCTCGACACCCCGCCAGTCGAGGCTGGTGCCGAGATCCTTTTCCATTCGCGTCATCAGCTCACGGGTGAAGCCCTTGAGGTCGCCCATGTCGGGCGCATCCTCGGGCGAGACGATGAAGCGGAAATGATGGCGGTCGTTCTCGCAGCGCGCGGCGAATGCGTTACGATCGAGGCCCTCGGCATCGGCGCCGAACAACACGCCCTTCTCGCCGTCGCGGGTGACGCCGTCGCGTTGCAGATAGTTGAGGTGCGACGCGAGCGAGGCGCGGCCGCCGTGGCGGACCACCCGCGCCTTGACGACGACCTGGCGCGATCGGTGGCCGAGCCGGTGCGTGGCGCTCAGGCTGGCAACGCGGCCCCGGCCGAAGGTCGAACGGCCCGGCGCAATGATCCGGCCGCGTCGCGAGATATGGCCGCCGGCGCGCTGCGCGGCGGCAAGCGCCTGCGCGATGATCGGCCGCGCACGTTGGCTGCCACGCGAGCGGATGCGGCCAGGCCGAATGCGGAAATTCTCGTCGCCACTCATGCTGCGGCGCTCCGCACAGTGCGAAAAACCGAGGCGGAAACTGAGTTTCGGATAGTGCCGCACAGTGCGGGATTTCCGCACACATTGCGCAGCAATGCCCAAAAGCCTTGAGAATCAAGGCTACGACCGGGGCGCAAGGGCTTCGCACATTGCCGCCCTTTATCTTGCCCTCGACCCTTCCCCTGCAAAAGCTGAAGCCTTCTCCCTTCCGGCGCTGGGCCACGCTGCGACTGGCAACGCCAGGGCGCGTGAATACCGTCACTGACGGCAAATGGACGGCCGAAACGCTGACGATCATGCGCGATCATCGTGCGATCTCGTCGGAAAGCGGGACGAACAAGCTGGCTTGGCGAAACGCGACAGGTCCCGCGGCGACGGCCGACGGAACGGTCGGCGCACCTTCCGAACGTGCGGTGGCGGCAGTAGAAGACCCACTCGCGCGTGCCGGAAACAGCGCCGCGCGGCGCCAGGCAAAGGGATCAGGCGGCTGCGCGACTGCGAGCTGGGTGTCGTCCGAACCACCGGTGATCGACGTCAAGTTCGCGATGTAGGTGCGCGTGGCTACAGGCAGCGGACGGCCGCGCGAAAGATATTCGTCGGTGCGGCCAGGGCCAGCATTGTAAGCGGCCAGCATGGCGGTCACGTCGCCATAACGGTCGTACATTTCGCGCAGGTAAGCCGCGCCCGCCAGAATGTTGTCGCGCACGTCGAACGGGTCGGAACCGAGCCGATAACGTGCGCGCAGGCTGACCCAGGTGGCGGGCATGATCTGCATCAGCCCCATCGCCCCGACCGTGGAGACGGCGCGGAGGTCGCCATTGCTCTCCGCGCGCATCACGGCCCATATCCAGCGCTCGGGGATGTCGAAGCGCTGCGCCGCCTCGGCGATGGGTGCGGCATAGGGGGTGCTCGCGGTTGTCTCTCCAGCCAGCGCATTCTGCGCCAGCACCGCGCCAGGCGAGGCCAGCAGCAGGATCATCAGGCCGACAAGCGATCCGACTCCGCTTCGCCGCCAGCCTGCCAATGTGCTCGCTTCGGTAAACGGTGCGCGCTGAGCGCCGGCCGGTGGCCGCCCTTGACCTTTGCTGCGCGCACCGGCCGGTCCGGGACCGAGCGGGACGGAGGGATGAGACGGCTTATCCGCGAACATGGGGATGATCGGGTCAGACACCGATCAGCTCCGGTCCTGGCTCGATCGCGGGTGGCGCCACGACAGCCGGAACGTCCGGCCCTCGGCATCCGCGCGGAACAGCTTGGGCTTGAGCCAACGCGGAAAGAGCGGACTTTCGATTTCCAGCGCGATGTAGTCGCCGGCCCGTTCGCTGGTGCGCTTGCGGGCGAAACCGACGATCGGACCGTCCGCGTCGTCAAGATGGATGCGGTAATCGGCCGCGTTCTCGGCGTCGCTCGGTTCGGCCGGAACGAGCAGGATCGCTTCGTCGATCGCGAACAACCGGATGCGGCCGGCATAACCGTTGTCGGTCGGCTCAAAGATGTTCACGGGCATGGTCGGTCTCCTTCGGGCTTGACGGGTGAAAGCGTTGCGGAGGGCGGGCTGAGATGCAGCGGCAGGGCGCGTCCGATGACGACTGACGTCGGCAGCGGGCCGAAATAGCGGCCGTCCAGACTGTCCGGGACCGCCGGGTTGAGCAGCAGCAGCTCGCCAGCTTGCAGCGTGTGACAGCCGTGCCAGACCGGGAGTGGGCGACCTCGGCCATCGCGTGCGCGGGCGATGACGACGGGACGCGCGTCGATGCTCACGACAGCGCCGTGCCGGCAGATGCGTTGTCCGGCCTTGGCGGCGATGTGCTTGAGCAGTGGCAGCCCGGCGGGCAGATAGCCGCGCCCGGCGAGCCAGCGCGCGAGTCCGGCGGGCGGCATGGCAGCGACCAGTGCGCCCGTGGGCGGATCGCGGTCGGGCTGGATGCGATAGAGACCGATCGGCGCACTGGCGCTGGCGTTCCAGACGAGACGTGGCCGCGGATGGACGATGGCGACAGCGACGAACGAGACCGCGAAAGCCGACGCGGCGATGGCCGTTGCCAGGGCGTAGCGGCCGCGGGTCATCCTTCGATCTCCCGGCGCTTGAGCCAGGCGGTATGGCGCTCGGCCGTGTAGAGCCGTGGCTGTTGTCCGGCAGCGATGCGCTGGTGGACATGCCGCCAGTGATCGGGCGCGGCGTCGCACGGATCGACACCGGCGGCCTCCACAGCATCGATCGCGGCCAGCACCTGGCTCACCTTCGGCCAGCCTTCGATCTTGAGCAGAATATCGCCTCCCGGCCGCACGAAGGGCAGCGTGGTGTAGGGCTCATTCGCCGCCACCGCGCGCACCACGTCGATACGCGAGACGATGGTGCCGAAGTCGTTGGACGCCCAGCGCACGAAGGCGAAAATCGCACCTGGCCGAAAGCCGACGACGCGCGTTCGGCGTGTCAGGACGCGATCCTCCGCGATGCGGCCGAAGCGTATCCAGTGCTCCAGCTTCTTCTCGATCCAGGTCAACTCGACATGGGTGAGGCCGTCGCGGGTGAGCGCGCTGGACGCGCCGCCGGGGCGGACGGCCGGGGGTCGGTCGTCGGTCATCGATTGTCTCCGGGGATAAGTGTCGCGATGGGCGCTGCGCGATGGCGGCGGGCGGGCCGCTGGCCGAACGGCGCCGTGCCTTCCACAGCCGCGCGCGTCGTTAGCAAGAATCCGAAGGATTCTTTTCTATTAGGATAGTTAGAGAGGGGCCGATTCGGCGCTGTTTTCTGCGGGTTTTCGGGGAAAAAGTGTTCCCGATAGTCCGTGTTTCGCGTTCCTGATCGTCCGACTCCGGGCGTTCCTGATAGTCCGTGTCTCATGGCCGGTTCGCCACAGGCTTGAGACCGACGCGGCGCATAGCGGCATCGAACGGATCGACCGGAACCGGTGTGAAGTTCAGCCGGTCGCGGCCGAGCGCATGTTCAAGGGCGAGAATGTAACCGGGGAGCGGCTGGCGGGCGACGATGGCGCGTAGCTCGAACGCGAAGCGGCGCAGCGGCGAGAGCACGCCCGACTTGAGATGGAGGTGCGGGACATCGAAGCTCCAGCCACCCGTCTGCCGCCCGCCATGCTTGCGCACGAGGCGGTAGAGCCAGCGTTCAAGGCCGCCGGTCAGGTCGAAATAGGCACGGTCGATCGTCAGCACGAGCGCGCGATTGAGAACGCCGGCATAGAACCAGTCGGGCAGGATCAGTTCGATGCCCAGCGCACGGCCGTTGCCATCCGCAAGTTCGCGCCACTCGTTGATCCATGAGAAGCGATGGCGTCGGCGTTGGTGCTCCTGTCGGATCGATGTGGCGACGGTGGTGGATTGGAGCCGGTCGAGCGCTGCTTTCAGCCGCTCATAGCTCGCCTTACCCGTGCCGCGCCGGGTGAATGCCAGTATCTCGTGAGGCGTCGTCATCATCAGCCGCGAGGTCGGCCGCCCTGCATCCCGCGCCGAAACGAGCTGACTGGCGGCCCAGATGAGCACGTCGGCATCCCAGATCGTTGCCATGCCATGCTCGGGGACGGCCTCGACCGAGATCCATGTCGCACCCATGCGAAAGTCGATCGGTGCCTGCCGTCTGGTCTTGGCCAAGCTGAAGAAGGGCCAGGACATCAGGTCCTGAGCGTCGCGCGCGGCAAGGTCGCCGGGGACAGAGCGGAACAGCTCGAGCTGCGTCCGCTCGGCGCTGGTTCGACCGGAATGGGGGCGTGCAGCCTGCATGGGCCTGTCAGCGCCGAACGCAATCGGTGGGCAGGCGCTTGGCGGGATGGACCACGCCGTTGCCAGTGTCGGAGGTCGAGCGACGGGTGCCCAGCGCCGCCCAGGCTTCGAGGTCGTCGATCGCATAGACGATGCGGCCGCCCAGCTTGCGAAACACCGGACCGGTCCCGAAACAGCGATGCTTTTCCAGTGTTCGGGCTGACAAGCCGAGATGTATCGCCGCATCGGGCGTCTTGAGGTAGCGCGGTGTGGTAACGGCCACAGGTTCGGTCATGATGATCCTCCTGGTGATGGCCGGCGTCCGCAAGGAAGGCCGGCGGTCAGGAGGCGATGATGGCGAAATGACCGCTGTCTAAAGAAGGGACAGCGCCGGTGGGCGTGAAAACGTCCCCCTCAGCCGCCACGCAGCAGGCGGACATAGCCGCCGTCGCGCAGCTCGACGGCTTCGGCGATCCAGCGGCGCACCCGCTTGCGTTCTCTGCTTTCAACCCAGTCTGCGGCGCTGTAGCGACGAACCTTCTGGTGGATCAGCGATGTGGCCAGCTCCCGCTGCGTGGCGCCCCCCTGCAGGCCG
>NZ_AYOY01000166.1 GCF_000508185.1 Sphingobium sp. C100 | reverse complement strand
TACCATCCACGCTATGCCCTCAGAATGCCTACGAATCTGTGGCAGCCGACGTGACGCAGACACCCTCGGCCAAATACCCGAGAAGGACATTGACGGCTCATGTCGCCGGCGACCCGCTCACGGGCGAGATTGACGCGCCGGGGTGGACCGCCGGGTGCTTTGCGAACAGCCCGACCTTGAACAGGTGTCCGAGCGACCGCGCGTTGAACACAAGGAGCGCCCCGGCTAGCGCCAGATAGCCCCAGGACAGCCAGGTCAGGCTTGCAATTGTCCGCGCCTCGTCCCCGAGGAAGTTCAGCGTGAGCCCGACCTGGACCGTGAACAAGCCGGCCAGCGCCCGCGCGCCCCACATGCCGAGTCTCAGCCGCAGCAGCAGCGCGATCCCAAACAGCGACTGCGCCGCCGTCAGGAAAAACTCTTCGTGCTGACGGTCATCGAGGGGGAGCGCGCTCAAGCTGCCGGCGCCGAGGCTCATGGCAAGCGGCAGCATGCCGACCAGCAGGGTCCATTGGTTGATCTTGTCCGAAATCATCGTGGCGAGGCCGTTCGCCGCCCGTCCCGAGAGCACGAACAGCACCGCGATCGTCACCGCAGGCGCCTCGCTGGCGAGCGGCGCGAGCCATTGAATCAGTAGGAACTCGTCGATCCCGATCAGACGCCCTGAATCGACCATCGCCTCGGCAAACGGTTCGGCCGAGGCGAGGATGACTGTCGCCGCGACGACCGTCAGTCCGGCCATCGCGGCCCACTGGCGCGCCGGCGACAGCCGACCTAGCGCCGCCGCGGGACCAGGTTCGTCCTCCTCGTCTTCTTCCGCCTTGGGCAGGTAGCTGACTCGCCAGACATAGGCGGCGAAGATGCCGACCAGCACGACGCTGTCGATCCAGCCGATCGCATCGCGCAGCAGGATCGTGAACGACCAGGCGGTGCCGATCAGCAGGAACGTAATCTCGGCCGCGTTGACCGGCGCGAGATCGATCCGACCCTGCCGCGTTCGAAACCAGTGGATGATGACCATCAAGGGCCAAGCTAGGCCGACAAGGAGCCGATTGGCGCCTGTCATATTGGCGGCGGCGTAGTGGACGTAGTTCGAGCTCGGGTCCTGCCCGGCGGCATAGGCATAGTAAAAGTCAACGGCATATTCCGGCAGCACGGTGACCAGCGCGATCGCGGCGACGATCAGGCCCTGGCTCACGCGCTTTTCTGCGGCTTCCGCACCCCAGGACAGCATGAAACCGGCTGCAAGGATCGCCGTGCCGAACAGGGCAGCGTCCAGGAGCGGGTTTGGGCGCCACCCGGCAAGCCGAAGCACAAGCGCGGGCATGGTGGCTGCAACGGCGACACCAAGGTAGCCGGCAAAGCGGCGGAGAGTGGCCTGAGGCGCGGATGCATTCATACTTCAGACCTTCCGGAGCGGCTCTAGTTAGCCAGTGATAATGCGATTAGTAGCGATCTCATGAGCCAGGCATGGAAACAAATCATCCGCGTTTGCACGTGCGCGAGGCCTTCTTTGGTTCGTCGATCCTGACCTCCTTGCCGCTAACGGTCAGATTCATCCCGTCGCCCACATAGGCAAGGCCTTGCGAAGGCGTGCTTAGTCTAAGCACCGGGCCGGAAGGTTGCCGCCTGACGTTGATCGAGGTCCCGTCTTGCAGGAAATCGACATAGAGAAGGCCGCCGTCGGCGCATCTATAGGTATGGCTCGCGACGATCGACGGCGGCATCGCCGGTGGCGGTGCCACGTTCGCGGCGTCATTCGAAATCTCACGCTCGCCTTTGTCGGAGCACCCCGCCAGCAAAACGGCAAAGGATACTGCCAGGAAAAGCGCGCCTCGCGAAACAGCGCCGCCGGTGCGCAAGCCATCGATGTCGGATATGCGTGTCATGCTTCCTCCTTCCAAGAGTTCGCCCAGGAGACCAATCGGCTCGGAGATGTCGCCGTGGGCGCGGGGGCGCGCGCCCACGGCGTGGTCCCGGCTGCAAAGGGAAGGCGGTTCTCATCTAATGGAGACCTTAACTTCCGCGATCTTGCTTGCGGAGGACCAAGCTCTATCGATCCCATCAGGCATTTGGACGGAATCCCTTCCTGGGGCGCTTCTTGGCCGGGTTGGATGGTCGTGCGGGTCGGAGGTGTCGTTGAAACAGTCTATCGCTGATCTCGAGCATTTGCCCGAAGTTGCGCCTCATCTTCTTGAGTCTCAGACCCGCAAGGACGCCGATGCACCGAAAGCTATGGACCAATTGCGATCCGACGGGGACGGGCGCCAGCGAATAGCTCTCCTCAAATCCGATCAGCCAACCAAATCCAAAACGTACTGTCACTTGTCGTTGCGGCTCAAGTGCTATGATGCGCGCGTCAATCGTGAAGAAGCGCTTTTTCGAGTTCAGCCGGAACGAGTATTGGACAAGGCCATCCAAGACGAGCGGCCCATTAATTCGTATGAACGGATTCCACCGCTCATAATTGTCGAACCGGGTCAACGCCGTCCACACCTTTGGCGGCGAGGCATGCAGGACCGTTTCATTCTCTACTAAAAACACGCGTCTCTCCTCGCGCCGCCGGGCAGCAGGATCAGTCGAACAAATCCGAAAGAAAGCCGCGCCTGCGTTTTTGTCCGTGGTGACCCGACCGATGGCGATCATCGTCATAGTGCCCCGCCCGGCTGGGACGTGGCTGCGCGTCTTCACGTGATTGCGATGGCATTGCGGCTTCGGATCGTTCGATGATCTTGTCGAGTTCTCCTCGGTCGAGCCACACGCCCCGGCACTGCGGGCAGAAATCGATTTCCACGCCTTGGCGATCGGAAATTGACAAAGTGACCTTGCAAACGGGGCAGAGCATGCCTTGGCTAGCTGCAGTGGACGAATTCATATTCGAGGTCCTCTTCCTTGGATCAGGGCCGATCCGCTTACATCGATTTTTTCACATGCCTGGTCAGCAATGAGCTGAATTTAATTCAGCTCATTGCTTTTCTCCGCCTGTTGGCGCTTCGATCCTTTGCCCACTCGAACGACATCGCCTTGCTTCGGTGCCAGCACGTCAGACAGCGTCACGAAGCCCTCAAGCATGGCATCGGCATGGAGCATCAGGGGTTCGATCCGGCGGGTAAGTATCCTGCCCATCAGCTTTACGCCCAGCCCTTGGCCGGTGAGATCGTGGTGAAGCCAATGCTGGCTGGGCGTCCGCACGATGCTCAACGTCTCGACAAACCTGAAATGCTTCCTGGTGCCGAAGCTCAGGGTGAGCGTCATGTTCGGATCGTCAATCGTGGCCACGCCGGTCAACATGGCGCGCAGGCCTGAGCGCGGATTGTTCGTGAAATAATATCTGATCGCGCCTGGGTCAGGAGAGCCGCATCTGATGGTCACATAGGGGTTCCAACGCTCGAAGCATTCGACGCGGCGAAGAATGATCCAGAGATGGAGGGCGCTGCAGTTGATCGGCGTCCGAGCGTGGATCTGCATGTCCTTGCTTCCGTTCGGGAGAATTGTCGCCTGACGGTCCCGCCGCGCGCGTCTTCCCGCTTGGACGAAATACGGGACCGTCGGCACTTCCCAATGTCGCAACTCCCGCTTCATCGCTCATCTGCCCCGACCGTCGGCGGGCCCTGCTCAGCGTCCCGTGCGGCAGGTGTCGGCACGAACTCAATTCGGCCATCGGAGGCCGAGCTCGAATTCATTTCCATGAGCATGGGACCGCTCACGGAAGGGCGGCTGAAGCCGGGCTCGAACAGCGTCCCGCCGAAAAGATTGAGGTCGCGTGCCTCCGCGCGGCCCATCGCAGCGAGCAGCGTGAAACCGGCGACATAGGCGTCGCGCCGAGCGGTCACGAGCTGCACGCGGCTGTTGAGGAGCTCTTGCTCGGCGTTGAGCACGTCGAGAACATTGCGCGTGCCGACGCTGTTCTCGGCACGAACGCCTTCGACTGCGAGCTCATTGGCGGCCACCGCAGCCTGGGATGACTGGATCACCACCTGCGTCGCCTGATAGCGCGAATAGGCAGCGCGCACCTCCGCGACGACACGACGCTCGACGAAAATGGTTTGTTCGAGTGCCTGGCTCTCGAGCGCATTGGCGCGACGCACTTCGGCTGCGGGCAGACCGCCCTGATATAGCGGGATCGTTGCCGATAGCCCGATGGTTGCTGTGGTCTGTGCCTGCTGGAACACGCGTCCGGGAAGGTTGCCGGTAAGCGTGCCCAGATAATTGTTATAACCGCCGCTTGCCACCGCCGAGAGTCTGGGGAGGCGCGATGCGGCGGCCACGCGGACGTCATAGCGTGCCGCCTTCGCATCTGCTTCGGCTGCGATAAGCTGAGGGTTGTTCTCGATCGCAAGCGACACAGCTTCGACAGGCGATCTGGGAAGACCAGGCAAGGCCGGTGGCTGTTCGAGATCGCGCGCGGGAAGGCCAACGAAGCGCAGATAGTTCTCCAGGCTGGCGTCCAATTGCGCGAGCGCCAGTTCCAATTGTCCCCGCGCGACCGACAGACGGGCCTCGGATTGAGCAACATCGGTTCTGGTCAGGTCGCCCACTTCGAACCGGTCTTGAGACGCCTGCAGGTTGGTCTCGAGAACCGCGACATTCTGCTGGTTAAATTCGACGATCGCGCTGTCGCGCAGGACGTCCATGTAAACCGAGACAATCGCGGTGAAGAGATCGGCCTCGGTGAAGCGCAAGTTCGCGCGTCCAGATTCGACGCGCGCATCGGCGGCCCGGATCGCATTTTTCACGCGTCCGCCCTGATAGAGCGGGAAGGACAGGTTTGCGTTTGCATTGGCGGCGCGCAAGGGAGCAGAAAAGCTGTTCGCGGAGCGGACCACGAATTCCTGATAATCGGCGGTCGCGCTCAGCGTCGGGCGTGCCGCCGCCTTGGCGATGGGCACGCCTTCATCGGTGGCGCGCAGCCCAGCCCTTGCCCCCGTCAGGCTTGGGTTCGTGCGATAGGCATGGATCAGTGCTTGCCGCAGGGTTTCGCCATGGGCGGCGCTGGCCATGGCCAGGGGGACCATGGCCACGAGCCATGTCGCAACCCGCCTGTTCATTTGCCGCCTCCATTGTCCCGATAGGCGAGCAAACGAAGTGCGTTGAAGACGACGAGCAAAGTCGATCCTTCATGAGCCATGACCGCCGGACCTATTCCGAGCCCCATGATCGTTGCCGGCACGAGCAACGCGACCACGCCGAGACTGACCACCAAGTTCTGCCGGATGATCCAGCGCGTGCTACGGCTCAAACCCACCGCGAAGGGCAGGTGGGACAAATCATCGGCCATCAGCGCCACATCCGCAGTCTCCAGCGCGACGTCAGATCCGGCGGCACCCATTGCGATACCGACGGTGGCGTTGGCCATCGCAGGGGCGTCGTTGACGCCATCGCCCACCATCGCGACCGGCATTTCTCCACGTAACTTCTTGATCGTCTCGACCTTGTCCTCCGGCATCAGATCGCCCACCGCCTCGTCGATTCCCACCTGTGCGGCGATCGCGGTTGCGACCTTCTGATTGTCGCCTGAGATCATGATCATGCGGGTGATGCCCAGCGCCTTGAGCCGCTCGATGGCTTCTTTTGCGGCCGCTCGCGGCGTGTCCATGAGCCCGATCGCTCCAAGGTCCCGCTCACCCTTGCGCACAATCATCGTCGTACGGCCCTGCTCGCGAAGGCCTTCGATCGCCGCGGTCATCTCGGCCGACAGCGCAGCGACGCCATCTTGACCGAACATTTCCGCCTTCCCGATCAGCACGACGTCGCCATCAATTCGTGCCTGCACGCCGCGCCCGGTGAGGCTCTGGAGGTCGCTTGCAGGAGGTACGGGCAATTCGTCGAGAAACTGCCGCCCGTCCCGCGCGATTGCCTCGGCCAGCGGGTGATCGCTGAGGCTTTCGACCGCCACGGCAATCGTCATGAGTTCGTCGTCGCTCACTCCGCTCGCGGCCACGATGTCGGTGATGCGCGGACGGCCCTCGGTGAGCGTTCCGGTCTTGTCGAATGCGAGCGCGGTGAGCGAGCCGAGGCTCTCGAGCGGTCCGCCGCCTTTTACCAAGACGCCGCCGCGGGCGGCGCGGGCGACGCCGGAAAGCACGGCGCTCGGTGTGGCGATCGCGAGCGCGCATGGACTGGCGGCAACCAGCACGGCCATCGCGCGATAGAAGCTGTCGCGGAATGGTTCATCGACAACCACCCAGGCGAACAGCAGCACCACGACCAATGCGAGGACCGACGGCACGAAGATCCGCTCGAACCGGTCGGTAAAGCGTTGGGTTGGCGATTTCTGCGTCTCCGCCTCGCTCACCATCTTGACGACCTTGGCCAGCGTGGTGTCCGCGGCAAGACGTGTCACGGCGATCTCGATCGCGCCCGGGCCATTGATGGTGCCCGCGAATACGCGATGCTGAGCGGGCACCTTGTCGGGCTGCGCCGCCGCTTGCGACCGATCCGGTACCGGTTCCTTGTCGACGGGCACGCTTTCGCCCGTAACGGGAGCCTGGTTGACGCTCGATCGACCAACCACCACGAACCCGTCCGCTGCAAGGCGCTCATTGGGTTTCACAACCACAATGTCACCGATCACGAGTTCCTCGACAGGGACTTCGCTCAGCCCGCCAGCGCCGCGCCGCACCATGGCCGTGCGCGGGGCGAGTTCGGCCAAAGCCTCGATCGCGCGCTTTGCCCGTCCCATGGCATAATGTTCGAGCGCATGCCCCAGGCTGAACAGGAACAGGAGAAGTGCGCCCTCTGCCCATGCACCCAAGGCGCCGGCGCCTGCTGCCGCGACCAGCATCAGCGTGTCGATTTCGAAGCGTTTCAGCCGGAGATTATCGATCGCTTCGCGCAGCGTGAACCAACCGCCTAAGATGTAAGCTGCAAGATAGCAGCCGAGAGATATCCATGAGGGAGCCGAGGTGAGCTTCTCGGCGGCAAACCCGCTCGCCAGCAGCGCCCCACATAGTAGCGCGAAGATCAACTCGGTTTGACCGCCGAAGATCCCGCCATGGTCATGGCTGTGCCCTTCTTCCTGCTCATCATGCTTATGATCGCCCGATCCATGGTCGTGCTCATCGCCGCGCTTGCGAGATAGGTCCGATTCCGTGCGAGTGCTGCGCACTCCGAGCCGGCTCAACTCGGCCTGGATCGCCTGCTCTGAGGTTCGCCCGCGATTGAATTCGATCCTGATCGTTCCGGCGGCGTTGGCATCGGCTTCGATCACACCGGGCAGTGCGGATACGCGATCAGCGACCGTTCTTGCCCGGCGTTGGTGGGAAATGCCTTCGAGTTGCCAGACTACATGGCCAAACTGCGCGGTGATCTCGGCACCGGCGCTCTTCACCATTTCGCGGATCCGGGCCAGCGAGATTGCCTCGGGATCGTAGTGGACACACAACTGGGGGACAGCCTCCTCGCCGTTGCCCGCCTGCACATGTGCGTCGTTGATGCCAGGCCGCGCGGTGAGAAGAGCGATCAATCTCGACACGCAGCGGTCCGCCGTATCCGCGACGCCGGGCAGAATGACCGGAAGATCAAGCCGGGCCTTTTCGGTCATCTCAAGTCTCCGATGTTTTGGACGATTGGGCGGAATGCAACATTGGTTGCGCCAATGCTGGACAAGCTAATGCGTGTATGCGGTCCGCAGCGAATCGCGTTTTCGTCTCCACAACAGCCCTTCAGGCCAAGGAAACCGGCAAAAGCCGGCGAGCCGAAGGCCACGCCAGACAAAAAATTGCAGGGGCCGCGCAAACCGGGATGGTGGGAGAAGCTCATCCGCGTCCTCCCAATTTCTGGCGGCATGTCAGCACTGGCCGATTGGCCCGCTCGATGTGCAGTACGGGTCCCGAAATGCGGGCCGTGATCCCGTTCCCGACATAGGTCGGGTCTTGCGAAAAGGCACTGAGCCTCAATGGCTTGCCATCCGGTGGTGTGAGGTCGATCGTCAGGCCATCGCGGAAGACGTCGACGAGATAGCTTCTGCGGTCGCTGCAGACGTAGATATGTCTTTCGATGGCATCGGGATCGGAACCGGGAATGTGATCCTGCGCCTCCCGGTCTTCCGATGCATTCGTACAGCCTGCTAAGGCCAGAGCGGCTGGCAGGAAGAGAATTGTGGTCGCGCGCCTACCCGTCATTGGGCACCTTCCAGAGACGCAATTTGTCGTCGTGGGCGCCTCAGGGGCGCGGCGCCCACGACGCGGCTCTTCTCGCACCCGAGCGATTGCCGACATGCAACCCGAAGGGCCGGAATGCGCGGGCGGGAGCCAATTTGACGCAGATCCTTTGGCGCGACAGATGCTCGATCGGCGCAGCTAAAAGGATCGAAGTTTGACCGCCGCATGCGCTGGATGACCGGGTGGGCGGCGGTCTCCCCCTCCACCAGCGAGGCGGAGGGGAAGTCACGGTGCGTCAGGCAGCGTTCGCGCGGTCGCGCGACCTCGCGTCCGGCGGTACGGACCGCCAGCGCGAGGACCCTTGTCATGCACTCTTCTCCGCGATGGTCTGGCGCGCCTTGCCGCCAAGGACTTCCACCGGCTCCAGCGTCATCAGGCCGACGTCCGGAATATCGTCGAGACCGTCGACAAAAGTCCGCAGCCGCTCTTCCTCATCGACAATCTCGATGACGACGGCCCGATCGCTCTCGAAGACGTGACGGCGGTGGACATGCGCTGATCGGCCAAAACCCAATCGCGCGTCCAGAACGGTGATGCCGGCCAGGCCAGCATCCCTTGCACGCGATGCGATCACCTCGAGCACCTTGCGATCACCAAGATAGGCGCCCTCATCGGTGTAGATTCGCAATAGCTTGATCGTTTCAGTCATAATCTTCTCCTTCACGCCGGTTCTGGTGCAATCGGCGAGGCATTCTCGTCCCGCTTACGCCGACGGTTTTCGATTGCTCCGAGCACCACCTTCGCAATCGACGGCAATACCAACAGGGTGAGAACGGTTGCGGCAATCAACCCGCCGATAACTGTGACTGCGAGCGGCTTCTGGACTTCAGCCCCCGTCCCGGTGGCGATTGCCATCGGAATGAAGCCAATTGCCGGAACAAAGCCGGTCATGATGACTGCACGCATCTTCTCGGCCATGCCTTCCCGGATTGCCTCAACCAGAGGCAGCCCATGCTCCTGACGTTCACGAATGGCCGTCATCACGACCAAACCGTTCAGAACTGAAACACCGGCCAGAACGATAAGCCCGACCGCTGCCGAGACAGAAAAGTTGATACCGGTTAAGACGAGGGTGAAAATCCCGCCGGCCAACCCCAGCGGCAAGGTCAGAAAGACCGCAGTCGCCCGGCCTCCCGATCCAAGGGCCATGAAAAGCAGGACGAAGATGGCAACAAAAGCCAGCGGAACCACAATCGACAGTCGTGCTGTGGCCGCTTGCAAACTTTCGAACTGTCCGCCCCATTCGAGATAATAGCCGGCAGGCAGTTTAACCTGAGCAATCTTCGCCTGTGCCTCCTGGACGAACGAGCCTGCATCGCGCCCTTCCAGATTCAACTGGACTACGACGCGGCGTTTGCCGTTCTCGCGTCTTATCTCATTAAGTCCTTCAGTGAACCGTATTTGAGCCACTTGTGCGAGCGGGATCTGTCGGCGCATTTCCCCGGATTCTTCGGGCAAGAGCACCGGGAGCGAGCGGATGTCATCGAGGTTGACCCGCGTTGCATCGGGAACGCGTACCGTGATGTCGAAGCGTCGGTCGCCTTCGTACAGGATTCCCGATTCTCGCCCGCCGAGTGCCGCCGCAACCGTGTCGGCGACTTCTTGGACGGTCAGCCCGTAGCGCGCGATCATCGCGCGATCGAGTTTCACGTCGAGCACCGGCGCACCTCCGACCTGGTCCGCTTTTACACTGCTCGCTCCCGGAATCGCCTGCAGCACCCGCACCATCTCGTTGGCGGTCTGCGACATCTTGTCGAGATCATCGCCGTAGAGCTTGATCGCAACGTCGCCGCGTACGCCGGAGATCAGTTCGTTAAACCGCAGCTCAATGGGCTGGCTGACTTCGTAGAGCTGCCCGAGTTGACCGCCAGAAGCCTTTTCGATGCGTTCAACTACGTCAGCCTTGGTCTCGCCTGCCGGCCATTGGTCCTGCGGTTTCAGGATGACGAAGCCATCGGAGACGTTCGGCGGCATCGGATCGGTGGCGACCTCGGCGGTGCCCGTCTTGGAGAACATCAGTTCCACCTCGGGAAGCTTTTTGACCGCCTCCTCGACCTTGCGCTGCATCGCGAGCGACTGTTCGAGGCTGACTGACGGCACGCGCGTCGAGGCGAGCGCCATGTTCTTCTCATCGAGCTGGGGAATGAACTCCGAGCCGAGAAGGCCAAACGCCGGTATCGCCGCCAGAAAGAAGGCGAGACCACCCAGGATGAATGGCCACGGCCGAGCGAGCGCTTTGTCGAGCAGCGGCAGATAGCGATCCTTGCTCTTGCGGATCAACCACACCTCCTTCTCGGCGACACGCCCGCGAATGAGGAGCGCCACCAGCGCGGGCACCAGCGTGAGCGAGAGGATGAAGGCGGAGACAAGCGCCAGCATGATGGTGATCGCCATGGGCGAGAAAGTCTTGCCTTCGACACCCGTGAACATGAGGAGCGGCGCGAAGGCCAGAAGGATGATCGCCTGACCGAACACTGTCGGTTTGATCATCTCCTGCGCGGCATGCATCGTTTCTTCGAGCCGTTCCCCCAGCCTCAGCAGCCGTCCTTCGTGCTCCTGGCGATGCGCCAGTCGTGCGAGACAGTTCTCGATGATGATCACGGCGCCATCGACGATCAGGCCAAAGTCCAACGCGCCAAGGCTCATCAGATTGCCCGGCACGCGAAATGCATTCATCCCCATCGCCATCATGAGGAACGAAAACGGGATGACGAGGGTGGCGATGATGGCGGCACGCCAGTTGCCGAGCAGCAAAAACAGCGAGGCCGCGACCAGCAACGCACCTTCAGTGAGGTTGCGCTCGACCGTCCCCACCGTCGCATTGACGAGTTTGGCCCGGTCGAGCACGACCTTCACTTCGATGCCCGGTGGCAACGTCTTCGAAACCTCATCAAGCTTGGCCGATACGTCCTGCGCCACGATACGGCTGTTTTCGTTGATGAGCATGAGGACGGTGCCGATCACCGCCTCCTTGCCGTTCATGCTGCCTGCGCCGGTGCGCAGATCGCCGCCAATCCTGACATTGGCGACCTGGCCGACAGTGACCGGCACGCCGCCGCGCGTCGCTGCAACCGCGTTCCGGATCTCATCGACCGAACGCGCCCGCGCATCGACGCGGACGAGGTAGGCTTCGCCGCCCCGATTGTAAAAGTTGGCGCCGACCGCGAGATTGGCCTTTTCCAGGGCCTCGCCGAGCTCGCTGTAGGAAATTCCGTAATTGGTCAGCTTGGTCGGATCGGGTTCGACGACGAATGTCTTGGCGTAGCCACCGATCGAGTCGACGCCCGCCACCCCCGGCACTGCCTTCAACTGCGGGCTGACGATCCAGTCCTGCACGGTTCGCAGATAGCCGGCCTTGCCGACTTCGTCGGTCAGCCGGTCGCCCTCAGGCGTAAGATAGCTACCGTCCGGCTGCCAACCGGGCTCGCCGGCGACCTTCTTCGCACCCTTGCCGTCGGGATTGGCGTAACCGACGGTGTACATGACGATCTCGCCGAGACCGGTCGTCACCGGCCCGATCTGCGGTTGGACGCCATCGGGGAGGTTCTCGGTTGCCTGCCTCAGCCTTTCGCCAACCTGCTGTCGCGCAAAATAGAGATCGGTCGATTCCGAGAATATGGCGGTTACCTGGCTGAACCCGTTGCGCGAGAGGGAGCGCGTCGTTTCGAGACCCGGAATGCCGGCGAGCGAAATTTCAACCGGATAGGTAACGAGCTTCTCGATTTCGACCGGCGACAGGCGAGGATCGACGGTGTTGATCTGAACCTGATTGCTGGTGATGTCGGGTACTGCGTCGATCGGCAGTTTGGTCAATTGCCAAAGGCCGAGACCGGCGATGGCGAGAAAGATGAAAAGAACTGCCCAGCGTGCGCGGACGGATAACGCGATGAGACTTGCGATCACGACTTATTCCTCCTCGCCCGCGCCCTTGCCGAGCTCGGCCTTGAGCAGGAATGCATTTCTGGTTGCGATCATCTCGCCCGGCTTCAGACCGGAGGTGATCTCGACACGACCTGCGCTGCGCTGGCCGATCGTTACTTTTTGCGCGCGGAAGCCCTGTTTGGTTCGCACGAACACGATGTCGCGGCCTTCCAGCGATTGAAGGGCGTCCTCGGAAATCACGATGCCGCCCGATGCGTCGCCACCGCTCGGCAGCAGCCGCACGCGCACGGCCAATCCTGGCTGCAGGCTGCCCGAAACATCGAGCACCGCTGTTGCCGAACGCGTTTCACCGGCAAGACCCGGCGTGATCGCTCGAACGCGGGCTTCAATCGTGCTGCCATTGGGCAATTCGACGATCGCCCGATCGCCGGGCGCGATCCGCTGCGCGTCGGTCGGACCTACCGCCGCCTCGATTTGAACCTTCGACGGGTCCGCCACGCGGAACAGTTCGGTCTCCGGTTGTACGAAGGCGCCAAGACTCACATTCTCGGCGGTCACGCGTCCGGAGATCGGACTGGCGACAATCGCGCCGCTGCCATCGCCCGTGACATTCGCAGCGCTCGCAGCGACCTGAGCGCGCCTCGCCTCGGCCGCTGCAGCAGCAGCCTCCGCCTGGGCTTGCTCATAATCGACCCGCGCCGACACTTTCTGTTCGTAGAGGTGGCGTTCCCGAGCAAGAGTGCGCTGGGCGAGCACCGCGCGCGCTTCGGCCGCCGTCTTTTCCGCGGCGATCTGAGCAGCATCCCTGCTTTGCACGATGGCCAGCGTCTCTCCGGCTTTCACGGGATCGCCGAGCCGCTTGAACACCCGCGTGACCGCGCCGCCGGCGCGCGCCGTGACGATCGCCTCGCCATTCGGTGCCGCAGCCACCGTGGCCTGGGCGAGAATTTCCGAGCCAAGCCCGCCCGCGCGCACTGCTTCTACGGCGATATCGGCGGCCCGGATCGCCTCGGCAGCCATCGGCAGACGGTCGGTGTGAGCTTCGGCGCCTTCTTCCGTCTTTTCGGCATTCGGGGTGTCGGCAGCCGGGTCTGCGGTGCAGCGGGCGACAGAGAAGCCGCCGACCGCCGCGAGCAGCACGGCACCGGCCACACCGCCGAGGAGGCGTTTATTCTGGGTGATCATTCAACATCTCCGAATAGCAGGTGGGCTGGCCGCGGGCGCTTGCGCTTCGCTGCGAACCGTGAGTCAGGAATTGACGAAAGCTGGATGGCGCGGTCCGGCGCACGGGGCGCGGCGCGGATCCCAGGATCGACAGGAGGTTCGGTTTCGGTTCCCCCGATCCCGTGAACCCTACTTGCAATGACCACCGATAACGGTGGGGAGGGGCGGCGCCTCGCGGTAAACGCGGTCATTGGCTCAGATCCACGTCATCGGCTGCTGCCGCCTGCCGCGCGAGCGTGGCCTGCGCTTCCGCCCGGGCGCGCCGTGCGGCGATGAGTTCGCCCTGGGTCGAGGCAAACGCTTGCTGGGCATCGAGCAGTTCGAGCAGCGAGGATTTGCCGGCGCGGTAGGACAATTGCGCGAGCCGCAACGCTTCGCGCGCCTGACCGATGCCACTTCCTTCGAGAGCCGCAACCCGCGCCTCGGCGGCGGCCAAGCCCGCGCGTGCATTTGCGATTTCAGCCTGTGTGTTGGCGAGCACGCTGTTGCGGCGCGCCTCAGCGCCTTGCACGCCAGATCGTGCGGCGGCGACATTGCCCTGGTTGCGGTCAAAGACAGGAAGCGGCACAGAAAGACTGGCAATCAACGCCCGATCGCCGGTTTGACGCAATTGACGCACGCCAACGCCGACGGACGGATCGAGCCGGCCTTCCGCGCGGGCCTGGCGGAGTTGCGCATCAGCGATGACCCGCTCGGCTTCGGCGAGACGCACATCGAGTGTCGCCATGGCGTCGACGGGTGTCGGCGGCGTCAACAGGTCGCTGCCGGCGAGCTCTGCCGGTGGAATGTCCACCCCAAAAAGCGCCGCCAGTGAGCGGCGGGAGGCTATCTCGTCCGCTTCGGCCCCACGGAGCGCTGCCGTCGCCTGTGCAAGCGCTGCTTGGGCGCGCAATCCTCGCAGCGGCGGCTCCTTCCCCGCATCGACAAGTTCGCGTGCGACGCGGGATAACTCGCGCGCCCGGTTTTCATTATCCCGCGCAAGCGCCAGATTGTCGCGCGCGGCTACACCAAGCGCGAAGAGATTGCGGACCTGCTGACCGAGATTGGCCCGCGCGATCGCGAAGCGGTATTCCTGAGCGGCAAGTTCGGCTTCACCAAGCGTCATCCGCGCTTTCCGCCGTCCCCCTATGTCGAGCCTCTGATTGACAGAGACGGTCGTCTCCGTTCCGTTGAACCCCGTATAGGGACCTGTACCTGCAAAATTTTCGACCGCGACGTTAAGGACGGGATTGAAGCGGAATCGCGCCTGACGCAACCGCCCGCGCGCGGCCTCAACATCGGCACGAGCTGCGGCAAGAGCCGGAGATCTCGCGTCAGCTTCCTCGAGCGCCTGGGCAAGCGTCAGGACGGCGGGTAGAGGTCCCGTGCGGACCTCAAGGGGGCCGGACGGGACGGTGGGACCGGCAACCGCCGAATTGTCCACCTGCGCCGCAGCGGGCGTGGCCGATATAGCCACGAGCGCCGCAGCCATGGCGGGCGCAAACATAGGATGCATGTACAAAAAACTCCTGACAAACCAAAGGCGCACGCCCGGCTCGGCCAGGCGAAAGCTTCAGCTGTCAGGCGATCGGAGGTCGGAAGGTGTCGGAATGCGTCGGGGGTGAGATGCCTGGGGTGATTCGCGCCGGCGTCGCTATGTCCGTGCGCACAGCTTCCGGTTGCGGCGCAGCTCCCACCGGAATTCCAATATGGTGACCGTGACAGCCGTGAAACTTGATCGAAGCCTTAGAAGGGTCCGACTGGCCGTTGTCGCTCTTTTTTGAAGCGCTTTCACAGCTATCGACCGACACTACGGCGCTGGTGCGAAAGCGCACCTCGGTGGCATGCGCCATCGCCCCCGCCGTCACTCCGAAGGCGAGAAAGATACCGACAATGATGGATAGCCACCCTTTCATAACCTGCGCATCTAGCCTCTCGTGGATTGGAAAGGAAGAGACAATTGTGCCTCTTGCGAAAATCGCGTGACGCATAGTCGGGCTTTGCCATGATGTTATGTTGTGACATCATCTTACTGTCTGATCATATCCTGTATCATCATGCTTTAATTACAGTAATTCGTACAGAGTTTCTTGACGCCAACAATAATAAGCTCGCCAATCCATGCTGGAGATCAACACAATGCCTTCTAATGTTATTGATGTTTTACATCTTGGTTTCGCGCGATCCGGATTCGACCGGATGGCGCAATATGGCAAACCAGGCGACGGTAGAACCGCCCCTGATGGGACTGTAAAGTTTCAACAAACGCCAACCGCCGCTCACATGAAGCGTGCAGGCCCCGCGAAGTATCGGGAACGAGACAACACGCGTTTCCCACCCTACTTATATATGATAATGTCCTTTATCACACACTCAAATGGACCACGATCGTATGACCGGGACGGCCGCCACATCACCCCCGCAACGCCGCCCCGTCTTCCGGGCCGTCAGCTTCGATGAGGTCGGCGAGGCGATCGGCCGCTTGCTAGCCATCGCCATGCCGTCCACGCGCGCGGCCGAAACCGGCGCATCCGGCAAGGTCGCGGATTTCCTGCTGGCCTGGTGGAACGGCGACGAGTGCGGGCATTTCCCGATCATCCACTTGTGCAACGTCGATGCCGTCATTGCCGAGGATATGCTTACGGTCATGGCCTATCTGGCGCAGGAGTCGACCACCTACGCCGATGCCTGGGGCTACCGCGACGCGATGGGCGACCTTTGGGTGCGCTATCGCGGCGACCCCGCAGAGAGCGTTTAAACGCCTCCGAAGATCCACCGCAAAAGGGATGCCGGCATGATCGAAAATGACGATGAGGCTTTTGCCGACAACTACGCCGAGCGCGACCAAGCCAAGGCGCTGTGCGAGCAGGCGCGCGCGGGCGGGTTGCGTTTCGAGGCGTATCTACCCGGCGACATGGCCGATTGGCTGTTGGCGCAGGTCGAGCGGGGTCATTTCGTTGATCCGTCCGAGGCGGTGTTCGCGATCGTCAAGAACTTTATCGACATGGAGCCGCACCGCGATTTGCGCGACGAGCTGCTACGCCGGATATTAGACGATTCGGTTGCGCGCGGGCTTGAGGACGTGAAGGCGGGCCGCGTTCGTCCCGCTGATGAGATGTTTGACGAATTGCGCCGGGAGCTGGCGAAGCCTCGCCCCGAGCCGGCCCGTTGGCAGAAGATCGCACGATGAACCAGCTCGCCCCCCTGCCCTCGCCGGCGCTGGCGTTGCCGGCCTTGATCGCGGCGGCCGACGACGCCACGCGGCTGCGCTTTCTCGAATTCTTCGCCGTCACCATTCGCAACCCGCATACGCGCCGCGCCTATATGCGCGCGGCCGGCGACTTCCTGGCCTGGTGTGAGGCGCGCGGCGTCGCCTCGCTTGAGGCCGTGCAACCGCTCCACGTCGCGGCCTGGGTCGAGGCGCTGGGGCGCGAGCTGGCCGCGCCCAGCGTCAAGCAGCAGCTCGCCGGCGTGCGCCACCTGTTCGACTGGCTGGTGACGGGCCATATCGTGCCGGTGAACCCTGCCGGATCGGTGCGCGGGCCGGCGCATAGCCAGCGGCGCGGCAAGACGCCGGTGCTGGCCCCGGACGAGGCGCGGCGGTTGCTCGACAGCATCGACGTGACCACCCATGCGGGCCTGCGCGACCGCGCCCTGATCGGGTTGATGGTCTATAGTTTCGCGCGGATCGGCGCGGCGCTGGCGATGCGGGTCGAGGACGTGTTCATGCAGAACAGGCGGCTATGGGTCCGACTGCACGAGAAAGGCGGCAAGCGCCATGAAATGCCCTGCCATCACAATCTAGAGGATTATCTGACCGCCTATATCGACGGGTGCGCGCTGCGTGAAGATCGCAAGGGATCGCTGTTCCGCACGATCGCACGCGGGACTAAGCGACTAAGCGATTCCCCCCTGCCCCAAGCCAATGCCTTCGCGATGGTGCGCCGGCGCGCAGGCGCGGCCGAGATCGGGACGGCGATCGGCAACCATTCGTTCCGCGCGACCGGAATCACCACCTATCTGAAAAACGGCGGCACGTTGGAGACGGCCGCGACGATGGCGAACCACAGCTCTACCCGCACGACCCAGCTCTATGACCGCCGGCCCGATGACGTGACGCTGGACGAGGTGGAGCGGGTGTTGATCTAGGCGGCGATCGCCGGCGCACATCCCCAGCGCCCGCCCTGCCAATGGAACCCTACCTGCTGCGCGTTGCTGATCGCGGGCGGCTCGCCCTTGCACCAGAAACCGAGCATCTTGCCCCGATCGTCCAGATGAGCGTCGGCGACGATCGCGCGCGCGGCCTGGATGAATTGCCCATGCCCGAACACATAGACCAGCGAAGCGGCCGGCATGGCGGCGAGGCGGGCAAGCGCCGCCTCGCAGCGCCGGAGCAGAGTGGCGAAGCTCTCCGCCCCCTCCCCGTCGCAATAATCAGGATCGGCCTCGCTCCAATAGCGTTCGAGGTGCGGCATCCGCTCGGCGCTGCGCGTGCCGTTCCAGCGCGCCGGTTGCAGATAGGTGAACTCTTCTATCGGCCAGACTTCGACCGGGACGCCGGGGAAGCGCGCGATCGTCGGCGCGGCCGTCTGCCGGGTGCGGGTATAGGGCGATGTGACGATGAGCGCGGGCGCTTGCGTCCAGCTCGCCGCGACCTGGCGCGCTTGTTCGTGGCCGTGCTCCGTCAGCTCGATCGTCGCGAGATCGTGACACGGCACGCCGGCGTTGCCTGTAGATTCGCCGTGGCGGATGAAGATCGCCCGCATATGCGTCATCTATCCGAATACCTCGCTATGCGAGCCAAGGCGCGCGAGGCGCAGCGTTTCGTCGTCGGGCTTGGCGTAGATCAGCACCAGATCGGGCTTGACGTGGCAATCGCGGTAGCCCGCCCAATCGCCGCTCAGATCATGGTCGCGGTATTTGGGATCAAGCGGCGTGTCGGTCGCGAGCGCGGCCAGGACAGGCAGAAGATCGGCATCGAGGGTCGCTCGATGCCGGCCCTTTGATTCCCGCTTGTAGTCGCGCTTGAACCGGGTCGAACGATCAATCGTCCGCATGGAGGTCCGCCATCAGCGCATCGACGCTGGCGAACTTGGTCCCCTTCCCCGCCGCCAGCTCTGCCATTGCCTCGCGTGTCGCGGCGTTCGGAACCTTGACCTCGAAAGGCAAGCGCCGTTCGTCGGCGATACGCAGCATCAGCAGCCGGATAGCGTCGGAGATCGAAAGGCCCATCGCGCCCAGCGCGGCGGTGGCGCGTTCCTTCGTCGTATTGTCGATCCTGGCGCGGACATAGGTGTCGGAAACAGCCATTGGGATTTCCTTCTGAAAACGTAGTCCCAGTGTAGTCACAAAATCTGATTTTGGCAATGGGTGCGGTGATTATGCGCCTGCCGCTGGCGCGGCACCGTGGCTCTAGTCGCTCACGCTCCCCAAGCCCGCAAGCGGTCTTGGCCCAAGGTAACGATCCACATGGCGGAAGCGAGATCGCTGCGCGGATCTCGCGCAGCAGTGCCGGCGTGTGCCGGCGCCGATCCTGTTTGAAGGGGGGAAAGGCGGTCCCGGCCGCCTCTCCCCCGCAACGGCAATCAGCGGGACCGTGGCTCACTCGGCTGTGCCTCCCTGCGCCGCGCACCACTCCCGCAGATTCCCGCTGCCCCCTCTCTCGCCGGCGTTCTTGGGCGTCCGTGTTCCGGCCGATGGCATGGCCATCGCCGGACAGGCGATTTGAAGGGAGTAAAGACGATGACCCACGAAACCCGCGAAAGCTGGCTCAATGCCGTGGCGCAGGGCATGGCTCCGCTGTTCGAGGCGCTGGACGCCCCCCTGCCCGACCGCGTGCGCGTGGCGATCGGCTTCACCAGCAGAGGCGCGAAGGGCAAGGCGATCGGTGAGTGCTGGGACAACCGACTTAGCGCGGACGGGCATTTTGAAATCTTCATCCGCCCGGACCTAGCGCACGCGCCCGATGCGATGCCGGCGCAGATCGCGGCCATCCTCGCGCATGAGCTGGTCCATGCCGCCGTCGGCATCCCGGCAGGGCATGGGAAGGCGTTTAAACGGGTCGCGCTGGGGCTGGGGTTGGTCGGGCCGATGCGCGCCACCACCCCCGGCGAGGCGTTCCTTGCGGCCGTCGCACCGATCCTCGATGCCGCTGGCCCCCTTCCCCATGCCCGTCTCGACACGGACGGGGAGTCGACCGCGCCCAAGAAGCAGAAAACCCGGATGCTGAAATGCGAGTGCGCGACGTGCGGCTATACCGCGAGGACCGCGCGCAAATGGCTTGAGCAGGCCGGAGCGCCGCTTTGCCCGATCGAGGATCACGGCCAGATGAGCCATGAGCCGCTGGACGATGACAGCGAGGATGAGGGCGGCGAGGACGGCTAGACGCCCTGCCCTTTCATCCGATAGCCGCTTGCGCTATGACCACATGCAAACATGAGTTCATGTAAGGTTATTCACATGCCAACAATCGCGATCATCAGCCAGAAGGGGGGGGCGGGCAAGACCACCCTCGCCTTGCACTTGGCCGCAGCCGCCGAGGATTCCGGGTATACCGCGCTGGTGATCGACCTCGATCCGCAGGCGACGGCGAGCCAATGGGCGGCATGGCGGCAGGACGCGCCCCCGGTCGTGATCGACAGCGCCCCCCCTCGCCTCGCCGCCAAGATCGAGCAAGCGACGGCGCAGGGCGCGGAGTTCATCGTGATCGACACCCCGCCCCATGCCGACAGCGCCGCCAGCGCCGCCGTCGAGGCGGCCGACCTGGTGCTGATCCCATGTCGGCCGAGCGCGTTCGACCTGGCCGCGATCAAGACGACCGCCAGCCTTGTGAAGATGCGCGGCAAGCCCGCTTTCGTGATCTTCACGGCGGGAAGCCCGACCGCGCCGCGCATGTATGAGGAAGCGACGCAGCTCGTGCAGGATTATGGGCTGGACGCCTGCCCGCTGCATGTCGCGGATCGCGCCGCGTTCCGTCACGCGGCGGCCGAGGGGAAAACCGCGATGGAGATCGAGCCGGACGGCAAGGCGGCAGACGAGGTGCGCCAGCTTTACAAGTGGACATGCGAGCATGTAAACATGCAAGCATCAACGAAGCGGAGGGCCAGCGCATGAGCCGGAAGGGATCATTGCTTGCATTGCGGGATCGCGATCCCGCACCAACGCCGGCGTCGGCCGAGCCGGAGGGAAGGGCGGCCGTGCCGATCGCCGGCAGCACTGGCGTAGGCACCGGCAGCAGTTCGAGCAGCAGCCCGGTTGCGCCGAGCCGTCAGGGCAAGAAGGCGATGACGGGCTATTTCAGCCCGGAAATGTCGTTCGCCATGCACATGACCGCCCGCAAGCACGGCATGAGCTTGCAGGACGCGATGGCCGAGGCGTTCAACGACTGGCTCCGAAAGATGGGGGAAAGTCCTGTAGGCAAGTGAGCATGTTCACATGCAAACATATAGCTTAGGGGAAAACTCATGGCCGTGCTAATCGTGTCCGCCATCTTCGCACTGGTGATGATCGGATTGTCCATCCGGGCAAACGCCCGTTTCCGGCAGGAAAGGAAACTGCCGATGCAATGGCGGCTTTCACGATCAGAGCCGCTTTCCAATTTGGTGAATTGGTCCGCACCTCGCGTTCTAGCTCTCAGCTTCACGCCCTTCCTTGCGATCTGTGTGCTGGGGCTGTTCAATGTTGCAGCGATGACCCTAACGCCGAGGCCGGGGCAGGAGGGGATGCTGTTACCGTCCCTGATCGTTATTGGAGGCGCGTTCGTGGCGGCCCATGTTTTCCACCTTTGGTTGATCGGAAGGAGCCTGGGCCGAAGTTAAACTCAATGTCGTCATGTTCACATGCAAACATGGCAGTTAACGCCACGACACTGTCCTATTGCCGCCACGATTTTCGGCGAAGCAATCACGCTATGGTAGTTATTAGGCACGCGATCTTTCCTCGTGACACAGCTTCGGTGCTGGGCATCTGGCGTGAGTTCATCGCTAATTCGCCGGTCAATCTCGACTATCAGAATAATGACGCTGAGTTTGCAAACTTGCCTGGGAAGTATGCGGCGCCCAAAGGATGCGTGCTGCTTGCGGACCGGGAGGGGGAAATCGAAGGCTGCGTAGCGATGCGCCAAGTCACGCACGAGATATGCGAGATGAAACGACTATATGTTCGTCCCCAGGCTCAGGGACGGCATCTTGGTCGCGCGCTCGCTGAACGTCTGATCGAGGAAGCTCGCACTGTGGGCTACAGCGAAATGAGGCTCGATGTGCAAGCGAAGTTCGTCCCCGCGCGCAAGCTGTATGAGACTCTTGGTTTCGTCGCGGCGGAGCCGATTTCCTTCAACCCGGTTCCCGGCGCATCCTTTCTTGGACTTCACCTGTAGTCGAGTCCGTAGCTATCGACCAGAAAGTGATAAAGCCGGATCAGTCGATATGTTTGCATGTGAACATGAACGCTTGTCCACATAAGCGATCAGCGCAGTGGCTTGCGTTCGTGCCGTTTCTTGCAGAAGCCTAGGAAAGCGGCGCGGGGGCTTTTCAGCTCGGGCTTGCCCATGTCGTGCCACCACGACACCCATTCGTCATAAAGCGCATACACGTCATAGCCTGGCGCGGCCGTCTTGGCGTCGTGCATGGTTTCCGGGTCGATATAGGGCGCATCGTCGCCGGCGTTGGCGAGCGGATCGGGCTTGGACTTGAGGCCCGAGCGGTTGCGGAACAGGATCACGTCATCATCCATCGTCACCGCATAGTCGGGGAAATGGCCGTGGTCCGCGTCATGCTCGCAGACCTTCTTGACCAAGGCCCGGAACACCCGGAGCGGGCTGTTCGAGCCGCATTTCTTTTGCAGCAGCTCCAGGCCGATCTTCCATTCGTCCTTCACGCCGCAATGCTTGCGGGCCAGCTCATACATGCGCCGCTCGAACGGCTTGCGGAGCCGGAAATAGTCGCGGTGAAGCGTCAGAACATTCTTGCTGATGACCGAGCGATAGACCCAATCCGACAGGGTGATTTCCAGATCGAGCATACGGCCGTCGAACGTCTTGCGCGTGATTCTGGCTTCTTCGATCAGCCCGAAAATCCGCGTTTCCTCGACACCGCCCGTCTGGATATTGGTCCGCACCGTGGTCCCGCGCAGGCGGGTGAGGGCGTCGGCCATCAGCCGATAACCTTCGCCGCTGGTTTGCCGGTTGGTGGCGACGAGCATGTCATAGGCTTGCAGGCGCACCGTGCGGCTAGGTTGCTGGCCCTGATTCATCTTCGCGACGAGCTGCGAAATACAGTAGATCAATATGTCCTTGTCGTGGATCGTCGCCAGCCCCTTGCCCGAGGGGATAATCTCGATAACGTTGCCGTTATGCTCATAGCGCCGCATCCGGTTGTCGGGCTTGGTCGAGAGCGAGAAAACCGGATGCTCCATCGAGGCCATGTCGTCCTTGGGGATGGCGTCGAGAACATCGCAGATGAACAGGTCTTGGTTAGGGTGCCGCACCGGCAGCAGCGGCGTGCGATCGTCGCCGTCCACGGCCGTGGACGGCGCGGCGATCGGCGCGTCAAACAGGGAAGGGGCGGAGTCTATCGTCATTTCACGAACGCCACAGCTACTATCGTCATTTCACATACGCAAGCGGATTATCGTCATTTCAGATTCACCCCGCGCTATCGTCATTTCGATTACGCTTGGAGGGGGCGGGCCTATCGTCAGAATGGATTCACCCTATCGTCACTCTGGATTCGCTTTTTCGTCAGAGCGGATTCACCGCGCATTACAAAAACGCCAATTAATCCTTTATTTTCAACGTACTATAAAACCGCTCAAATCCCGTAACACGACTCTAAACCCATATATTAACACTAGAGCGAGGCTGTGGATAACTTTAGACCACCCCGCTTGAGGCGACGTCGAAAGGAAGAAAAGCGCCGCCTCTTGGGGCTCCGCCCCGCCGGCTCGCGGCCTTCGGCCGCCCCGGATCGCTACGCGATCCTCCCACCCGGCATCCCCACAATGAGCCGGCTTCGCCGGCGCGCTTTTGTTGATTCGGGGTATGCCGTGACCGTCACACCCCTATCGCCAACACATCACCAAGCCCAACCGTCGAAAATGGCTTTCCAGAAAAGCCAAGCGGATATGTGGGCGTTCCGATCGAGAGGGGCTGGGGAGGCGGAAACGTCCCCACAGGGGCGATTTCCGGCCCGCCCAGCCTCATTCCGGGCGTAGGTCAGGGGTTTCGGCGTCGGAACCATCTATAGCGCTCTCCGGGCTTCCCAGGGCCGCCCGTTTTTTCCGGCGCGAGATCCTCGCACCGTTTAAACGGCCTCACGCCTTGTCGAAGCGGCCCGCGAACTCGCGATCGGCATAGTATTTGAGCTTGGCGGCGACGATCGGCCGTTGCCCCGCGAGGAACAGGAGCTGGTAATCCTCGCGCAGCGTGCGGATTTCATCCGGCGTGAGCAGCGGGCGAGCGACATGCTGCGCGCCGAACGATATGCCGGTTTCGTCGCTGTCGATCGCGCGGCTCATGGTCTCGAACACGACCGTCTCCTGGCCGAGCAGATCGGAGACGAGCTTGGCGCTATCGTGATCGTTGACCCCGAATATCTGCAAGACGCCGGCATTGGACAGGAAGGTGCCGGCGCGGCGCTCGTAGAGCGCGCGGAGCTGGTGAACGTCCTGCAAGATCGGCCAGAGCTGGATGCCGTAACCGGCCATCAGCCCCATAGCGCGCTCGACAGGTTCGAGACGGCCCAGCGCGGCAAATTCATCGAGCAGGAACAGGACGGGGCGGGCAGGGGATGCCGGCGCGCGCGCCAGATCGGTCAACCCTTGCGCCAGCATCAGGCGCAGCCACCGGGCATAGGTGGCGAGCCGATCGGGCGGCAGCACCAGATAGACCGTCGTGGCCTGCGCCTTTACATCGGCGAAGGTGAAATCCGAGCGCCCCAACACCGCCGTCATGCGCCGGGAATCGAGGAAATGGGTATGGCGCTGCGCGGCCGACAGCACGCCGGCGGCTTCGCGATCGGACTTGCCCAGGTGGCGGTTGGCGGCGCGCGCGATCAGACCCCGCGCGTCCGTGCTGCGTGACATTTCCCGGAGCATCTTCTGGAAATTATCGGGCGCGAAGGTGAGGCAGTCGCGCACGGCTTCCAGCGTGCGGTCCGCGCCTTGCGCTTGTCCGTCGCAGGCCACCCACAGGAGGATGCCGGCGATCAGCGCCTTGGCTTCCTCGTTCCAATGCGCCTCGCCCGCTTCGCCGGGAGCGTCATAGACCAGCGCGTCGGCAAGCGTCATGGCGTCGTCGGCGAGATCGAGGCCGGCAGGGTCGAGGCGATCGAGCGGGTTGAACGCGGCCGAGGCGATACCAGTCACCCCGAACGGATCGAGGACATGGACCGGGCCGAACTTCGCGCGATGGCGGGCGGTGATGCGGGCATTCTCGCCCTTGGGATCGATGCACACGACCGGGCCGGAATAGTCGAGCAGATTGGGGATGATGGTGCTCACGCCCTTGCCGGTGCGCGTCGGCGCGATCGTCAGCAGATGGGCCGGCCCCGCATAACGCAGCAGCTTGCCCGACTTACGGTCGCGGCCGATCAGCAGGCCTTCGCCATTTTGGGCGAGCGGGCGCGTCTCGCGATCGGTGGCGAAGCGGGCCGAACCGTGGGTGTCATCGCCGGCAGGACCGCCATAGCGCAGGATCAGCGGTTGGAAGAGGGCGCGGAGCGTGACGAGGATGATGACCAGGCCCGTCAGCATCATCACGATTTGGTAGATGTTGGAATCGCGGGGCAGGCCGAGCAGCTTGCCGAGGATCAGCGGCACGCCGAGGCCCAGCACCAGGCCGGTGATGAGGAACAGGACCACCACGCCGAACAGGTGGCGGATCAGCGCGACCGGACTGGTGACGAGGGCCGTGATCGCCCATATCGGCTGTTCGCGCGCGATACGGGCGAGGTTGCGGAGCGCACGGCCGAGCTGGCGGAACCATTCCATAGCCGCTTACCCGTCCGCCCGGATCGTCGCCGGCGAGATCGCCAGCGCCGGGTCGGCGTCGGGATGATCGAGCAGCTTGAGAACGATCGCGGTGGCGAGGGGAGGGGGGACAGCTTCTGCGCGCAGCATGTCGAACAGGGCGTGTTCGTCGGCGTCGAGGTCCATGCCTTCGATCGCGAGATTGGCGCGGGCTTCGGCATCGCCTTCGCGCCACAGAGCGATTTCGGCGGGGGTGCCGCGCACATAATCGAGCGCGCGAACCTGGGCGCGGATCGCCTCGACATCGAGCCTGTTCATGGTGCGTCACTCCCTTCCGCTTCCGCGTCGAACGCGCGTTTGCCGCGCCGCTTCCACAGCGCCAGCATGTTGTCGGCATCCTCGCCCTGGGCGCGCGCGGCGAGATCGAGCATCGCGCCGTAGAGGGTCGCGCGATCATCGTCGGTCAGATCGACGAGGCCGGCTTTCTGGACGAGGCCGCCCAGCTCGATCAGGTGGCGCGTGCGTTCGCGGCGGGCCACGACCCATCCTCTCGTATCGGCGCGGCGCGCGGCGGCTTCAACCCTGCGCCTCGCCTGTGCCAGTTTGGTTTCCGCCTTGTGCATTGCTGCTAGTGCGTCGCCCAGCCTTGCGCCCGCGTCCTTGAAAGAAGGCCGCGCCATCGGAGCGCCACGCCTCCCGGTTTCCCTCAACCTGCGCTTCGGCGACGATGTGGAGCAGCGCTCCGGTCAGCACATCGGCGTCGAGCGCATCGGCCCCGGTGGAGGTGACGAGTTCGCCGAGCTGCTGGACCTTCTTCGCCTTGAGCGTGCGGGCCTTGTCGCCGAGCGCCCGCAGTTCGGCGTCATAGTCGCGGACCTTGCGCATCTTCTCTCCCTCGCGCCCATGATCGGGAGCCGCAGCGTAGCACGATCGCGCGCGCGAGGAACCGTTCCGATCCAGAAATGCGGCGAAGTCAATCATGCGAACGGCAGAGAGTGTGAGTGCGCGCTTATACGTCGTTGCCGACGCGCGCTCAGGAAGGCAGTATAGGGACCGTCATGGCGATCTACCATTTCTCGGCCAAGGTCATCAGTCGCGCTAACGGATCGAGCGCGGTTGCGTCGGCCGCCTATCGTTCGGCATCCGAGCTGCACGATGAGCGGCTCGGGCGCAATCACGACTTCTCGAACAAAGCCGGCGTCGTTCATTCCGAAGTGCGGCTGCCCGAAGGCGCGCCGGCGCGTTTAAACGACCGCGCGTGCCTCTGGAATGAAGTCGAGGCGGGCGAGAAGCGCAAGGACGCGCAACTGGCGCGCGAGGTGGAGTTCTCGATCCCGCGCGAGCTGGATCAGAAGCAGGGTATCCAGCTCGCTCGCGACTTCGTGGAGAAGGCGTTCGTGAAGCGCGGCATGGTCGCGGACCTCAATGTGCATTGGGACATCGGCAAGGATGGAAGCCCTAAGCCGCATGCGCATGTGATGCTGTCGATGCGCGAAGTGGGGCCGGACGGGTTCGGCCAGAAGGTGCGCGAGTGGAACAGCAATGCGCTGCTGAAGGAGTGGCGCGAGGCATGGGCGGACCATGTTAACGAGCGCCTGGCCGCGCTCGATATCGGTGCGCGGATCGATCACCGGACGTTGGAGGCGCAGGGGATCGAGCTTGAGCCGCAGCATAAGATCGGCCCTGCTGGATCGCGCCGCCTCGATCGTGGTGAGGATGCGGATCGCGCCGACGACCATGTGCGGATCGCGCGGGAGAATGGCGAGAAGATCATCGCCAGGCCGGAGATCGCGCTCGACGCGATCACCCGGCAGCAGGCGACGTTCACGCGGCGCGACCTCGCGCAGTTCGCGTTCCGGCACAGCGACGGCAAGGATCAGTTCGACCAGGTGATGAGTGCGGTGCGTAGCGCGCCCGAACTGGTGGCGCTGGGCAAGGACGGGCGCGGCGAGGACCGCTTTACCAGCCAAGACATGATCGACACCGAGCAGCGTTTGGAATGCGCCGCCGATCGGCTTGCTAACAGGGTGGGGCATGGTCTCCCGGCGATGGAGCAGTCCTTACGGTCCACCGCCGGGAGTGAGGGCCTGGTGCTGGGCAGTCAGCAGGAAGCCGCGCTTGCGCATATAACCGGCGACAAGGATATTGCCATCGTTGTCGGCTATGCCGGCACCGGCAAATCGGCCATGCTGGGGGTCGCGCGCGACGAATGGGAGCGCGCCGGCTACCAGGTGCGCGGGGCGGCCTTGTCCGGCATCGCGGCCGAGGGGCTTGAGGGCGGATCGGGCATCGCCTCGCGCACGATCGCCAGCATGGAATATCAGTGGGACCATGGCCGCGAGCTGCTTGGGCCGCGCGACGTGCTGGTGATCGACGAGGCGGGCATGATCGGCACACGCCAGATGGAGCGGGTGTTGTCGGCAGCCGAACGCGCGGGCGCGAAGGTGGTGCTGGTCGGCGACGCCGAGCAGTTGCAGGCGATCGAGGCGGGCGCGGCGTTCCGCGCGCTGGCCGAGCGCCACGGCGCGGCCGAGATCAGCGAGGTTCGCCGGCAGCATGAGGGCTGGCAGCGCGACGCGACCAGGGCGCTGGCGACCGGCAGGACCGGCGAGGCCGTCCACGCCTACGCCGAGCATGGGATGGTGCAGGCGGCCGACACGCGCGACGAGGCGCGGGCCGAGCTGGTGGACCAATGGGATGCACAGCGCAGCGCCGATCCGGACAAGACCCGGATCATCCTAACCCATACCAATGCCGAGGTCCGCGATCTGAACCTGGCCGCGCGCGATCGGCTGCGCGGCGCCGGCGAGCTGGGCGACGATGTGCGCGTGGCGGCCGAGCGGGGGCCACGCGAGTTCGCCAGCGGCGACCGCATCATGTTCCTGAAAAACGAGCGCGGGCTTGGCGTGAAGAACGGTTCGCTGGGGAAGGTCGAGCGGGTGTCGCCTGACAGCATGGCGGTGCGTCTCGATGATGGCCGATCGGTGGCGTTTGACCTGAAGGACTATGCCCATGTCGATCATGGCTATGCCGCGACCATCCACAAATCGCAGGGGGTGACGGTCGATCAGGCGCATGTGCTCGCCACCCCAGGCATGGACCGCCATTCGGCTTATGTGGCGCTGTCGCGGCACCGGGATGGCGTGCAGCTCCATTACGGCCGCGACGACTTCACCGATCAGCGCGAGCTTGTCCGCACCCTCGCGCGCGAGCGGGCGAAGGATATGGCGTCGGATTATCCCCGCGACCGGGACATGGAGGTGCGCGATTTTGCCAAGCGGCGCGGATTGTCCGGGGAGATCCGCTTGTCGGATGCGCCCGAAAGGCAGGGCGTGGAGTTTCTTGGTCCCCGGCGAGGATCTTCGCGCCAGATGGGCGAAGATCCTCGCACGATCAGCCGCGGCGGCGGCGAGGGTAAGGCCGCGGCCGAGCGACAGCCGCGGCGGGGCATGTTCGACGGGTTGAAGCTGTCGGCCGAGCCGGCGAAAGGCGCTACGCGCCCGCAGGAGCGCGCGTTCGTGCGGGCGGTCGAACGAACCTCGCGTTCGGCCGAGGCGGTGCTGCAGGCGCACGCATCGGGGAGGCCGGTGCTCGAGCATCAGAAGGTCGCGCTCGAGCGCGCGACCCAGGCGCTCGATCAGATCAGGCCGGGGGCCTCGCGCGACCTGTCGGCAGCGGTGCAGCGCGATCCCGCCTTGCTGCGCCAGGCGGCGGCGGGGCGCAGCGGCCCGATGATGGATGTGATGGCGCAGGAGGCGCGTGTGCGCGCCGATCCGAACTTGCGCGCCGATCGGTTCGTGGAACGCTGGCAGGGGCTCAGCGCCGAGCGCGACCGGCTCTATCGCGCCGGCGACATGGCGGGCCGTGAGAAGGCCGGACAGCAGATGGCGGGCATGGCGAAAAGCCTTGAGCGCGATCCGCAGATGGAAGCGATCCTGCGCGGCCGCATCCGCGAGCTGGGGCTTGAGATCGGCATGAACCGTGCCCGCGACATGAGCGGCGGCGAGCTTGGCCGCCAGTTGACACACGATCTGGGGATCGGCCGTGATCGCGGCCTTAGCCGATAGGAGAGGGAATGGACGAGGACGAGTATCGCGAGGATCAGCCGATAGGCGACGATCCAGCGTTGGCGTTCGAGAAGTTGCGCGGCGAGGTGTCGTTGCTGCGCAGCGCCATCGAAGGACTGACCGCCGCACGCGAGGCCATTGACATTCCCGATTACGAACCGACGCTGGAGCGCACCGAAAAGGTGCTGGGCATATTGGTCCAGCAGATCGACGCGATGCGGAAAAGCCCCGCGATGACGCTCACCCCGGAAAATATGGGAGGGCGTTTAAACGCTTCCGTCATGGAGACGTTGAACACGCTGCGCAATCACACCCAGGCGTCGAAATCGGCGGTGGACGGCGTGATGGGCGATCTGCGCGGCCTGGTGCTGTCCGCGCGCCGTGCCGACGAGCAGAACCGCTGGCTGTATATGATCGGCATCGGTGGGGTGCTACTAGGCCTGTTGCTCTATGCGGCGCTGGCGGGGCCGGTCGCGCGGTTGATGCCGGTGAGCTGGCAATGGCCCGAGCGCGTGGCCGCGCGCGTCCTGGCCGAACCGACGCAATGGGAAGCGGGGCAGCACTTGATGCAGCGCGCCGCGCCGGCGAGCTGGGCGATGATCGTCGCGGCCAATCCGCTCGCCGAGGGCAATCGCGAAGCGCTTCAAGCCTGCCGCGAGGCCGCCAAGAAAGGGAAGAAGGCGGTGCGCTGCACGATCGAGGTGAAGATTGGAGAATAGATAAACTGCAGTAGCTGACACTTCTCGGACAGTCGGTATCCGAACGTCTCGGCTTCCTAATCGCTGTCCTTGTTTGTCCAGCTTGGATGCCACGTGCTCAGCATGCGCGCTTTGGACAAGGCTTGTGAGCATGTGGGCCACTTTGGCGCGGGTATGTGTTAACAGGACCTGTCGGTTGCATTCCGGCGCGATTAAACTTCGATGGGCTAATTTCATTATCGTGGCGTTTAGTCACATCCTATGGAGGTGAGCATGAGAGGTTCCTTGATCTTGGCTGCGGCGGCGCTTGTCTTCGCCGCCCCGGCCGCGATGGCCCAATCCTATGGCGGCTATGGCGGTTCCAGGGGGCACAGCGGCAACCCCTCGTACGACCATCAGATCCGCAGGGATGGCGGCTACGGCAGCGATCGGGGGCACGGCTATCGGCAATCCTGGAGGGGCAGGTACAATCGCGGTGGTGATTACGGCTACAACAATCGCCATGAGCGAGAGGAGCGCCGAGAGCGCAGGCACGAGCGGCGGGATCGCCATGAACGGTATCGCGGATACGGCTACTAAGGTTACGCTCGCAGTTAGGATGGGCTTTGGATTGCGGCATTCTTAAAGGATTGCATCATGACTGATGAGACAGTGCCGACGACCACACGGGCGCAGGGGATGCTCTGCCCCGTGTGCCGCGTGGACCTCGTCCTTGCCGACCGGCAAGGCGTGGAGATTGATTATTGCCCGCAATGCCGGGGCATCTGGCTTGATCGCGGCGAACTCGACAAGATCATCGAGAAGAACGCTGCCTACGAAGCCGCCGTGAGGCCGCCCGCCGGCTATCCTCCTCAGACGCCCGCGCCAGCTCCGGGCTATGCGCAGCCCGCACCTTGGGGCGGGTATGATGAAGGCCATCATGGCGACCGCCATCATGGTGGTGGTCACGGCCGTGGCCACGGCGGCTATCGTCCGGGTGGCTTTCTCGGCGGCCTGTTCCGCCATTGACCCGTTAGTTCAGCGCAGCCTTAGGCGTTACAGCGGAGCGGCGCATAGGAGAAATAGCATGGGTGGGAGGTTCAGTGTTGCATTGGGCGCCGTGGTCATCGCTTTCCTGGCCGTCTCGCCAGCGGCCGCGCAGCGTAAGACACATGGTGCCGGCGTCAGCTGGAGCGGGAGCCACGGAGGCGTCAGCTGGGATGGCGGCCATGCCTATGAAGGCGGGAGCTATGGCGGCTATCCTGCTGCCTCGTCCCCGCCTCCTCCTCCCCACAAGGCGCCGCAGATCTCACCTTCACGAACCGAGCTACCTGTAGCGCAGCGCGAGCGGCGCGATGATCGCCGCGCAATGCGACGCCCCGTACAGCGCGCGCCCCATTGAACGCTTCGTCCTCAACGTAGATGGATTCCGGCTCAAGCTTGAAGAGCGTAAATAGTTGATCAGACCGCCATACCCATGATGTCCTTATAGGCGGAAAGTACCTTGTTTCGAACCTGTAGGGTCGCTTCGAACGAAACCGAAGCACGCTGCTGCATCAGCATTACGGTCGCGATGTCGGTGATGTCGCCGCGTTCGTAGGCCTCGGTAACGGTATCCTCCTGCTCCTGGAGCGCATTCACCTTTTGAAGCGCGGTCTGCAATGTTGCGTCGAAGCTCGACGGCGGCGCGGAGCTGTCGGGACCACGAAGCGCATTCGGTGCGGGGGGTGAGACAACCTCGCGAAGCGCGGCATTGCGCTGAAGAACGGCGTTGCGCAACGCCAGCACGTCGGCTGCTCCGTTCACATTCATGGTGGTACTCCAGGCCGAGCGATGCGCTACTTCTAGGTAGGAAAAATTAATGAAGCGTTAGGCATGTTTTTAGGCTCAGAATGAGGGCATCGCGTGGAAGG